>JBDREB010000346.1:0-11392 GCA_043820325.1 Planctomycetota bacterium | reverse complement strand
TAATCGCGAAACGGCAATAAAGGGCGGGTTTCAAACCCGCCCCTACGGTAACCACCCAAACCGGCCTATGGTTGATTCACGCGCCTGGCTGACGCCAAAAAGTGCCAAAGCATTTTCCGCCGGGATCAGGAAATCTGCATCTACGACGACACCAATGTGCCCACGGGCATGCAGGCCCAGTCCCTCTACCAGCCCTTCGAGATCCCCCTCAAGGGCGCCGACCCGCTCAAAAAGTATGTGGCCACCTCGGTCGATTTTGTACGGTCACACCTGGATTTCCTGGCCACGGACCGCGTGCAGAAGAACCCGCCCTTCAAACGCACCACGGCCGGCTATTCGATCCAGGGCGTCAAACTGCCCAAGACCGTGCTCGAAAAGATCCTGTACCGGAACGCCGCCCGGCTTCTGGCCTGACCTGCCGGTCAATCCGCGCCGGTATCTCCGGCCGTCCCCACCGCGGGTTCCCCGCCCGGGACCGCGATCTCAAGCCGCACCAGCAGGGTACCGTCGGCGGCGAACAGGTCGATGAGCGCCTTGAGGTGGCTGATCGCCGCCTGCTGTTCCCCGCTCCGGCCCTGGACCGCGTCCCGCTGGGCCTGGGCGACCAGGAAGGTGGTCGATTTGCCGACCGCGAATTTCTCCTGTTCCGCGAGCAGTTTCGCGTCCTGCAGTTTGCGCGTGGCCGCCGTGGCGGTCACCTGTTCCCGGGTGCGGCCGACCTCGATGTAGGCCGCGCGCACATCGAACTGGACCAGGTCGGCCATGTTCTGCAGGGCCATGGCCGACTGGCGGCGGCTGAGCATCGCCCGGTTATGCTGGGCCGCGGGACCGCGGCCGCCCAGCGGATACTGGAAGGTCAGACCGGCCTCCACATCATAGGTGTCGTCGTCGAGGTTGCGGGCCGACTGGGCGAACGCATCCGCATACCCGGTCTTGCCCAGCCGTATGAAAAGGTCCAGTTTGGGCAGGAGGCCGTTCCTGGTCCGGGCCACCTCAAGATCACCGCGGGTCACGGCCAGGCGGGCCTCGTTGAGATCGGCCCGCATGCGCAGGGCGGCCTGGACATGCAGGGCGACCTCGGCCAGAGCGCCTTCGGGAATGACGGGCTGTTCACCGAGCGTAAAGACGGTGTCCCACGGACGGTCGGTGCCGGGATTGAGGAGCCGCACCAGTTTGAGCCGGATCAACTCGGCCTGGCCCCGGGCGTTGATGAGCGCTTCCTGGTCCAGGGCCGCCTCGGCCTGGGCGGCCACCAGTTCGATCGCGGCCAGGGTGCCCGCCTCGATCCGGTCCCGGGTTTCCTGCACATGCTGTTGGGCCAGGGCGAGCGATTCCTCGTAGATGGCGATCTGGCGCAGGGCCAGGTAGTAGTCCCAGTAGGTCCGCTGGACCTCGGCCACCAGCGCCTCGGCGTACCCGCGCAGTGCATAGCCGGATATCGCCGTGTCGATGCGGGCCTGGCGCAGGCTCACCAGCGCCATGCCGTCGGCCGCGCCCTGGAGCAGGGGCTGGGTGACGGTCACCCCCACCCGGCTCACGGCGGCGGTATCGGCGAGGGTTGAATCCGAGACGGTGGCATCGGCTTCCACGCCGATGGTGGTCCCGGACGAGAGCAGGTGGGTGAGCGAAGCGCTGGCCCCGGCCGCATTGGTCGAGACATCCAGGGGGCCGGTGCCGGGGTCCTGGATGGAAGCGGTATGCTTCTGCGAAACGGCCGCCACCGCCAGGGGCGCGAACGCGGCCGTCGCCTGGTCCTCCAGGGTCCGTTGGATCGCGGGCGTCAGCCGCTGGATCTCGAGTTCCCGGTTGTTCTCGAGGGCGGTCATGATCGCGTCGTACACGGTGAGCGTGAGCGGTACGACTGCCGCGGGCCGGGGGCCGGCCGGAAGGTCGGGCGCCGGTGCCGCGGCCGGCACGGCGGCTTCAGCGGGTGCGGCGATATCCGCCGGTGCGGCCGGCAGTGTCTCCACAGCCAACGCCGGGGATCCCTCCACGGCCGGGACGGGTGCCGGGACCGCCCCCGCCGTCACTGCCGCATCCGCGATCTGGGGCCGGACCGCCGCCGGCACGGGACCGCCGCAACCAGCCGACCAGAGACCCGCCGCAATGATCACCGCCGGGGACCATAGGATATTACGCATGGTGTTTTTCTTCCTTGCCCATTCGTTCAAACCACGAATACACGATCGGGATGAACACAAGAGTGATCAGGGTCGAGCTCAGCAGGCCGCCGATGACCACGCGGGCCAGCGGCGCCTGGGCTTCGCCGCCCTCGCCCAGGCCGAGCGCCAGGGGCATCAGGCCGAGGACCGTGGTGGCCGTGGTCATAAGGATGGGCCGCAGCCGCCGCCGGCCGGCTTCCTCGATCGCCGCCCGCAGGGGCATATGGTCGCGCCGGCGCAGAAGGTTGGTGTGGTCGACCAGCAGGATGGCGTTGTTCACCACGATGCCGGCCAGCATGATGCAGCCGATGAAAGACTGGATGTTGAAGGTGGTGTTGGTAATGGTCAGGGCCAGGATCACGCCGATCACGGCCAGGGGCACGGAGAACATGACCACCAGCGGGTCGCGCAGGGACTCGTACTGGGCCGCCATGACCATGTAGACCAGCATCAGCGCCAGCACGAAGGAGAGCAGCAGCTCCCGGAAGGACTTCTGCTGTTCCTCGTAGTCGCCCGTGATGTTCAGCGTGAAATCAAGACCGAGGGGGATGTTCCGGATCCGGGCCCGGATGTCGGCGATAATCGAGGTCAGGTCCCGGCCCGTTATGTTGATGGCCAGGTTAGCCACGCGTTCCTGGTCCTTGCGCTCGATCACGGTCGGCCCGGTGTGCGGCTCGACGGCCGTGAAATTCCGAAGCGCCACCTGCCGCCCGGCGGCGTTGGTGAGCGGCAGATCGAGGATGTCCCGCACAGCGAGTTTTTCGGAATCCTTGACCCGCACCAGGATGCGGTATTGTTTGCCGGCCTCCCGGTAATAACCCGCGGTGGTCCCGCCGAGCGCGGTCTGGAGCAGGTTGGCGATCTGGGATACGGTCACACGCATGTCGGCCGCCTTCTGGCGGTCGATATTGATCGTCCGCTCGGGCGCGCCGGCTTCCCGTTCCAGGCGCACATCGGTGACGCCCTCGATATCCTTGATCGCCGCCTGCACCTGCCGGGCGATCTGATCGGCCCGCTCCAGGTCGTACCCGCGGACCTCGATGTTGATCCGCTCGCCCGAAGCCGACATCGCCCGCGACATCATGCGCGTGGTCATGCTCTGCCCCGCCCGGGTCCGGATGGTCATGCCGGGGACGCCGGTGAGCCGCTCGCGGAGGTCCTGGGCCACCTGTTCGCTCGATCGTGTGCGCTGGGCCATGGGCACGAGCATGATGTTCATCGAACCCGCATTGACCGGTTCGGCGCGGCCGAAGCCCCCGCCGCCGATGCTGGCAACCGAGCGGTCCGCTTCGGGCACGGCCCCGGCAACGATCGCCTCGATCGCCCGCATGCGTTCATCGGTCAGGTCCAGCCGGGTGCCCACCGCGCCCTCGGCATCGATCCGGACCTGCCCCTCATCCGTGGCCGGCATGAGCTCGGCGCCGATGAGACGGAGCAGAAAGAGGCTGGTGCCGAGGACCGCGACGACGATCACCGTAACCACGGCCTTGTGATCCAATGCCCAATGGAGCAGTTCCTTGTAGGTCGTCTCCATGGCGCCGAGGACCCGGACCAGGAGCCGGACCGGGGCGGACCGGTGTCCCCCGCCGAGGGAAGACTGCGGCAAGCGGGCGGCCAGCATGGGCACGATGGTAAGCGCCGCCACCAGCGAGCAGAGCAGGGCGAAGCTGATCACCACGGCCAGCTGTTTGAACATCACGCCGGCCATGCCGGCCATGAAGACCAGCGGCAGGAAGACCACCACCGTGGTCAGCGTGCTGGATATGACCGCGGCCATGACCTCGTTGGTGCCGCTTTCGGCCGCCTCCAAACGCCCCATGCTCTCCTCCTGGCGCAGGCGGAAGATGTTCTCCAGCACCACGATCGAGTTGTCCACCAGCATACCCACGCCCAGCGCCATGCCGCCGAGGGTCATGATGTTCAGGGTGAAGCCGTTGAAATACATGAGCGTGAAGGTGGCGATGATGGCCACCGGAATGGCCGTGGCGATGATCAGTGTGCTCCGCATGTTCTGGAGGAAAATGAGGAGCACGATGATCGCCAGCACGCCGCCGTACATGGCCGACTGGCCGATGTTGTTGATCGACTGCTGGATATAATCGGCCGTGTTGATGATGGGAACGATCCTGACCTGGGGGATATCACGGTTGATCCGTGCCAGTTCCGCGAGCGCCGCCTTGGCCACCTGGACCGTGTTGGTCCCCGATTGCTTCATGATCGCCAGGCGGAATCCCGGCTTGCCGTTGACCCGGACGATGCTCCGCACCTTCTGCGCGGTGTCGGTCACATCGGCGATCTCCGCCAGGCGCACCGGTACACCGTTCTGGACGGCCACCACCGTTTCCCGCAGTTCATCCACACTGGCGAACTCGCCCAGCGTCCGGATGGCGACCTCCTTGTCCCCTTCCTCGACGATGCCGGCCGCAAAGGCAACATTGGCCGCCTGGATGCGGGCCAGGATCTGGTCGATGGTCACGCCCACGGCCTTGAGCTTGTCCTGCGCCAGGTCGACATGGATCTCCCGTTTCAGGCCGCCCCACAGGGTCAGCGATGCCACGCCGGGCACCCGCTCGATGCGGTAGGTGATCTGGTCCTCAATGAGCTGGCGCATCTGGAGCGGGTCCAGGTCGCTGTAGGCGCCCAGGATCAGGACGGGGAAGGCGGCCAGGTCGAACTTGCGGAGCGTGGGCCGGTCGGCTTCGTCGGGCAGGCTGCTGATCACGCGGTCGAGCCGGTCGCGGATGTCGTTGGCCGCCGCGTCCAGGTCCGTACCCCAGGCGAAGGTCACCCGCACGCTGCTGGAGCCCTCCGACGACTCGGATGTGATCTCCTGCACGCCCGGCACCGCGCCCACGGCCTGCTCGATCGGCCGGGTGATGAGCTCCTCGATCTCCCGGGGCCCGGCGTTGGTGTATGTGGTGCTCACCGAGAGGGTCGGGAAGGAAATATCGGGCATCAGGTCCACGGGCAGGCGCGAGAGGGAGATGGCGCCCAGCACGATCACGATCAGGGTCGCCATGATCGTGAGCACGGGATGGCGGATGGAGAACGACGCGATATTCACGGTTGCGTTCCTTCAGTTGCCGGTGGCGGGAACAGGGACCGGGGCGGCGGCCGGGGCCATGCCGGCCGGCTGGACCACGGTGATCGCCGCGCCGTCGCGCAGGAGATGGTGCCCGGTGGTCACCACCCGGCCGGTCAGCCCGGCGGGTGCGACCACTTCCACCAGCCCCTGGTCGGTGAGTCCCGCGGTCAGGGGGGTAAAGGTTACCCTGGCGCCGGCCTGGTCCACCATGAAGATGCCCGTTGTGCCGTCGCGGTTGGCCACGGCGTTCACGGGGATGACCGTGACATCGGCGCGGCGGCTGAACTCGATCTCCGCCCGGATGAACATGCCCGGCCGCAGTTCATGCCCGGCATTGGGGAGTTCCAGCTCCACGCGCGCCTGCCGGGATTCCTCCCTGAACAGGGGCGCGATGCGCACCACGGTCCCGGTGAAACTCCGGCCGGGAAAAGCGTCGGCGGTCACCCGCACCGGCTGGCCGACCCGCACGCGGCTGTAATCCCGGTCGGTCACATTGATCACGCCGATGAGCGTGTTGATGTCCACCACGGAGACGATGGGATCGTTGGCCCGCACCAGGGCGCCCTCTTCCACGAACCGCTCCCCGACGAACCAGACCTCTTCGCCCGGGCTGCCGCCGGCCGCGCTGACCGTCGGCGGCCAGTCGGCCGTGATCCGGGTGTAGGCCAGCCGGATCGCGGCCGTCTTGCGCGCGGCCTCGCGCTGGAGTACCTGGGACTGCGCCACCTTGTAACCGGCCTCGCGGGCCTCGAACTCCACACGGGCGCGGTCCAGCTCCGTTTCGGAGGCGATGCTCTTGGCACGCAGGGTCTCCAGCCGCCGGAATTCCCGTTCGGCCGCCGTTTTCTGGCTTTGGGCATGTTCCACATTGGCCGCGGCCACGGCCAGCTCGGCCTTGGCCTGCTCCGCCGCCTGGACATATTCATCGTCATCGAGCAGGGCGATCTCCGCGCCGCTTTTGACCGCATCACCGATGTTGACATTCAGCTTTTTGAGCTTGCCGCCCGCCTTGGGGGAAACCACGAACTGGCTGCGGGGGTCGAGCGAACCGGTGAAGATCCCCGTGTCCCTTACCGTGCCCTTGCCGATCGCGGCCACTTCCACGGGCACAGGAGCTTCCTTGCGGTCGACCGGCCCCTTGTCTCCGGCCATGAACTTGGGATAGAGCCGCCAGCCGATCAGGCCGATGACGGCGATGACGATGAACCAGGCCAGTGCTTTCATGATGGTGAGCTCCTCAATTCAGGGTGGCGCAGGCCGGCGATGCCCCCCAGGGCGAACGCGTACACAGAATCGATGAACCGTTCCAGGTCCCGCGGGCCCTTCACTTCCGGGAACCGCCCGCCCGGTTCCGGGTGGGGCCGCATGTGGTAGAACACGACGCCCATCACGCTGGCCGCCGCCAGCCGCACGATATACCCGTCGCGGGACGCGTCCATCAGCCCGGTGACGATGTCCGTGAGCACGGCCAGCGCCGCCGCCTTGTGCCGGAGCATGAGCGGCCGGACATGGGCGTGGGCGAACTGGAAATTGCGGGCCATGAAATCGGGGAACCAGCCCGGCAGTTCCGGGTCGTGCCGGGGCGCGAGCATGTTCCAGATGAACTGCCGCAGCCGCCGGTTGGGATCGGTGAGCCCGGCCAGTTTATGGTCCACAGCGTATTTAGCGTGCATGGTCTCGAACCCGTGGCGCGCCACCTCGGCCAGCAGTTTCTCCTTGCCCCGAAAATGGTAGTTCACCGAGGCCAGGTTCACCCGCGCCCGGGCGCAGATGTCGCGCACCGTGGTGTCGCCGTACCCCTTGTCCGCGAACAACTCGCCGGCCGCGTTCAGGATGCGCGCGCGGGTGGCGGTGCTGCGTCCGTCGGGGCGTGAGAGCGGGGGCATGGATGATATCCTGCAAGCGTCAGTTGTGATGTACGCCAATATTATACATTTGTTTGAAACATTTGTCAACTTAATTTTTACGGCAGGGCCGCGAAATGTACTTGACAACTCCGGTCCGGGCGGCATAGTTATGGCAATTACAGCACTGCCGGTCCCAAGGAGCCGCCCGTGATGCACTTCCTGCGCACCGTCTGCCTGGCCGTCCTCGTCACCACGCCCGTGTTCGCCGCGGGCACCCTGCGGTGGGTGGAGGTCGATGCGGCCCTCCAGCCCGACCTGACGGCCACGGTCTCGTACAGCGTCTGCTACCGGTCCAACGGCAGTCTGCACGGGTTCGGTTTCGGCGGCTTAGGCAACGCGGCCCCTGACTTTGATGCGGCCAATGCCCGGGCCTGGTACGACCAGAACACCAAGTCCCTGCCCCTGACCATAACGCCCGAGGGCGACGGGCAGTGGGGCGTGCTCCTGGCCGACGGCAAGGCCATCGACGATGGTGATGTGATCTTCAAGTTCGCCTACACCACGGACCTCGGCCGGGCCGGTTATCTCGGCCAGACCCAAGCCGACATCGGCAGCCTGGTCTTTTTCGACTGGGCGCCGTCGGAGTGGAGCGAACCGATGGACCATTACACGGTGCGCGTGATCTACCCCGTCGCGATCCCCATGGCGGCCGAATTCGACATCGCAGGCATGGACCGGTTCAAATTCCGCACCGAAAAATTCATGAACGCCGAGTATCTCATTTCCTACCTCACCACCCCGTTCAGGGACAAGCACTGGCTCACGGTCCGCCTGCACCGGAAGGATGTGCCGACCCAGTATCATTTCAGCATCAAACAATATATTGACGCGGCTTTCTTCTCCGCCGCGGCCCTGGAAGGCGCCGCCCCCGCGTCCGCCGATCTCCCCGCCGGGCCGCAAACCAGCCCCGCCCCGGTTCCCGCCGCGCGCCGCCCGTTCGCTACGGGCATCCTCATCCTGGGCGGCGTGCTGATCCTCATGGTGGTCGTCATCGCGGCCACCAAGCACCGTTCCATGCTCCGGGCCCGGGACGGCCTGGAGGCGATCCGCTGGGCGCGCGAGGACTGGATCCCGCCCCGCATCGAGCTGGCCTCTTTCCGCAAGACGGGCAAGGTGGCCGACCTTCAGCTCGTGGAGACGCTCATCTTCTGCGAGGTCCCCTTCGCCCGCGTGTTGAGCGTCATCGCCAGCCACCTGGAGTCCCTGGCCGTGATCCGGATCACCGGCCGCGATCCCTTCGCCGCGCAGGTGATCTCACCCGACGCCAAGCTCGCCGATCCCTACGAACAGTCGTTCCTGGGGTATGTCCGCAGCGACGGCGCGCTCGACGAGGGCGAAATGGAGGGGCTCTTCCGCGCCGTCTGCGACGCGATCCAGCGTAAGGCCTGGGACTGCGACATCGAGGCTACCCGCGCCCATTACCGAAAACTGGCGAACGAACTCCTCCCCGATGAAACGCAGGCCGCACCCGCCTCCGGCCGGGAATACCGTTACGGCGACTACCAATGGCGGACATCGCCGTGGATGTACACCAACGGGTTCCGCCACCCCATGCAGGCCATGACCTACGACACATTCGTAAGATCGGATTTCTGTTTCGAGGGCTGTTTCACCCACTCGGCCTGCCATGACGCCTGCCACTCGGCGTGCCATTCGGCTTGTCACTCGGCTTGTCACTCGGCCTGCCATTCGGCCTGCGTGAGCGGGGGATCGCGGTGATGGAGACCGGCCGGTATCCCCTGGACTGGATCGACGCCTACGCGGCGGCCATCCGGGAATTCGTGGTCGTGCGGCCGGCCGACAACCTGCTTATAAAAGTGCCCAACGAGGCCTACCGCCTCAACTCCTCCGGCGTGCGGATCCTCCAGACCCTCTTTTCCGGCGGCCGCGTGGATGACCTCTGGGCCACCCACGGCCGCACGGAAATGGTCCGACGCGACCTGTACGAGTTCTTCACCGGCCTCAAGCAGGTGCTCCAGGGCTGCGTGGACGAATCCAACCCGCCGCCGGGCGTGACACGCGTCAACTTCACCCTCCCCTTCAGCACCCTGCCCGTCCTGGCCGAGGTGGCGGTCACCGGCCGGTGCAACCTGGCCTGCAAGTTCTGCTACGCCGCCTGCTCCTGCCGTGCCTCCACTGCACCGGGGCGGGAGATGACCGGACCGGAGATCAGGCGCGTCTTGGATGTCATCCACCATGACGCCCAGGTCCCCAGCGTGAGCTTCACGGGCGGCGAACCCTGCCTGCGGGCCAACCTCGCCGGGCTGGTGGCGTATGCGCACGGACTGGGGCTCCGGGTGAACCTGATCACCAACGGCACCCGGGTGACACCGGCGCTCGCCCGCGACCTGGCCGCGGCCGGCCTGGCCTCGGCCCAGGTGAGCCTGGAAGCGCCTGACGCGGCCACCCACGACCGCCTCACCACCGTGGCCGGGTCCTTTGACGCCACCCTCGCCGGCATCGCCGCCCTGCTTGCAGCCGGCATCCGCGTCCACACCAACACCACCATGAACCGGCTCAACCTGGACCGGCTGACCGCCATGCCGGCCTTTGTGCGCGGGCTGGGGCTGACACGGCTTTCCATGAACCTCATGATCCCGGCCGGCACGGCCGCCGCGGGCATGGGCGATCTGGTGGTCAGGTACACCGAACTGCCCGGTATCATTCCCGGCCTCGCGGCCGCGGCCCGCGCCGCGGGCGTGGAGTTCATGTGGTATTCGCCCACGCCCGTCTGCCTCTTCAACCCTCTCGCCCACCGGCTGGGCAACAAGGGGTGTGCGGCCTGCGACGGCCTGCTGAGCGTCGACTCGGCCGGCAATGTCCTCCCCTGTTCCAGTTGGCCCGAGCCCGTGGGCAGCCTGCTCGACACCCCGTTTGCCGGCGTATGGAACTCGGCGCGCGCGGCCTGGATCCGCGCCAAGCGCTGTGCCCCGTCCGTATGCGACGGTTGTCCTGATTTCACCCTCTGCCAGGGCGCCTGCCCCCTCTACTGGGATCAGTGCGGCCATGCCGAACTCGCTCCCAAGGAAGCCGGCTATGTTCCTGCCACCTGAAGCCCGGCGCGCGAACATCCAATTCTACTGCGCCAAGAGCCTGCCCTACGGGGTGCGCTTTGCGGCCGCCATCATCCTGCTGGCCGGCGGTTTCGCGCTCGAAGCCTGGCTGCGTGAATACTTCTGGTTCGGCCTGCCGGTCCTCTTTGCCGGTATCCTCCTCCTCCTCGTGAAGGGCTACAAGAATGTCGAGGAACTGGGCGATCCCGGCGACTGGCGCACGGCCCGGCGCGAAGAAGTCACGCGCATCATCGAGCTCAACCGCGACCAGAAGACCTGGGATGCGGCCACGGTCGACATCACCAACAAGCGGGGCGGATGCGTGTTCCTCATCCTCGCCGCGCTCACGGTCATCACCGCAATGGCCGCGGTCGAGATCACCGGAATGGCCTATATGGGCCCGCTGGTCGTCGTAAACGCCCTGGTGATGATCCCCCCCTTCTGGGTCACGGGCGTGCGGTTCATCCTCACCAACGACCGGCTGGTGGTCAAGGCCGACGCATTGCTGGCGATCGAAAAACTGTTCCAGCCCCATCCCGATGGGGGCGAAGAGTTCCAGTTCCAACTGCGCACCGCGCCGGCCAAGGGCAAGAAGGGCGTCGTACCGGCCGATGTCAAGGCCATGGTCGCCTTTAAGAGCGGCCCGCCCGATTTCCTGGGCCTCCAGATGCAGGTGAGCATCAACAGCGTCCAGGGCAGTGATTTCCCGTATTATTACTGTGTCCTGGTGGCCCGGCGGCCGTTAGCGGAATGGGGCGTTCCGGCCGGCCAGCCCGACGCCGGCATCATCCTCGAAAACCAGACCGAAAAGGACATCCACATCCTGATCATCCGCCAGTACACCACCAAGACCTCCGGCTACCACACCACGGCCGACACCCAGGCGGAGATATTCGCCTTCGCGCTCGAGCAGGCGCGGAAGATAGCGGGATAAATCGCGTTGCACTTTCGAATCCATTTTTAATTTAGCATTTAGCATTGCAAATTTAACATTTATTGCACGGGGATCATAATCCTGCTCCTGAAAATGCTAAATGCCAAATGTTGACGGACTCGCAAAAAGGATCTTTGTCATGCTCCACAGGTCCCGGAACGGTCCTGCCGGTGGTAACCATGCTTCCTCGCAAGTCCTTGTAGCTGCGGGGCTTGACCCCGCCTCCGGATGGGCGACCGCAAGGGTCGCAG
>JBDREB010000345.1:0-9652 GCA_043820325.1 Planctomycetota bacterium | reverse complement strand
GTAATGACAAGGGTTTCAAACCCGCCCCTACACGGTTGACATCCGGATGTTCCCCGCACAATCACCTGTGGGTCGGAAAAAGTGCCAAACCTTTTTCCGAAAAACATGCCCGGTTACGGATAGGGATCAGGAAATCTGAAGTGAAGAATGGTGAACAGCCCTCACGGGCTTAACCACGAACAAATCCTTTTTGTGTTTCTTGGTGCGTCCCCTCCGGATCCGAACCCCTTTGCGACCCCGTCCGGTCAAGCCGGAGGGCAGGCTTTTGCGCCTTTGCGGTGAATCCTGCTCTTGTCTTAACCCGGCGACAACTTGGCGTTTTTGCGGTGAGTCGGCCCGGTCTTATTCAATGATCCTGTAACGGTAGTAGGTCTGGAGGGTGAGGACGGCGATGGCGGTGTGGAAGGCGTCGCCTTCGGCCTCATACCGGCGGCCCTTGGCCGGCCAGTAAGTGCCGGCCTTGGCGCCGAAATATTCGGCCTGCGCCGCGGTGCGGGCCAGGTAACCCTTGACCGCGCGGTTGAAGGCGAACCATTCGGTACCGTGGTCCTGGAAGAGCCCCAGGGCGGCGAAGTAGAGGAAATAGGGGTTCTGTTCAACGCCGTCCCGGGTGATCCGCTCCGCGAAGAACACATACAGGTCGCGGGCGATGGACCGCAGGTCGTCCTTGTCCCGTTTCTCATCCAGGAAATACCGTCCCATGAAGGCCGCGGCCGCGCGGACTGCGTTCTCCTGGAGCTGGTCTTCGGTGGGGGCGGCGCCTTCGCGGCCGCCGTAAGTGGCCTGCGTCACCCACGAACGCGCCCGGTCCACGAAAAGCCGGTCCAGGTCATACCCGCTCCGGCGGACCGAGGCCATCAGCAGGATATACCACCCGGTCAGCGAGCGGTCGGCCCTGAATTGCGTCTCGTTGGCCTCCCAGCCCACCGCGGCCCCCATGTCGAAGAGCGCGGCTAGGCCGGGCCGGACCTCCTCCCGGAGCGCGTTGTCGCCGGTGAGAGCGGCGTATTCCACTAGGAAATTCAGGGCGACCACATGGGCCCGGCGCGCATTCCCGTCCGTACCGGCGTAGACATGGTCGGCCGCGCACTGGGTGCGGATGTAGGCGCAGGCCCGGTCCACGGTCGCCCGGTACCCCAGCACATCGAGCATGCCCACATCGGCCATGAAAGCCAGCCCGGCCAGCCCGGTGACGAAGGTGCGCTCCGCGGCGGGGCCCCAGGAACCATCGGTATTCTGGCTGCGGGCCAGCCATTCCAGGCCGCCGGTCACCAGTCCCTGGACATTGTCGCCTTCATAACAGGCCAGTGCCCGGTCCCGCAAATACCGGTTGCCGTAGAGGGCGGCCGCGGCGGTGGCCGGGGCGGGAGACGGTGCGACCACGGCCGGCACGCGGACCACATCGCTTTCATGGTCCGGGGCCTCGGTCGGCTCCAACCGGATGCCGTCGAGGTCCATATCCGTCCGTCGCCAGGCTTGTTCGGGCACATCCAGCTCATCCACGGCCAGCAGTTCGTCCGAGACGCGTTTGTGCGCCTCGCGGCTGGAAAGGTAATAGTCGGGATTTACGGGGCCGGCCGCCGGCCAGCTGGGAAGTTTGGCCGTCGCGGCCGGATCGATCGACGCCTGGCCGGCACCGGACCAGAATGAATAATTGACGGCCGCGAAGCCCAGCAGGATGACGGCCGCGATGCAAGCGGCGGCCGCCTCGGGCCGATGGACCTGCAGGCCGATCCAGCGGACAAAGTACCCCAGGCCGCCATGGGCCCGGCGTACGGCGCGCAGGCGGTCGGAATAGGAGGCCTGCCGCTCGGCGCGGTACCGGACCATGATCCGGTCCCTGAGAGCCGGGGAAGGCTCGAGTTCGGGCAGGATGTCGATGGCCGCCTGCATCCGCCGCAGGGCCTGGTATTCGGCGTCGCAGGCCGCGCATTCCAGGCAGTGCCCGCGCACCGTCATTTCAAAGGCGGTGTCGAGCCGGCCGAGCGCCATGTCGGCTAACTGTTCCCGGACCTCGTCACACTTCATCGGGCCGCATTCCTTCCAGCCGTTCCCGCAGTTTGCGGTAGAGATAGAACACCTTGGACTTGACCGTGCCTTCGGGGATGCCCAGCACCTCGCCGATGTCCCGGTACTTCATCTCCCGGCGCGTGACCATCGCAAAGAGCATCCGGTCCTGTTCATCCAGGCCCGCCACCGCCGCGCGGATGCCATCGGCGATATCGACACGGTCGGCCCGATCGGAGGGCTGTTCGGCCCGTTCGTCGGCCAGCATGTCGCCCAGGACCGCCGGGTCGCCGCGGCCGCCCACTTCCTGGTCGAGCGAAACGGTATCCGGGCGCACCCGGCGTTTGCGGACCTGGTCGATCCAGAGGTTGCGGGCGATCCGGTAGATGAAGGTCTGGAACTGCGCCGTTTCCTCGTAGTGACCGCGGTATCGGTAGATCCTCAAGAATACCTCCTGCGTCAGGTCTTCGCTGGCGTGGAAATCCCACGAAAGCCGGTAGAAGAAGTTGAGCATCTTCTTCTGGTAGCGCCCGATCAGGTCGACGAACGCCGCCTCGTCACCCTGCCGGACGAGCAACATCAGTTCCACATCGGATGGCGCCAAAGGTAGACCTCACACCCAGTTAAACGGCCCCGCCGGGCCGCGGTTCACGGCCGGGGCCGGTTTTCCCGCCCCGGACGCTTACAGTCGGTCACAAGTTGTTCATTTTAAATTGATTATGACTTACCGGCCTGTTCGATGATCTCGCGCACTTTTTGCATGAAACGGGCTCCCAGGACCCCATTGATGGACCGGTGATCGCAGGCGATGCTCAGGTCCATCACCGGGGCCGTGGTCACCGCGCCGTCGCGCACCACGGGCACCTCCCGGACCGCGCCCACGCCGATGATGGCCGGTTCGCCGGGGTTGATGATCGGCACGAACCGGGTCACGCCGAACATGCCCAGGTTGGAGATGGTCAGCACGCCGCCGGTCAGCTCATCGGGTTTGAGTTTGCGCACCCGGGCGCGGTCAATGAGGTCACGGCTCGCCCGGGCGATGGCGGCCAGGTCCATGGCCTGGATATTCCGGATGACGGGCACCACCAGCTCGCCCGACTCCAGCCCCACGGCCAAACCGATATGGACGCCCCGCATGGGCGCGAGGGTGTTGTCGGGCTGGAATACGGCGCCGACCCGGGGGAATTCCCCCAGCGCGTCGGCCAGGGCCTTGACCAGGAGCACGGTCATGGTCACGCCCGTGCCCGCGGCCTTGTGGGCTTTGACCGCGGCCTGGGCCCGGGTCATGTCGCACTCATAGGTCAGGGAGAACTGGGGGATGTCGCGGAACGATTGGGTCAACCGCGCCGCGGTGATCCGTTCGATGGCGGTCAGGGGAATGGGCTCGGGCGGAATGGCCGCGGCCACATCTCCGCGCACGATCCGGCCGCCGGGGCCCGTACCGGTGACGGTGCGCAGGTCCACGCCGCCCGCGGCGGCCAGGGCCCGCGCCGCGGGGGTGAGATCGAGGGCGTCGACGGCCGCCAGGTAGGCCTGCACATCCACCTCCACGATCCGGCCGCCAGGACCGCCGCCGGCCAGGAATTTCCAGGCCACCTTCCGGTCTGCGGCCAGGCGCCGGGCCCGCGGCGAGATGAACTTTTCGGCCGCACCGGCCGCGGTTGCGGCGAGGGCCGGTCCGGGGGCGGCAACGGCGGCCGTGCCGGCCGGGACGGGGGCGGGCGCCGGTGCGGCGGACACCGCCGCGGGCGGCAGGGGCTCCTCTTTCAGGAAGTCGGCCGGGATGGGCGTGCCGGCGGGGCCGATCACCGCGATCAGCCGGTTCACAAGCACGATCTCGCCCCCGGCGTGGAGGATCTTGAGGAGGATGCCGTCGAAAAAGGACTCCACCTCCAGCGTGGCCTTGTCCGTGGTGATCTCCAACAGCACCTCGCCCTTGCGGACCGCGTCCCCTTCGCGCTTGTGCCATTTCTCGATCAACGCCTCGGTCACGGTCTGGCCGAGCGCGGGCATCACGATCTTCTGCAGCATGGCGTCTCCTTGGCGGGCTTGCGCCCGGTCGTCAATCGTGTCGCCGCTCTTTCGTCGTACGGTCACGGACCCCGTCGCGCCGGCCTTGGAGCGGCCGTTTGCCGCCCTTGGGCTCGCGCGTTTCCCGCGTCCGGTTGATGAACTGGATCTTCACGGGCACCTCGTTGATCTCCGAATCGGCCCGGATGGCATTGGCGAAGGTGCGCTGAAAGTTGCGCGTGAAAAGCGCGGCATCGTTGACATACAGCCGGAAGGTGGGCGGCAGGATCCCGGTCTGCACGGCGTAATAGACCTTGGGTTCCTTGGACACACGCCGGGGCGGCTTGAGGCGTCCGGCCGCGTTATGGATGATCGCGTTGACCCGGGGCGTGGGCAGTTGTATCCGGGACTGGGCGATAAGATCGATGATGAGCTTGAGCGGTGACCAGATCTGCCGGTGGTCGTGGACCGACATGAAGACCACCGGCACGAAATGCATCCCGGCCAGGTGGCCGGCGATGTATTCCATGTACCGCTCGGTGGTGATCGCCCCGGCCAGGTCCCACTTGTTCACCGCGATCACGCAGGGCTTGAACTGCTCCACGATCTCGGCGGCGACCTGCTGGTCGACCTGGCCGATCCCGGCGATCGCGTCCAGGAGCAGGACCACCCCGTCGGCGCGCGTGATGGCATGCGCGGTCCGCACCGACCCGTAGAAATCGAGCCCTTTGCGCTGGCCGCGCTTCTGCAGGCCGGCCGTGTCGATGAGCAGGAAATCGCGGCCCTCGTGGCTGATGGCCACATCGATGGCGTCGCGGGTGGTGCCGGGGATGCTCGACACGATCACGCGCTCCTCGCGCGCCAGGGCGTTGACCAGCGATGACTTGCCCGTGTTGCGCCGGCCGACGATGGCGATGCGCGGCCGTCCCCCGGTCTCCGGCGCAAGCACCACCGCGGGCAGGAGCCCGGCCAGCCGGTCCCGCAGGCCGGCCATGCCGCGGCGGCCCAGTGCCGAAACGAGCAGCGGTTCGCCGAACCCGAGTTTGCGGAAATCGTACTGCCGGTCCTCTTTTTCGGGACTGTCGGCCTTGTTGGCCACCAGGAGCACCGGCTTGCCCGTGCGGCGCAGGTCCTTGGCGATGCGGGCCTCGGCATCCTGGGGCCCGGTCCCGGCATCCACCAGGAACATGATCAGGTCGGCCATGGCGATGGCGAGTTCCACCTGCCGGGCGATGCCCTGCATGATGGTCTCGACATCGTTGACGCCGATGCCGCCCGTATCCACCAGGTTGAAGGTGCGCGCCCCCCAGGTGACCGTGCGGATCACGCGGTCGCGGGTGACCCCGGGCGTCTCCTCCACGATGGAGACCTGATTCCCGACGATCGCGTTGAAAAGCGTCGACTTGCCCACATTCGGGCGGCCGACGATGGCCACGGTGGGGATGCGCGGTCCTGGTTCAACGCTCATCGGCACACCTCTTCCGGCCGCGACCGGCCGCAGTGCGACCGGCAGCCACAGCCGAAGAACGGCTTACGGAAACGAAACGCGTTTCGGCCGACGGTATCCGGCATACGGTCTTGATCCGGGCCGAAGTCCGTGAGCCGTATACCGTTACGCCTGTCGTCTCCGTATACCGACAATCGGGTTCCGGGGGAAAATGCTTATCCATGACGGGCATATTCGATCACCAACTCGGAGCCCATGCGCAGGTTCACGGTCGCGGCGAACACCGCGGTCACCGTGTCGCCGTCGCGGGCGGCGGTGCAGGCCGCGGGCTGGCCGTTCACCGCGGCGTGGACGGGATCGCCCGCCATGCCGGCCAGGGAGACGCGGCGCAGGTTCAGGGCGCCGCGCCGCACCTCGATGGCCAGGTTCCCGCCCGCCGTCCCGGGAATGCTCACCCGGCCCCAGGCGGTGGGCGTGTTGAAGAGATAGGTGCGCGTCGTGGGGCCGGCCGCACGGAACCCGAGCGCCCCGGCGGGGGCGTCATAGGCGAACCCCTGCAGGGCCAGGTAGAGGGCCCAGGCGCTCAGGGCACGGTAATAGTGCTCGCCGCATTCGATGTGGTTGAACCGCAGGCCGGCCCGTTCGTACCGGTCAAAGACGGCCCGGGCGATCTCCAGCCCCTCGGCCGGCAGCCCCTCCATGACCATGTGGGCGGCCGCGGCGAACTCCACGCCGGTCCACGGTGTGCCGGCCTGGTCGGTGACATGGGCCGGCCGGCGTTTGTCGGGCTGACCGGCGGGCCAGACGCAATTCTGCCAGTACCCATAGGGCGTGCGGTTCAGCCGGTGGATCGTGGCCAGGGCGCACCGCACGCGGTCGCGGGGCACGATGCCGGGGTGGCCGGCCTGGCGCAGGAACCATTCCCCGTTCAGTTGGTCGAGCATGCAGCCAGTATCCTGGACCTCCCGGGCCCGGTCGAAGGCCAGGTTGTAATATTCCCCGTTCCAGAGCTGGCGGTCGAGCTCGGCCATCAGGCGCGGGTACTCCTCACGCCAGGCGCGCGCCTGCGCCGCGTCCCCGGCCCAGTCGGCCAGGTCGGCGGCCGCTGCGAGGGAGGCGACATGCAGGAGCCCCACGAAGGCCGTCGTGCCGAACATGGGGAACTGGTCATAGGTCTGGTCGGGGCCCTTGTTATTGGGCAGACCGTCACCGTCCGTGTCGCGGCCGCGCATGAAGGCCAGGGCCCCCTTCACGAACGGGTACATCTCGGCCGCGTAGGCCCGGTCGTCGGTCCAGCGCACATCGCGCCACACCAGCAGGATGAACTGCGGCATGAGATCGATGCGGTCCTTCTCGTCCTTGTCGCCGCAGGCGAACGAGCCGGGCATCATGTGCGGCAGGCGCCCCCCCGGCTCCACATTGGCCGTGGACAGGCGCATCTGGCTTTTCTGGATATCGGGAAAAAAGAGGGCGATGGGGAAAGAACCGTAATGGGTGATGTCCATCGTCTGCAGGCCGCAGCACCCCAATCCCTCCCAGATGCCGAACCGCCCCTTGCGGTCCCACCAGGATGAGGTCACCAGGGTGGACAGCTGCGCGTTGACCGCGTCCAGGAGCCAGGGTTCGGCCGAGGAATCCCGGAAAGTGTCCAGGAATTCCATGGTCCCCGCGCGCAGGTAGGCGTAGTTCTGGAGCACATAGGCGCTGACTTCCTCGGCATCCTTGGACCAGGCGGTGTAGCGGTGGCCGATATTGACCGGCTTGTCGCCCTTGTGACCACGGCCCTCATACATGTTGGGGAAGAACCACGACAGGATGAAGGGCATCTCGGCCGACTCGCCGGCGCCGATGGCCAGGTGCTGAGCCAGGATACCGTAAGGGTACTTCGCATGGCGGGTATGCTCCAGTTCGGCCAGCCGGACGCCCTGCATGAGCGGCTCCCAGACCTGGCGCGGCTGGACCGGGTCATGCGTCCAGCTGACTTCCCCGCCCGCGGTGCAGAGGGCCAGGCAGCCGTAAGAAGCATGGTCCTCGTGATCGCTTTCGCGCGACAGGATGATGCCGCCGCCGTTGAAAAAGATCTCCGGTTTGCCGGCCGGTTCGTCATAGAGGACCGCGTTGCGCAGTCCGGCCACCAAGGTCACATCCACCGGGCTGAGACCGGTGTTGACGACATGGAAACTGAATACGGCCGCGGGCACCCCCGAATTGCGTGAATCCAGGGGGATGAAAGGCGAAAAGGCGGTCAACCGTACCTCCACCGGGCAATCGCCCGACAGATCGTATTCCAGGTCCGCGACCGGGAACCGGCCCTTGAAATGGATTGCGGAGGGATATTCCATCCAGGGCATGTGGTAGGGATCGTTCAGGAAATGGTCGTAGCGGCCCGGTTCGCGCAGGAGGAAGAGCCGGGGATGGGTCCCCGCCCGCCGCACCACCAGCCCGAACCAGAGCCCGTCCCGTTCCATGACATCCGTGGCCGGGCCGTGGCCCCAGGGGTGGTTGTTGAAGATGCGCCATTCATACAGACCGCCGTCGGCGCGAAGCTCGACGCTGCCCGTGCCGAGTCCCCCGAGGGGGATCCCGGACGAGCGGCCGGTCCGGAACGAATCCATGGCGCACTCCGCATAAAGGTGTGCCGAATTGTATTGGCCCCGGAGGGTAAGTCAAGGAAATTCGCATCCCCCGGAATTGCCTTGACATGGAACAAATGCGGCTATAATGCGGGGGACCTGCGTTACCGTGGTGAGCACGATCGATCCGCGTTATACAAGGAGCCTGCCCATGCGTATGATGGCGATATCAGCCCTGGCGACGATCCTGGCCGGCTGCGGCGGCGTGGCGCCCCCGCCATCAACCCCGGCACCCGCCGTTCCGAAAGCCGCGCCGACCGCCGTTGCGGCTGCACCGGCACCGGTCGTATCCCCGGCTCCGCCTGCCGCCGTTGAACCCGCCCCGACCGCCGCAACCGCACCAACGCCTGCCGCGGTTCCCGCGGCGGCACCCGCCGTCATCAAGGCTGAAGGCGAAACACTGCCCGCCGTGACCGTGCCCGTCGCCCCGGCCGCGCCGGTGATCGACGGCGACCTGGGCGACCCGTGCTGGGCCGCCGCGCCCGTTTTGGAACTCGTCGACATTCAGGGCCGCGCCGACATCCCCCTCCACACGACCCGGGTCCGCATCCTTGCCGATGCCAACGCCCTCTTCGTGGCCTTCGACTGCGCCGAAGACCCCGGCACCGCGCTCCTGGACTCGGTCAAGGTCCGCGACGACGAGGTCTGGGTCGACGACGCCGTGGAACTCTTCCTCCTGCCCGGCACAGAGGCCGGCCCGGCCTATTACCACATCCTGGTGAATGCCGACGGCACGATCGCCGACGAAAAGGAACGCGACATCACCGCCTGGAACGCGGCCGGCCTCACCGCCGCGGTCAAACGGCTCGACGACCGCTGGCAGGTGGAGATCTGCCTGCCCTGGGCCGACCTCGACCCCGCCGACCTGCCCCTGCCCCGGCAGTGGCGGCTGAACTGCACCCGCGGCCGCCCCGCGCGTGAAGGCGGCGAGCTCGAGGACCAGGCCTGGTCCCCCACCCTTTCCACATCGAGCCATGTGCCCGACCGCTTCGGCCACCTCACCCTGGAGATCTTCCCGCCGGCGGAATGACGATCCAAGGGTCACAAAGTCGTCCCAAGGCGCGAAGTGGGCTCGGGATCGCAAAGCAGACCCTCCGGCTTGACCGAATGATCGATGCGACCGCCATCCGGCGGCACAATTGGATTTGTTCTGTAGAGGCGACCGGCCGGTCGCCCGTTCCCATTTCGTAATCAAGCCAGGGCTGCCCCTTTACGGTGCCGCCAACTCCGCCGCCCGGGCCTGGGCCTTGGCGGCGAAGAGCGTGCCCTCATAGACCTTGGCCAACTGGGTGTAGCCGTCCTTTATCAAGCTCCGATCATATTATACCCGGCATCCATCGGAAGTGAAATGAAATATGGCTTTTGGTTATACCCCGCGTATTCGGTAAATTCAGATTTCCTGATCCCTGTGGGGTGGACTGATGGTTTTCCGGAACGGGTTTGGCGCATTTTCCGCGTGACAAATGGGCTGCGGCGGCTATCCTTCCTGGGGTCGGACTTCAGGATGAATGGTCATGCACCAGATGCTTTTGCCGGGATTTCCTGTAGGGGCCAT
>JBDREB010000344.1:0-4443 GCA_043820325.1 Planctomycetota bacterium | reverse complement strand
CGTAGGGGCGGGTTTGAAACCCGCCCCTACACGGTTGACATCCGGATGTTCCCCGCACAATCACCTGTGGGTCGGAAAAAGCGCCAAACCTTTTTCCGAAAAACATGCCCGGTTACGGATAGGGATCAGGAAATCTGAACTGTGGGTGGCGTAGGCGGGGATCCAGCATACATTGAGGGCCGGGTCGCGCCACAGGGAGTCGGCTGGGCAGAGGTAGACTTTGGTCTCCAGGATGTAATCCCACAGGGTCCCGGATTTGGGCATGTCGTGCTTCAGGTACCCCAGCCAGTCCATGCAGTTGACGGAACCGGCGGGGCCGCCGAGCACATATGGGTAACGGTCATTGTGGTCGCCGGCGTACATGCGGAACCCAGGTTGAGCTGCTGCAGGTTCGAGGTACAGCCCACCTGTTTGGCGGCCGCCCGGAGGCCCTGGGCGATCGGCAGGAGGAGGGCCACCAGGAGCATGATGATGGCGATGACCACCAGGAGTTCGACGAGGGTGAAGCCGCGCTGACGCATCCTATCCTGTTCCCTTACTGTGAACTTTCGCACTATATTCAAGTCAGCCCAACTTGACAACAGCACATATTATACAGCCAAAGCCACGACTTCAATCGGATCCTTGAGGAATTTTCGCATGACCGGTGATTTGTCGGACGATGCAATAATTCTTGTAACACTTTACCCGAGTGAAACGATCATAGGAGATCTGGATTGCCCGATCAAGTCGGGCAATGACAGCACAAGAATAAGGCTGATGCAAGTCAACCTTCTTCATCCGTCATCCCCCGGCTTGACCGGGGGATCCAGTCTTTTCATTCCGCTAAAGTGTTACCTAAATTCTAAATAATACCAACGGAGTTCAAACCATGAAAAGATATACAAAAGCCGGGCAGATCAAGGTCGGCGTCGTCGGTTACGGCGGCGCCTTCAACATGGGCAAGTGCCACCTCATGGAAATGCAGAAGGCCGGCATGGTCCCCGCGGCCGTGACCGAGATCGATCCCGCCCGCCTCAAGGTGGCCGAGACCGATTTCCCCGGCATCGGGACCTTCGCATCCGTCGGCGCGATGCTCAAAGGGTCGGATGTCGACCTGGTGACCATCATCACCTCCCACAACACCCACGCCAAACTGGCCATCGAATGCCTCAAGGCCGGCCGGCATGTGGTCACGGAAAAGCCCTTCGCCATCACCACGGCCGAATGCGATGCCATGATCGCCGCGGCCAAAAAGAGCCGGGTGACGCTCTCCACCTACCACAACCGCCACTGGGAGGGCCAATTAGAGATCACCGGCGCCAAGGGGACCTTCGTCTTCTCGCACCGCGACTGGACCGCCATAACCCACGACGGCAAAAACACGGTCATCACCAAGGGGGCCAGCCCGGACAACGAAGGCTGGAAGTTCTACCAGAATGTGGCCGACCACCTCACCAAAGGCACGAAGCTCGTGATCACGCCCGAATGGGCGCGCCGCCCGATCCACCTCATCGATCTCGCCTGCCGGAGCGCCAAGTCCGGCCGCAGTCTCCCCACCGTCTACAAGTAAGGAGTCCACGCATGTCTGATGACAAAAAGAGCGGCAAGCCGTCCGAACCGAACCCGACCCGTGTCGTGGCCTTTGCAGCCATGGCCATGGCCGTGATCTGCATGGCGGTGATCGCCTATGTCCGGAATCAGTATACTGATTTCTACGCTTCCAAAGGCACCGAACTTTCCCACTTCACGGTCCTGTGCATGAGCAGCTACTGGTTCTATGTCCTGCCCGCAGGATTGGCCTGCTTCGCCTACTTCGTTTCCATGCTCGCGCCCAAGGGACTCGGCGTTGCGGTCAATGCCGTCATCGTTGTCGCCATCTTCATCATCATGGTCTCCTTTTTCATGGGCGTCAACAGCATCACCGTCAAGGTCATCGACCAGCTGCTTGAGCTCCCCAAGCTGATCCCCGGAACCACCACAACCCCGATAACGCCCAAGTAAGGGCCCGCAAACATGCACAGCGTGCCGGGCAGGGAAGGCGTACGCCAACCATGATGGCCGTGCTGATCCTCCGCTCCGGCGCCATCGGCGATGTGATCCTCACCCTGCCGCTGGCAGCGGCCTGCCGCGAGCGGTACGGGGCCGTCACCCTCGTCATTCCCGGTCGGATGCACGGCGTGGCCCGGCTGTGCGGGTTCGACCATTGCCTTGATATCGATACCGGCGGCTGGCACACGCTCCACGCGACCCGTCCCGGTCCCCTGCCCCCGGCGCTGGCCGGACAGGTTCAAGCGCTCAACCTGCTCGAAGGCCCGGATGGAACGGTCCATGCCAACCTGACCGCCGCGGGCATACCCGTGCGCTCGCTGGCCCCGCCGCGCAACCCGGTCGGCATGCACGCGGCCCGGTATCTCCTCGGGGTGCTCGGCCCTCCGCTTTCGGAACTGCCCCCGGTCCAGATCGATCCCCTCCGCCTCCCGCCCCTGCCCAGGACGGCGGTCGCCATCTTCACTCACGGCCGCCCCGTCATCACCATCCACCCCGGCACCGGCTCACGCCGCAAACTGATCGGCATGGAGGCTTGGCGGGCCTTCGTTGCGCATCACTGCGACCGGTCCCGTTTCATCTTCCTGACCGGCCCGGCCGATGAAGACCTGGCGGCAGCCGTTGGCGGATTGGCCGGGGAGACCGGGAGCGTTCACCTGCACGCACCGGCGCTGGAAGAGGCGGCGGCCGTGATCCACACCTCGGCCGCGTATATCGGCCTCGATTCGGGCATCACCCACCTGGCGGGGCTCACCCGCACGGCCGTCTACGCCGTATTCCACGCCACGGACCCTGATACCTGGCGGCCGCCGGGCCCCCGGGTGACGGTCCTCACGCCGGCCGACCTGGCGGCTATCCGCATCGTCGACTGACGCGCCCGCATCTTTGACCTTGCATTGCGGCCGCCGCCCGCTATAATCCAAATTTGATGGACTCGCAAAAAGTCCGTAATCGACCTATCCGCGGCGCTTTTCCCTGTAGCTGCAACCTTGAGCCTGTCGAAAGGCGGTCGCCCATCCGGAGGCGGGGACAAGCCCCGCAGCTACAAGAACTTGCGTGCACCGCGCGGGATGTGACCGGTTCGATCTTCCCGAGACGCATGGGACATAAAGCTATCCTTTTTGCGATTCCATCAAGTTTGACCGAACAAGGAGCAAGGTATGCCTACGCACAAACAACGCGCCGTTTTTTACGGTGAAATGGCCACCCTCGAAGGGGCGGGCGTGCCGCTCATGGAGGCCCTGCCCCTGGCACGCGCACATGCGGGCGGCGGCGCTTTGGGTGAGGCCCTCCAGCGGGTGGAGGATGCCATCCACAACAAGGGTTCGCTTTACGACGCCATCCGCCGCGAGCCGGAAACCTTCACCCCGCTCGAATGCGCCCTCATCCGCGCCGGCGCGCAGGCGGGCAAACTCGAAGAAGTGTTCCGCGGCTTGAGCGGCTGGTTCGAGTTCCGCCGGGACCTGGAACGGGACTTCGTCATGCGGCTGATCTACCCCGTCATCCTCATCCATGTCGCCGCGCTCATCCTCCCCTTCCCGTCCTTTTTCACCGGCAACGGTTCCCTGCCCGCTTATGCCTTCGCCGCGGGGTGCATCCTGGCCCCGTTCTACGCCGCCGTCCTGTTCGCCTTCAAGGTCCTGCCCGCCCTGCGCCGGTCGAATTCCAGCGTGGCCGGCGCCACCGATGGCATCCTCCTGGCCGTGCCGTTCGTGCGGGGCGTGGTGATCAAGCTCGACATGCTCCGCTTCGCCACCGTCTACCACATGGCGGCCTCGACCGGACTGCCCATATACGAGACCATCGAGCTGTGCGCCTCGGTCTGCGTCAACACGCACATCCGCGCCCGGGCGGCCGGCCTGCGGTCCACGGCCGAAGCCGGCCTGCCGCTTTCCGTGGGCATGAAGCAGGCCGGGTTATTTCCGGAGATGGTCATCCACATGTTCGAGACCGGCGAGCGCAGCGGCACAACCGACGAATCGGCGGGCAAGGTGGCCGATTACTACCGGACGGAGACCGACATCGCCCTGCGCATGCTGGCCAAGGCGCTCAGCTTCCTGGTCTATTTCGGCATCGTCGCTTTCATCGGGTACCGGATCGTATCGTTCTATGTCGGCATGTACAGCGGAGCGCTGAACGGGCTGGGCGACTGATCACTGTCCGAGTTTCTGCCCGACCCGGAAACCTCCAAGCTCCGGGCGATACAGATACACTCGCCCGTTCTTTTGGATGGCAGTTTAAACACTCATGATTTTCAGGTAAGTGCCCGTAAATGAATAAAGTATCCATTTCGACATAGAGATTCCGTCCGCAGCCAAGGCGCGAGGAGGAGCCGTATCAATGGAAAGATCCGGCGTCGACGAGCAACGCCGGATGCGGACGGAAGATCATATCCCTTCCGGGCGTGCGGGGTTT
>JBDREB010000343.1:0-4125 GCA_043820325.1 Planctomycetota bacterium | reverse complement strand
GCGCTTCGTCGCGTCCGTCATGGCTTTAAGTCCCTCCGCATCCCCGGCCGCGACGAAGCGCGGCCCTCCAGGGGAAAGACAAGAGCCGCCGGGGTCAGCGGCGGTCCAACAAGAAACAAATCAGATCTTTTCCGCCTGTTCCAGCTCCGCGGCCTTTTCCGCCGCCTTTTTGCCGTAGACCGTGTCCGGGAACTTGGCGGCCAGATCCTTGAAGACTTTGACATATTGCTTGCGGGTGTTGGAATCGATGCCCGGTTTTTCGACGGCAGGCAATAGTTTCTGATAATTGGCGCGGGCCATGAGTTCCTGCTTGAGGAGCGGTTCAAGGGCTTTCATGGCCGTAAGCGCTTCCCTGCATAGGGGTTGTTTTCGAAGTTGGCCTTGATGAATTCATACTGCTCGTAGGCGGCCATGGTCTCTCCTGCGGCCTTGGCCCTGTTCAGGAGGCCGCGGATGTATGCCTCCCGCTCCGGCTGGGTGCACTTGGGCGGTTACTATTCAGGTGCTGATATCTGGTGGAATCCCTTTGGTCAAGGCACCTATGGCATCCATGACCTTACCGGCCTGCTTGACGGTTGTCGAGATGATTGAACCTTGGGCGACTTTTTATAAAACTGCAGGTCGAGCCACTCCATGGCGCGCTGGATATGCTCGTGCGACTCGGGCAGGTTGCTTACATCCGGCGCGATCACCATGGTGTAATCGATCTTGAATTGCCGGCAGGCGGTGCGCAATTCGGTATCCATGTACTTGAGGTGGCCCTCGGTGCCCGGCTCGCCTGTACCCACGATGCCGTAGATGGATGTGCCGGGCGCGGCCTTTTCCTCTATCCCCAGCCACCCGGTGATCATGATGGCGCCGCTGAAGGAATCGAGATTGCGGAACATCATGGTGGTCGCCATTTTGGCCGCGGCCTTGCATCCGCCCGCGTATAGGCGCTTGGGATGGACCGCGAACCGGCCGCTCTTGAATTCGGCCACGATCGCGTCGATGTAGACCAGGATCGGTTCCCAGTCACCCGTCGTGCACTCGTATGCGCCCACCAGTATCCATTCGCGCGCCTCGGCTGCGGCGACGAAATTCTCGATCGGCAACGACTTGCCCGTGGAGAACATGAAAAGGACCGGATATTGTTTCGCTGGGTCATAGGTGGTGGGCAGGTAGATGTGGTAATGCGCCTCCGGGTTCTTGACGCACGGCACATCCAGGTGGACCTTGCCTGCGGCAAGCGCGGGCGAAGCGACCTCTGGAGCCGCCGGCGCGACTGTTTGGCCAAGACCAACAGCTGCAAGATAAACCATAAGGATAATGAACAAGCGAAATTTACCCATGCGTCACCTTTCCTGGCCAATCATCTAAACCAACCCGGTTATGAAAAGATCCGTATCCGACGACCATATACCTTTCGGAGATATTATGCCCGGATCCCATCAACATGCAAGGTTTTTTCAGAAGGAATGGATAAAGATGCGCTTCATGACATTGCACGACTCATGGAGGAGATGAGGGATGCTGGTTTCCCCTAAAAAAGACTTGTCAACTGCCTGACATGACTTACAATACAGGCTGTAAAAAGGAAACGAATGAGCCGTTCGGTGCTCCCCCAGGTTGAAGTTACCTGCATATCCGCGCACGGCATCTGGCTGTTCGTCAAGGAGACGGAATACCTTCTGCCGTTTGACGAATACCCCTGGTTCAGGGATGCGAAAATGGCGGATATAATGGCGGTCCGGCTTCTGCACGGCCATCATCTGCGCTGGGATGCATTGGATGTGGACCTGGAACTCGAATCGCTGGCAGATCCGGACCAATACCCACTTATCTATACGAACTGAAAACACGGGCATATAGGGGACCTTTCCCATCCGCGGCAATCCGCGTTTGTCCGCGGTTTATTTCATTCGTGGTGGGAAGAAAAGAGCAGTAACCACAGATTCACAGATGCACGGATGGGTTTTGGATAAGAGTTTTACCACGAAAAATACGAAAGTCACGAAAGGGTGAATGGTTAAGAACGGGGGAATGCCTGAATCCTGTCATTGCCCGACTTGATCGGGCAATCCAGTCCCCTGGAGGGCCACGCGGAGCCTGCCCCGAGAAACCTTGTGTGCCTGGGGATCTTTTGACTTTCCGACTCCCGATCGGTGATATTACCGCCACATCGGGGCAATAATCCGCTTGACAATTACCATGTCGTATTGTATAATTCTCATCGATCAAGATATCGCAATACGATATTGAAGGGGATATGCAATGGAAACGGTGACCGTATCCACCAAGTACCAGGTGGTCATTCCCAAGTTGGTGCGGCGGGCGCTGGGGATCCGCCCCGGCACCAAGGTGCAGGTGATCGAGTATGACGGCCGCATCGAGTACATGCCCGTTAAGAAGCCGGCCGAAATGCGCGGCTTCGTCAGGGGGATCGATACGGAGATCAAACGAGAAAAGGACCGGCTGTGAACCTGGTCGATTCATGCGGCTGGCTGGAATATTTCGCCGACGGACCGAACGCCGGGTTCTTTGCCCCGACAATCGAGGCGCCGGAACAACTGTTGGTACCCACCCTGTGCGTTCTGGAGGTGTTCAAGAGCCTGTGCCGCCAGCGGGATGAAAATGCCGCCCTCAAGGCCGCGGCGATCATGGCCCAGGGCTTGAGCGCCGATCTTGACCAGGCGACCGCCCTAGCCGCCGCCCGTCTCGGCGCGGAACTGAAACTGCCACTGGCCAACAGCGTGATCCTGGCCACCGCCCGCAGATTTGGCGCCGTTCTCTGGACGCAGGATGCGGATTTCAAAGGGATGACCGGCGTGAAATACACGCCCAAGCGATAATAACGCCTGTGTGACACACAGGAATAGGGCCTGTACCATATTATTATCAAACGCAAAAGTCCATCTACTTGTGCTGCTCACGATATTTTACCACCAAAAAGCAAGGGAAATGGCGAAAGAATTCCTTGGAATTTCCAGCCCGCAATCCACCCTTTGTCAATGTCTGGATCAACCTGCATTATACCGGCCCCGGCCGGGCTCACTCCCCGAGCATTTGGTGTACGGTCAGTCCTATATCCTTGGCGATTTGGCGTAACAGGATCGGCGATATGTCGCGCGAGCCGTGGAACGGGACAGTTGTGCAGCGGCCGTCCGGATGGCGGAATTGCTTGTGGGACCCCCGTTGCCGGACTTCGACGAAACCGAGCCGGGTTAAAGCGGCAACCACTTTTCGGGGAGGGAGGACAGGAATGTGGCATGTTCAGGCCACGATAACCGTCTGTGTTCCGACAAATTCCCCGTCCAGGTGCGGCTCCCCGTCTGCAAGGAGCATTTCGATAACTTCCTTGAGGTTGGCATTCAGCTCGTCAAGGGTCTTGCCTTGTGAATGGGCGCCGGGAAAACCGGGCACATATCCGACATACAGGCCCGTTTCAAGGCATTTTTCCACCACGGCCGTATAGGAATGCACGCGCACCCGCCGTTTGGACGCTGGTTTTCTCATGATCAACTCTCCATGCGCAATGAACGGCCCATCCGGCCAATGCAATGATTCACCTTCATCCACATTATTATAACATCGCGATATATGTTTGGCAAGTCTAAAATACCCGCACCATGCTTTGGGATGCCGGGCACACCCGCATTGTGCGGGGCCGGGCCGGGCCTGTCAGATGCAACCAAGCGTGCAAGCAGGATCCCCCCCATCAAGGGCGAGGGTAAAAGCATCTGCTGTTATCGTATAAGAGCCTATCCGAAAACCTGTCCGAAGGCCCGAGGTCGTGCGAGGACAAGCCCTTCGACCCGGCTCAGGGCCCTGAGCGCCGGCCGAATGGGCCGGGCACGAAGCCCGAAGCAGGCTATGCCGAGAGCAGAGCGCATAGCCGATGCAGGGCGACACAGCCCGGCGCCCTTCGATACGACTCAGGGCCCTGAGCGCCAGTCGAACGGGCTGCCGCAGCCGACCGAAGCCCGGAGAGGTTTTCGGATAGGCTCTAAGTACACCGCCCCATAATTAAGGGGCCAGATCTCAATCATCATAATGACCCGATTCCGGAACGTTGGTTCAAGCCGGATCTTGTTTGGTAGGGGCACGGCATGCCGTGCCCAACCCAATTGGACCCAAAACAAGCGT
>JBDREB010000342.1:0-2309 GCA_043820325.1 Planctomycetota bacterium | reverse complement strand
CCCGCCCTTTATTGCCGTTTCGCGATTAGACGGGTGGGCGGGTTTCAAACCCGCCCCTACACGGTTGACATCCGGATGTTCCCCGTACAATCACCTGTGGGTCGAAAAAAGTGCCAAACCTTTTTCCGAAAAACATGACCGGTTACGGATAGGGATCAGGAAATCTGAAATGAATACAACCGCCACAGATCATACCCGGACCATGACCTGCGACCGGATATCGGGATCGATCGGAAATCAGCCCCAAATTGCTTGATATCCAGAGAACGACGCGTATAATTTTACCGATTGTTCATTGTCGTTCATTTGTTTGCCGGGGCTTGCTGAAGCATATCCATGGATCTATATAAAGAATTTTTCGCTGTCGCCAAAGCCTTGAATGCGGGCGGCATCCATTACGCCGTAGTGGGCGGTATTGCCGTCGGCTTCCACGGGCATCCCCGCTTGACGAAGGATATCGACATCCTCCTTCCCCTTGCCGAAATTGAAGCCGCTTGCACAGTTCTGGCGGATCTTGGATACCAGAAAAGCACTGTGCCCTGGAAAACCACCAAGGGGCGGATCACGATCACCCGTCTGATCAGGATCAGCGGAAGTGATCATATGCTTGTCGATCTCCTGGGGGCGGTAAACAAGCGGGATTTGAATGCGATCAATAACGCGATGCAGGCCGAAGCTGCGATCGGCATGGTCCCGGTCGCGGGCAGGAAAGAGCTGATCAGGCTCAAGCGTGTGCGCGGCTCAATACAGGATCTTGCGGATATTGAGGCATTGTCACATGACCCGCATTGAGCAGGTGGTCCGGGAGATCAATGACCTGCGCAGGTTCTATCTGAAGATCAGCCAATTGCGGCTGAAATCGCCTTCAGCCCAAACGGTGCGCAGGCGTTCCCGCGCGATCGCACGCATTAAATAATGCCCGGCCTACCTTGGGAGGGGACGACTTGAAAAAGCAGGGCATCATCACCGCCCGCCAGCGCGTGGAACAGGCGCTCCGCCTCGAGCGCGTCGACCGGGTACCGTTCACTATCTACGAATCCAAGATCCCCCAGTGTGCGGCCGAGCGGGCCATGCGCAACCGCGGCCTCTGCATCGTCAACCGCCGCTCCGTGGTGCGCACCCATCAGCCCAATGTCAAGGTCCGGCAGGCGACCACATGGGAGGATGGCAAGCAGATGGTCCGGACCTGGCTGGAGACGCCCGTGGGTACGGTGACCACGCTCACCGAGCCGGCCGGGTTCACCTCATGGACCCACGAGAAGATGTTCAAGGGCCCGGACGACTACAAGGTCCTGCGGTTCCTCCTCCAGGACGAGCAGTACGAGCCCGACTATGCCGGGTTCGCGCGGTCGGAAGCCGATTTCGGCGGCGACGCCATCGGCCGGGCCGGGTTCGGCCTTGAGCCGCTGCAGGCCATGATCTCCGGCTCGCTCATGGGCATGGAGACCTTCTGCATGGAGTGGATGGACCGGCGCGACGAGATCCTGAAGCTCTACGACATCCTCGTCGCCAAGCGCCGTCTGCTCTACCCCATCGTGGCCCAGTCGCCCGCCACGCACGCCAACTACGGGGGCAATGTGGTGCCCGAGATCATTGACGTGGAGACCTTCAAGAAATACTATATCTCCCACTATAACGAGGCGGCCGAGGTCATGCACAAACACGGCAAACTGATCGGGTGCCATTTCGACGCCAACTGCGGCCCCATCGCCACGGCGATCGCCGGCACGGCCCTCGACTATGTCGAGGCCTTTACGCCCGCGCCCGATACGGACATGACACTGGCCCAGGCGCGCGCCGCGTGGCCAAAGAAGGCGCTCTGGCTCAACTTCCCCTCGTCGATCCATCTCAAGCCCGACGCCGCGGTGGAACAGGCCGCCGTGGGCCTGCTCGACGAATTGGATGGCGTCGAAGGCGTCATCATGGGCATCACCGAAGACATGCCGCCCGACCGGTGGCAGGGTTCCTGCACCGCGATCATGGACGGCCTCGATCGCCACGCGAAGGAAAATCCCAAGTTGTATACGGGGAAAATGTAAGAAAGGGCGTCTGATGCGGATCGTATGCAGTATGCGGAAAATGGTCCTTCTATGCGCGATGGTCCTGCCCGTCCTTGCCTGGACGCGATGGAGATCCCAGCCGGAGCCGGTGGCGCGCTCCAATTCCGCGCGCAGGACATTGGCGATATTGAAGGCCAACAGATGCAAAAGGAGGGTGGATTCATTGCGGCCGAAGGCGCGGCAGGAGAGGTGGAGATCCAGGGCGCGGTTAAGCTCGCTGAAGCGGTCCTCGAAGGTGCCGCGGCCGCG
>JBDREB010000341.1:0-3765 GCA_043820325.1 Planctomycetota bacterium | reverse complement strand
AGGACTGGTGCATGACCAATCATCCTGAAGTCTGACCCCAGAAAGGATAGCCGCCGCAGCCCATTTGTCACGCGGAAAATGCGCCAAACCCGTTCCGGAAAACCATCGGTCCACCCCACAGGGATCAGGAAATCTGAATTTGGATCTTGACCTGTGACCTGAGACATGTGACCTGTGACTCATGTGCTTTCCTCTGTGCTTCTCTGTGGCCTCTGTGGCAAAATCAGAAGTCTTCCATCCGCACCCTCAACCCTTTGTGCCCTTTGTGAACTTTGTGGCAAATCCGGTCTTCTCCGCACCCTACCCTCCTCTGTGGTACTCTGTGCCCTCTGTGGCTGATCTACTCCGCCTCTTCGACCAGCCGCCGATGCAGCGCGATCTGGGCGCCATCGAATTGGTCGCGGTCGACGATGAATTCCATGTTCACCTGGCGCATGCACTGGTCCAGGGCCAGGATGTTGATGCCGGCGTCGGCCAGGGCCTGGGCCGCGCGGGCCAGGAATCCCGGGAACTTCATGTTGCTGCCGATCACCGAGACGATCGCCACTTTGCGGGTCACCACCTTTGCCCCGGGGAAGGCCTGGTTCAGGCTGGCCACGCAATCAGCCACGCGCGGGGTCTTCTCCGCCACATAGTGGGTGATGGTGTTGGCGTTGGTGTTCTTGGTGATGTAGCTGATGCCGTGGTCATAGAAGTGCTTGAGCAGGTGAAAGTCGTACCCCGCCTGGCCCACCATTTCCGAGTCGAAGACCTCGATGCCCAGGATATCCTTGCGGCCGCAGATCATGTCCACCCGCGGGTGGGGTGAGACGAACTCATGGCTGATCAGCGTGCCCGGGTGGTCCGGCTCGAAGGTATTCTTCACCCGGATGGCGATGTTGTTGACCTCCATTTCCTTGGAGGCGCGGGGATGGATGGCCTCCATGCCCATGTCGGCCAGCTGGTCGGCAATGTCAAAGTTGGTCTGGCCGATGATCTTCACCTTGTCCACGCCGATCAGCTTGGGATCGCCCGTGCTCAGGTGGAATTCCTTGTGGATCACGCCCTCCCGGGCCAGGGTGATCACCGCGATCTTGCTGAAAGTGATCTCGCTGTACCCGCGGTCGAAGGTGCCCATGATGCCCTCGTCGCACTTGGTGTACCCCGTGGCGATGGGCATCTCGCGGCTGAAATCGATCCCCTTGAACGCCGCGCGGATCATGTCATTGAATAGCAGGGTCTCGGCCTCTTTCCAGCCCGTCAGGTCGACGAACCGGGCGTTGATGTCGTTGGCCTTGAGGATGAGCGCGCCGTTGTAGGCACTGTGCGCCTCACCCACGGCACTCAAAAACTCGCGGCTGGCCGGCAGGTAGTCGGCCGGCTTGAAATGGCCGAAGGAACGGAGGCGGATGAGGTCGCTCAGGCAGGCCCGGATGCCCTCGATGCGCTCGTGCACGAAAGCGTCGGCCGCCATGAGGTCGAGGCCGATCTCCCGGAAGGTGGCATTGAGCGCCAACATCCGGTCGCGCACCACGGTCAGTGCCTCCTGCCAGCCCTTGTCGCCGGCCGCGAACTTGCCGTAGACGCCGGGTGCGTTGGTCTTTTTGTTCTCCAACAGCAGGTCCGTGATGCCGCCGTAGGCGGAGACCACGAATATGCGGTTGTATAGATCGGCGCCTTTGCGTTTGCCGACGATGATGTTGCGCATCACATCGCCGAACTTGGTCATGGAGGTGCCACCGATCTTTTCGACCGTGTGCTGCCCGAGCTTCTGGTCATGGCCTTTTTTGCGCGATGACATGCTGGTCATCCTACCGCTGTTTGTGGGCGTCCGCTCGGGCCGGATATGCCCCGAAAGCGGCTTACTTTATGCAAAACCGGGGGGAAGTAAAGGAAAATCCTCTGGGGACGGTTCACGGTATGCGGACACGAAAGGCGTTTCGGCCGGCGGTATTCGGTTTACGGTTCTTATCCAGGCCGGAAGCCGTGAGCCGTATGCCGTTTCACCTATCGTTTCCGTCAGCCGTGTGCCGCTCTTCCCGGCGCCTTCATATCTGGGAATGCACATCCAGCTCGTGCGCCTTGCGGCCGCCGCGCGGGGGTTCGCCGCCGATGACGGAGTGCAGGAGCGCCTTGTAAGTGTCGAGGCACCGGTCAGATGACCGACGGCACCGATCCTACACACGACGCATCTCTCTGTCTTTTCCTTTAACCCTTTGCGACCTTTGCGCCTTTGCGGTGAGTCCTCCTCCGACCCAGCACCTGACTCCTGTTTGCGTCTTTGCGGTGCGTCTTGATCTTACCGGAACCACTTCGCCGGCAGCCAGGGCCGCAGGGCGGTCAGGAAATCCTCGAGCATGGGCGCAATGTCGTACATGTCGCGCACATGCGGATCCAGGAACAGCGCCTGGCGCGCGGCGTCGCGGTCGCATTCCAGGGCCGCCTTGATTGACAGGTCGTGGATCGCGGTCCAGCGGTGGACGAGCTGGTTCACGGCCACGGGCAGGATGATGGGCTTGCCGGTCACCTTGCGGCCGGATACGGTCACCAGCGCCTCCACGCAGGCGTCTTTGGGGATGCCCTTGAGGTATTCGCCGGAATTGATGACATTCAGCACGCGGGTGAACGGCTCGCCCGTGAATGCGGCCCACAGCAATTCGTGGGAATGCTCGGTTGTCAGCATGTGCAGGTCGCCCACCGGCTCGGGCCCGTAGGTCCACTCGCGAATGATGTCCGGGCAGGTGCGCCGGCCGAAGGGCATGCGGCCGGGAATGGGCGCGCGCATGTGGCTATGTTCACCCTTGAAACGGTCGATGCGGCGCTCGGTGAAGAAGTACTCGTAAAACTCGGCCTGGTGGGTGTCGCCGCACGACGGCTAGGCGCCGAGGATGCGGCAGACATCCTGCTGGAGGTCGACCTCTTCGCGCTTGGTCTCCATCAGGTTGTCCTCGAGCTTGGCGTTCGAGTCGATGGTGGTCTGGAGCATGTCGGAAAGTCGGAAGGTCGGAAAGTTTGAGATCAGGGAGATCAGCCATGATACGATCACCGGCAGAAAGATCATTGATCCGGCTATAAAATCCAGTGCTGCTTAATCCCATCCGGCTTTCAGACTTTCCGACCTTCCGACTTTCCGACTCTCCTCGTCTTGACATCCGGCTTTCCGACCTTCCGACTTCCCGACTTTCCGACCCCTCTTAAAGGATGTCCATCCTCGTCATCGGATGCCACCCGTCGGCCGTCACCGGCTTCTGGGCGAAACGCACCACGGGCTTGCCGCGGTCGTCCACGATGCCGCAGGCAAGCTCCGCCACGCCGCGCTTCAGGGTCCGCGGCACGGTGATCGCCTCCGTGAAATACGAGTAATCGGGCATCCAGGTGCGGATGTCGACATTGAACGGCACCACCGCGGTCCGGCCGCCCTGGACGAACCGGAAAGCGAACTTGTAGGGATGGTAGATGGGCGCGATGCCCTTGTTGTCGACCGTCACCTTGACCTCGATGCGGCCGCCCGGCTTCGACTCCAGGGGCAACAGCAGGTTGTGGATGAAGAACCGGTACCCGATCCGCTTGTTGAACTCCAGGAGCCTGTTCATCCACTTGGCCGGAAAGAGGCACGATTTGGGCATGAAGACCGAGAGGTGGTACTTGAGGGACTTGCAAAACCTCTCGGTGAGGACTTATTGACAAGGGCGATGACTTAATGACATGGTCGGGTTGCGTGTTGTGTGGGTGTCAAGGCCCTTGACTCGCGTCACCGGCGCCAGTTTTGGTCCTTGACGGACAGTC
>JBDREB010000340.1:0-10954 GCA_043820325.1 Planctomycetota bacterium | reverse complement strand
CGTCGCCCAGGTCACGGTCTACGCCTTTAATGCCCGCAACCTCCTTGAAAGCACCACTTATCCCGATGGCGGAGAAAAAAGCTTCACCTATTATCCCGATGGCCGGCTTGAAGAGACCATTGACCAGTCAGGCAACCACATCCTGAATGTCCGCGACCAGTTGGACCGGGTTACGGCCGTATATTACCAGGACAGCTCGCTCAATGATAAAATGCGGGATGTCTTCAGCTATTACGATGCCACCAACCGGATCGATTCTTTCCGGTATGTGAACAATGTCTTGACATCCGAAGCCCGTATATATAATAACGACCTGGGCCAGATTCTTCAGGAAAGGCAGCGCCATTATCAAAGCGGATACGAAAACACAATGAAGACCATGAATTACAAATACCAGCTTCAGAGTTGGAATGGCGGCGGATTGCTTACTGACATTTATGCGCCGAACGGGCAAAGAATCCAGTACCAATACGACGCCCAAAAAAGGCTGGAAAAGATTTACCGGATATCGGACGGCAAACGGATTGCCCGGTGGAAGTATAATGCCGACTGGACCACAAGCGAGCTTGACCGGGGCAACGGCATAGACACTAAATATTACCGCGATGCCAATAAGAACCCGACCCGGATTCGAACCCTGAATTCGGGCGGCACGGTCTTCAATCTATTATATGGTTATGATCCCAATAATAATGTGACCTATGAGGACAACACGACCGAATCCTCATGGGATGAGACCTATGGCTTCGACAATGCCAACCGGCTGACAGCGTATAAGCGTGGGTGGTTTAACGGGACATATATTCCCAGTCCTTCCTCCCAATCCGGCTGGACACTGGACGATCTGTATAACTGGGCGCAGTATATAAAAGATGGCGTGACCCAGACCCGGTCCCATAACCTAGCCAACGAGATCACCCAGATCGATTCGACCTCCGTGGTCCATGACGATCGCGGCAACCTGACAGACGACGGCTCAAAGCTCTATGAATGGAACATCGCCAACCAGCTTGTGGCCGTGCGCGAAAAGGCCACGAACAACCTCCTGGGGCAGTACGCCTTCGATTCCTTCGGCCGGAGGATCTGGAAGAAGGTGATCGCCACGGGCGAGGAAGTGGATTGTTTCCTGACCGGGGATCAAGTCATCGAAGAGCGACGCCATACGACAAGCACGGCCGTGACCTACAATTTCGTCTGGGGCCAGTATATTGATGAACTGGTGTGCCGGTACACCACGGGTACGGATCATTACCCGGTCCAGAACCGGCAGTACTCCACTTATCGGGTCTATAACCAGTCCGGAACGCTTGTAGAAAAGTACCGGTACTCCCCGTATGGGCAAGTGGAGTTTTATGATGCATCGGGGATTTCCGAGAATTCCTCTGCTGTGTCCATGACTACACTTTTTACTGGACGAGAGTTCGACTCTGAAAGTGGGCTGGTACAATTTAGGGCCAGACAAATGAGTCCAACTTTAGGGCGTTTTATTTCATTTGACTCTTTCTGGGTAAAGAATACCAATCAATATACATCATACTTTATCCCCAATAAGGTGGACCCTTATGGCCATGTACCTGCCGAACTTGCCGCTGGTCCTGCAGGTCAACTCAAAGCAGGGGCACTTGAAGCTCAATGTATTATTTTATGCGGGCAAGTAGGTATTGATTCACCAACAGCTGTCGCTTGTTGCCATACTGCTTCACTTCTATATACAGCAACAAGTGGAGCCACTGATACATTTTCAAATTGTTATAAACCATGCAGTCCCTCATCAGATATTAAAGAGCTTACATCAAGTGTAGAAGAAATATCAAGTCCATGCTGTAAACACATGTTGCGCATAACATACACCTGGAGGAAGTGCGTAACTTTGCTTCACACATTTGTTTGGAAGACTGGAACATACACCGCAGAATGGTGCTGGGGGGTTGATCCAACTCCATACCCCCCATCATTTAACATACCATAATTTCACCATTTGTCAATATGACATGAGCACCTTGTCTTGGTTATAAAAGGACCTCCAATGAGAAAACGGCTCGGATTTTTGCTGATAATTATATCCTTATCAATATGTCATGGCGATAACCCCACTGAATTTCCATCTCCACAATGGGCCCTTCCAGGATATGTAAAAGCATCGAACTCAGGAGATCATGATGAACTTGGTTGGTCTATCGCAGTATCTGAAACAACAATTGTGGTCGGATCAAGGAACGAATCTAGTGGTACGAATAATATAAATGGTGACCAAAATAACAATAGCGCAAATATGTCAGGAGCAGTATATGTTTATATAATTCAAGATGGAAAATGGTTGCAACAAGCTTATCTAAAACCCTCAAACGGTGAAGAATATGATAGTTTCGGCCATTCCGTGTCCCTTTCAGATGACACAATAGTTGCTGGGGCAATAAGAGAGTGCAGCAATGGAGATCAAGGAGACAATAGTATTTTAGAGTCAGGAGCTGCATATGTTTTTACACGCCTAAATGGTAATTGGCATCAGGAAGCATATTTAAAGGCATCCAACTGTAAAGAGGAATACGCGCAATTCGGTCAGTCGGTATCAATCTCTGGTGATACTATTGTTGTCGGTTCTTCTAAAAACATCTATGTATTCATTCGGCACAATGGTATTTGGAGTCAACAAACAATCCTGAGACCATCTAACGCCACAATAAAAGAAGGTTGGGGAAATGCCGTTTCTATTTCCGGAGATACAATTGTTGTGGGTGTAACCAATGAGTATAGTAATGCCAAGGGAATAAATGGAAATCCGAATGATAACAGTGAAGGAATGTCAGGTGCTGCTTATGTTTTCACGCGTAAAGACGGTGAGTGGAAACAGGAAGCCTATATAAAAGCATCAAACGCAAGAGCCAATTCATTGTTTGGGAATTCAGTATCCATCTCTGGTGATACGATTGTTATCGGTTCATTGCTGGAAAGCAGCAATGCAAAGGGTATAAACGGGAACCCAACGGATACCAGCGCGCAAGGAGCAGGTGCTGCTTATGTTTTCACGCGTAAAGACGGTGAGTGGAAACAGGAAGCCTATATTAAAGCATCAAATTCGGAACCTGAAGATGCGTTCGGATTCGCAACATCTGTATTTAATAACACCATTGTTGTAAGTGCAATATGGGAAGATAGTAAAGCAACGGGTGTTGATGGTGACACTTCGAATAATGATGCAATAGATGCCGGTGCGGTATATGTTTATCAAAGAGGTGTTGCAGTCCCATAAGACCCGGCGGCGGCGGGGGGCTGTGCTGGGCCACATATGCGCCGTTTAACAAAGTGGAACTGTACCAAAGGCGGAATAGTGACTGTCCCCAAATAAGGGCTTGACAACGGCGGCGGGTGGATATAATGGTTTACGGCATGAAAACAGAAGCCAATATGAAGAAAGAGCCCCATTACTCCGTGCCCAGGCTGAAAATGAGGCTGGCCAAGAGTAGGGGACAGTGGTACTAAAGCACTTTATCTCCATCCGAAACCCGTTGGCAGGGACCGGCGGGTGGTCGGAAATGGAAGGGCCCGGAGCAGGGGACCGTGGTACTTCAGCAACTTAACTCCCCGGGCAGGATCGGGGGCATGCATACCTTGCCCGCGGTACTTGCCGAGTGTGAAAGTGCCGGCCGGACTCATCATGGAGCTGGCCTCGAACCGCAAAAGTTCCCTGAAGCCGTCGGGCCTGCTCATTTCGGGTCCTCCTGCCACCGCTGGTCGTTTGCGAGGCGGGTGGAGAGGCAGAGTTCGATGTCGGACCGGTATTCCTTTGCCGGGGCGAGGTTGAGGCGGAGGCTGGACCCATGGAACACGGAGATGACAAGCTTGGGCAGATCGGTGAGGGTGCGGACCATGGCGTAGAGCTTTTTACGGTTGTTGTCGCCGAGGTCGTACATCTCGAACATGTCTTTGCCGAAGTCGGGGTGGAAGCTCTGGCCGAGTTCAAGGATATCATCGCGCCTGTCTATGTGCGTGGCGACGAAGAGGATGCCGTCTTCGAGCATGTCGTCGACCGTGGCCACGAGGCGGTGGATGGTGCCGCCTTGCATCTGGTTGTTTTTCAAACCCCAGGGCATGGCGATCCAGACGGGGCGGCTGTTCTCAGAGAGGAAGATGATGTGGCTCTGCTGGATGCCGCCGTGGTAGAGGTGCGAGGCGCCGGAGAGGATCTGCGCGGTGTAGGAACCCATTAGTTTCCTTTCGTAAAAAGACCATGGTCCATTGTAAATTTAGCATTTATCATTTAGCAGTTAGCATTTCCGGATCCGGAACAATAACCCTTTGCGAACCCGTCCGGTCAAGCCGGAGGGCAGGCTTTTGCGTCGGAGTCTACCCCGGGCGGCGCAGCCGGCTCGGGGCGGCAAGCAGAACTGTACCCGTCACAGAATGTGCTTCGCCCACCCTCGCCGACCCGAATACCACGGCGCAACTTGAATTCACGCTCACGGTCACGGACGGGACCGGCCTGTCGGATGCGGATGCGACGGCGGTGAAGGTCTACGGCAGCGGCAACCCGGTGGCCGATGCCGGGGCCGATGTCACCGTGGCTCCCGGCCGGAACATAATGCTCAATGGCGGGGGGTCAAGCGATCCCAACAGCGACCCGCTGGCGTATGCCTGGACCCGGACCGCCGGCCCGCCGGTAAACCTGTCCGGGGCGGCCACGGCTGTGCCCTCCTTCACCACGGCCGGGGTCGACTTTGTCATGCAGTATGAATTCACGCTCACCGTGACCGACACCGTGGGCGGTGGTACGGACACGGATGCCGTAGTCATCACGGTCGACCCGGCCGCGGGAAAGAAAAAATCGTCCTCGGGCGGTTGTGTCCCGGGTGGTGCGGGCGGGGGGGGCGTTGGTGGTCTTGTTGGCGGGACTTCTGCTCGGAAGAAGGAACGGAGAGCTTCAAGCATAAGACCTTTGGGGCAAAACTCAAGACTGGATCCCCCGGTCAAGCCGGGGGATGACAGATCATGGAAATCCTATTGCCTATGTTATTTTCCCAGTGTCATTGCCCGACTTGATCGGGCAATCCAGTTCACCCTGCCGCATTACGCGTCAACCGGTTCGCGCTATTTCTTGTCAAGCACCTCCGCCTTGATCTCCATGATCTTGTGCACCTGGAGCCAGCAGCGCAGGAGGTAGCCGCAATTTTTGAGGTTCTCCTCCGTGGCCGGGCCGCCGGCCAGTTCCGATGTGAAATGGGCGCCATCGTTGGATACGAGCGTGTTCTGCCAGGTATCGCCCGGCCGGCGGGCCAGGAATTCGGCGTTGACATCGATGAGGGGTATCTTCAATTTATGCGCCAGCGCCTTGAGCCCGCTGTTGTATTGGTCCATCAGCTTGCCCTTGTCCCAGGCGGTCGGCGCCACGGTCTGCGCCACGGGGATGGTGCCGTTGTCCAGGCAGGCCCGGTAGATCGTTTCCATGTTCTTCAGGAATTCAGCCGGGGTGACCCCGCGCGACAGGTCGTTGGTGCCGAGCAGGATGAGCGCGATCTGGGGATTGTGCGCCTTAAGGATCTTGGCCAGGGAGGGGAGCCCGCCCTTGCCGCCGTCGATGTATTCGGCCGAGGTCGCGCCGCTGGCCGCGGTCCAGGATCGGCCCGTGGGCTGGTCGTCGGCCGCCAGCCACCAGCCGTTGGTCTTGTCGTTCTTGTCGGCGTGCATCCAGACGCAGACGGCGTTCTCCTCCGCGGTCCGTTTTTCACCGTAACGGGCCCAGCGGCCGGCCTGGTTGGCATAGGTAAGCGAGTCGCCCATGGGCACCACCGTGCCCGCTTCGCCCGTGAACTTTTTGGCGACCGCGAGCATGGCCGCGGCCCAGTCGGCCGCATCCGCCTTGGCCGGCGGTTCCGTTTTGACCGCGGCCGGTTCCGCTTTGGGTGGGGCCGGCCTGGCCGGGGCGGGTGCCGCGATCACGCGGAAATAGACCTCGCGGAAAGCCAGAAAGGTCACGAAGTTGCGCAGGGCATAGCCCGACTTCTTCAGGTTCTCCGCGCTCCAATTCTCGGTCGCGCCGGCCGTGGGATGGACGCCATCGGCGTCGATGAGCGTGCCCAGCCAGTCGTTCGGCCGGCGCTCCCTGATCGCGTTGTGGTACTCGACGAGCGGCACCTTTTTGGCCTCGGCCAGGGCCCGGATGATGGTGTTGGCCTCCTCGGCCGCCTTTTCGCAGTCCTTGCGCGGCGGGATCGTGGTCAGGATGGGGATGGTGTTCACGGCCAGGCACAGGTTGACCGCCTGCTCGAGGCCCGACTTGTAGCCGGCCGGCACCGCGTTGCCGCGGATGTCGTTGGTGCCGATCATGATGACGGCCGCCACGGGTTTGGTCTTGTCGAGGGCCGCGGGCATGGCCTGGAGCATGTTCTGCACGGTCCAGCCGCCGTCGCAGGCGAACTCGCCGCCCTTGGCGTCCGTGCCGGTGATCACATCGCGCCAGCGCTTGCCCTCGGGCCGCTTGGGCAGGCCGTCGTCCGGCACATACTGGTCGGGATCGGACCAGCGCAGGGGCGACCAGAAAGCCATCGACACGGTGATCGAATCGCCGAACTGGGCAATGTATGTTTCGTCACCCGCAAACCCCGCATGCACCTTGCGCATGGGTTTCACCCACGCCGGTTCGGCCGCCGCTGCAAGTCCCGCGAGCGCCAGCAGGGCCGGAAGGATCATCTTGAACCGCATAGCATTCTCCTGCCAGGATTGATTTAAACGGCCTATCAAGTATATGAATCAGCGGGAATGTGTCAAGGGGATTGCGGCGCCGCTTTGAGAACGGCCCGCCGGGTCGGCCGTCCGGGGCATTCCGGCCGGACTGAAATCCGCTTGCATCGGATGGATTTCGTGGTATCATCAGATGATTTCGGCGGATGTGTCATGACCGAAGCGGAGATCAAAGCCCGGATCGAACTGGCGGAGGTCACCCGTGCGGCGGCCAAGGCCTGCCGGGCGGTGGCGCGGCGGATCGCGGCGATCGACCGGCACATCGAGGAATGCGGTCCATTCGAGCGGGTACGCCAGACGGGCGAACTTCTGCGCGGCGCCGTCCACATCCGCAAAGGGACGCGCACGGCCCGGGTGACCGACTGGTACGCCGATCCGCCGGCCGAGGTGTCCATCCCCGTCGACCCGGCCCGGGACCGGTTCGCGAATGCGGAAAAATATTTCAAGCGCGCGCGCAAGCTGGAGCGGGCCATCCCGCATGACCGCACGCACCGCGCTGAAGCAGCGGCGCTTCTGGGGCGCATGGAGGCGACGGCCCGGGAACTGGCCGAGGGCACACTGGAGGCTGCGGCCGCGGCGAAGCGGCTCAAAGCGGCCGGATTCGGACGATTTTTACCGGAGTGCAACCGACCCGTGGAAGAGAAACCGGACAACGAACGCCTGCGCAAATTCACCTCCTCCGATGGCCTGACGATCTATGTCGGCCGCAACGCGGAGGAGAACGACTATGTCACCTTCCGGGTGGGCTCGGGCCTCGACCCGTGGCTCCATGTGACCGGGTTCCACGGGTCGCATGTGGTGGTGAAGGTGCCCAAGAGCACCGAGTGTCCCCGCCGCACGATCGAGGAGGCGGCCGCTCTGGCCGTCTATTATTCCAAGGCCCGCGGCAACTTCAAGCAGGAAGTCACCTGGGGCCGCGCGTGCGATGTGCGCAAAGCCGCCCGCCGCAAGGCCGGCCTGGTGACGGTCGCCAACCCGAAATACATCCGGACCGATCCCAAAGCCCTCGATCGGGTGATGGGATCGCGGACCGATAAGGAAGGCGCGGAACCGGATGACGGCGGGCGATGAGATCCCGGATCGGGCGTGTATGTGGATGGAGACGGGATCGCACTTGGGCTTGACGGGGGAATTGGCTCTGCAGGAGGGATGAAAGCATGAAGCGCATCATTTCAGTGGTAGTGATCCCTGGCCTTCTGTTCCTGGGGCTGGGCTGTGGTCCCCAGGTTGGAAACGAGGTCAAACCCCCAACCGTGGCACCTGCCCCGGCCGTACCGGAGGGTATGGTCTTCGTTGAAGGCGGCACCTTCGATATGGGGGCGGACCAGTACGAGAGAGAAAAGCCGGTCTACAAGGTGTCGTTGAAGAGCTTCATGATCGGAAAATACGAAGTGACATTTGCCGAATACGACGCCTACTGCCAGGTGACGGGCAAGGCCCAGCCGTCCGACCAGAATTGGGGCCGGGGTAGCCGGCCGGCGATCAATGTGATTTGGTATGACGCAGTGGCCTTTTGTAACTGGTTGAGCGCGCAAGAGGGCCTTGATAAATGTTATTCCATAAACGGGACTGATGTCACATACAATACCGGCGCGAACGGCTACCGCCTGCCGACCGAGGCGGAATGGGAATACGCGGCGCGGGGCGGGAACAAGAACCGGGGATATACATACTCCGGGAGCAATGACGCGGGCGAAGTGGGGTGGCATGACCAGAATACTGGCAAAACAACCCAACCAGCAGGAGGGAAAAAACCGAACGAACTTGGGCTCTTTGACATGAGCGGCAATGTATGGGAATGGTGCTGGGACTGGTATGACGACAAGTATTACTGCCAGAGTCCGCGTGAAAACCCGACCGGTCCTTCTTTGGGGCAATACCGCGTTCTGCGCGGCGGGGGCTGGTACGGCGTTGATGGCCTTCTGCGCTGTGCCAGCCGCATCAGCGTCAAACCCGCCGACTCGTACTACTTCGTCGGTTTCCGTCTGGCGAGGACTTCATTTTAACCTTTTACCCTCTTATCCTCTTACCCTTTGCAATTGCCGCGCGCGCGCGGCTTTTCCAATCTTGTTCCTACCGCGGAAAGCGACCGCCTTTCGACAGGCTCAAGGTCCATGACAAGGGTCGCAGTTACAGGACATGGAAGAAAGGTCCTGGCACTTCACCCCCGCCGCAGGTTTCAGATGGTTGAGGAAACATCCGTTCCCGGATCTCCACGGAACCGGACGGTTTGCGCTTGACAAACGCCCCGTATGGGTATCATCTTGCGTAGTCCCGGCTCGACCGGGGGCACTCGCACCGCAACTTCCGCTGTATAAAGGACCGATCCGGCATGGCCGATGACAAACAGGCGCCCAAGATCATCTATTCAATGCTCCGGGTCGGCCGCATCTACAACGGCGAGTCCGTGCTCAAGGACATTTCCCTCTCCTATTTCTACGGCGCCAAGATCGGCGTGCTGGGTTTGAACGGCTCGGGCAAATCGACCCTGCTCCGGATCATGGCCGGTGTGGACACCGCGTACGAGGGCGAAGTCGCGCTTTCGCCGGGTTATACCATCGGCTTCCTGGAACAGGAGCCCAAACTTGATCCGGAAATGACCGTGCGGGCGGTGGTGGAGGGCGGCATGCCGGCCGCGGCCCTGGTGCGGGAATACAACACCATCAGCGACCGGTTCGGCGAACAGCTGGAGGCGGAGGAGATGGACCGCCTGATCGAACGGCAGGGCGAGCTGAACGCGGAGATCGACCGGCTGGGCGTATGGGACATCGAAGCCCGGCTGGACATGGCCATGGACGCCCTGCGGTGCCCGCCGCCCGACACGCTGGTGCGTGTGCTCTCGGGCGGCGAGAAGCGGCGCGTGGCGTTCTGCCGGCTCCTCCTGCAGGAACCGGACATCCTGCTCCTGGACGAGCCGACCAACCACCTTGACGCGTCCACCGTGGCCTGGCTCGAACAGCACCTCCAGCAGTACAAGGGCACGGTGATCGCCGTGACCCACGACCGCTACTTCCTGGACAATGTTGCCGGCTGGATCCTGGAGCTCGACCGCGGCCGCGGCATCCCGTGGAAGGGCAACTACTCCTCCTGGCTGGAGCAGAAGGAGGCCCGCCTGGAACGGGAGGAAAAGGCCGAGAGCGCCCGGCGCAAGACGCTCCAGCGCGAGCTGGAATGGGTGCGCATGGGCCCCAAGGGGCGGCAGGCCAAGTCCAAGGCGCGCATCGGCGCGTACGAGGATCTCCTCAACCAGGACCGCGATGAGCAGGAACGGGATCTCGAGATCTATGTGCCCCCCGGCCCCCGGCTGGGCGACCTGGTGATCGAGGCCACGAATGTGGGCAAGATCTATGGCGACCGGATCCTGTTCGAGGGCATGAACTTCCGCCTGCCGCCCGGTGGCATCATCGGTGTGATCGGCCCCAACGGCGCGGGCAAGACCACCCTCTTCCGCCTGATCACCGGCCGGGAACAGCCCGACAGCGGCACGATCCGGATCGGCCCCACGGTCAAGGTGGCCTACGCCGACCAGGACCGGGGTACCCTGGCCCCCGGCAGTTCGGTATGGCAGGCGATCTCGGGCGGTCACGACACGGTCATGCTCGGCAACCGGGAGGTGAATTCACGCGCCTATGTGGCGCGGTTCAACTTCACGGGTCCGGACCAGCAGAAGAAGGTCGAGGAGATGTCGGGCGGCGAACGCAACCGCGTCCACCTGGCGTGCGTGCTCAAGGAGGGGGCGAATGTCCTGCTCCTGGACGAACCCACCAACGACCTCGATGTGAACACCATCCGGGCCCTTGAAGAGGCGCTGGAGCGGTTCGCCGGGTGCGCGGTGGTCATCAGCCACGACCGGTGGTTTTTGGACCGCGTCGCCACCCACATCCTGGCCTTTGAGGAGGATGGGACCGTGACCTGGTACGAGGGGGATTATTCGGCCTACGAGGCCGACCGCAAACGCCGCCTGGGCAAGGCGGCTGACCAGCCACACCGGCCCAAGTACCGCCGGCTGACGCGGTAAACTCGTAAGTGCCCGTAAATAAATAACCTATCCATTTCGCGTGCGGTGCAGAGTGATGGTTTAACAAACAGGTCAGGCACTGCCGCATCATTAAAGAGGTATAGCTGCCATGGTTGGCCCCCGCCACCAAACCCCGCACGCCCGGAAGGGACATGATCTTCCGTCCGCATCCGGCGTTGCTCGTCGACGCCGGATCTTTCC
>JBDREB010000339.1:0-19074 GCA_043820325.1 Planctomycetota bacterium | reverse complement strand
GGGCGTGCGGGGTTTGGTGGCGGGGGCCAACCATAGCAGCTATACCTCTTTAATGATGCGGCAGTGCCTGACCTGTTTGTCAAACCATCACTCTGCACCGCACGCGAAATGGATAGGTTATTTATTTACGGGCACTAACCACCCAAACCGGCCCATGGTTGATTCACGCGCCTGGCTGACGCCAAAAAGTGCCAAAGCATTTTCCGCCGGGATCAGGAATAATATGGGCTTATGCAGGGCACAGTATCCCCATCCTGAAAAAATCCAGGGTGAAGATTCCGGTTGTGCCCGCTTTTCCCGACCAGGTTGCGGACGCTCATAGGGAGCCGTGCATCCTCTTGGGGTAAGAAATTTACGACCCCGGACTTCCCCTGTCACCGGTGGACACCGCAACCGCCTTTCGCAACCCGGATTCTCCTTGCATCCGTATCGCGTGGCAGGTATAATGTCGCCGGTCCACATCCTGTGTTGCAAAGAATGCGGAAGATGAAGATCCTCTTGGTCAGCGCCTTCATCGAAAACCATCCCGTTTTAAAACCCGGCCAGTACCTGCAGAAGGACGGCGAGGGGCTCATGGCGGCGTTCCAAAACCTCGGACATGCGGTTGACGCATTCGATTACCGGACTGTGGCCGCTGCGCTGGCACCCTCCCCCCATCGGGAGCGTTTCCTGCGCCGGTGGACCCGGCGTATGCGGTACTGGGGCCTGCCCTTCGGATTGCGGCGCCTCTATTTTCGCGTGCCCGGCATCCACGCCATGAATCGTACGCTCGCCGTCCGGGCGGCCGGCGGAGCATATGACCTGGTGGTCCTGACCAAAGCCGAATTGGTCGAACCGGACACGATCCGGGATATCAGCAGACATACGCCCACCTGGTTCTTTTACATGGACCCCCTGGCCAAGGCCCGGCTGCAATCGATCCACGAACAGGCGGCGGCCGCCACTCGAGCCAGCGCCACCCGCACCAATGCGATGGAATTCTTCAACGCGGCCGGGGCACGGGCCGAATTCCTTCCGGAGGGCGCCGACACGGCGGTCTTTTACCCCGACCCGGCGGCCCCCCAAACGCATGATGTTGTCTTTGTGGGTACGGTCAACCGCTGGCGGCGTAAATACATTGACCACTGCCGGGAGCACGGTGTGCGGATCGAGACTTTCGGCAAGGGTGGGAAGAATCCCTTCATTTCCGGGAAGGATATCGGCGACCTCTACCGCACCTCGCGGATCGTTCTGGATTTTCATAACACCGGCGGCAACACCGGGTTTTCGCTGCGCGTCTTCGAAGTCCTGGGCGCGGGGGCGTTCCTGCTGTCCGAATACAGCCGGGATACGGCCCAGGTGTTCGACATCGGACGCGAAGTGGTCTGTTTCAAGACGCCGGAGGAACTCGTGGCGCTGATCCGGAAACACCTGGGCGACGAGGCCGGCCGGCGAATGATCGCCCAGGCGGGCGCGGCCCGCGTGGCCCGCGATTACACCTGGGATGCGGTGGCCCGGCGGATCACCGCCACGATCGCCCCCTGACCCGGCCGGGCCGGGTCGGAGGTCCGGGACCGGTTGGCCACCCCCCGCCGGAATTGCCCGAGTCTGCGCCCGGCAATTTGAAAAACTGCTGGCAAATCGCTCGCGACCCGGTATAATCTTCGCCTTAGAGCACGGCGCTCCGGCGCAATATGCTTCCATGGATGGAGTCCGGCAAACATGCGGCAATGTTTTCTCAAAACCCTCTGGCTACTGCGGCGGGGGCTGGACCGCCTGACCGCCCGGCGGCCCGATGGCCCGCCCCCCGCACTGCACGACATGTGGAATACCCGCCGGTCCCTGTTCACCCCCGCCGATTTCACGGGACGGACCGTGCTCGACCTGAGCCCGTCCCCGGCCCCCGCGGGATGGGCGGCCCTGGCCTGGTCGGCCCGGGAATTGGTGCGTGTGGAACCGGACCCGGCCGGTCAGCGGGAACTGGAGCGCGCCTTTGCCACGGCCGGTTCCGCCGGACTGGTCACGGTCATGTGCGATGACCCGGCCCTGTTCACTTTCTGGCGATCCCTGCCCGTCCTGGATGTGACCGTCCGGGTGCCCGCCCCGCCCCATGAAAGCCGGGAGGACCGGCGCGGCCTCTTGGCACGGCTGGGCGCGGTGACCCGTCGGGTCTGTTATTTCGAGGCACCGGCCGGGGAGGATTTCCGCGCCTGTCGCGATGACATCCTGGCCGGCACGGCCTTCCGTTCGATCGAACTGTTGGGCTCATCCCCCCCGGATGCCGCCGGAATGGGCCCCGTGTTCCGCTGTTCCCAGGCCGCCCTCACCGAACGCCAGGCCGCGGTAAGACTCCGTGATCTCATCCGGGACCGGACCTTCCGCCGCATTGCCGTGGTCGGCAAGGCCGCCACCGGTAAAAGCCACCTGCGCAAACGGCTGGAACGCCTGATCGATTTTCCGCATGAATACCAACTGTTGGATGACGGGACCACTCCCGCCACCCTCCGGGACACCCCCCGGTATGTCTACTTTTCCTATACCGCCCTTAAGTCGATGCCCGATGCCGAGGCGGTCTTCTGCATGCAGTCGGCCGAGCACCTCCGCCGCAATGAGCTCTTCAGGGGCGGGCCGGGCCGTTTCATGCTCATCAAGTGGCTCGGGTTCCGCGTCCTGCCCGAATGCCACTTCGCAAACCAGTCGCCGTCGGGGACCATGACCGACCTGCGCGCCATATTTACCGTGCGTCGGTGATGCCCCCCATGGGAACGCCACGCCTTACGCCCGGCCGCGCCGCGGCCCCCCGCTCGGGGAAACGGCCGTGAAGGTCCTCCTGGTCGGCACATTCCCACCCGCGCCCGGGCAGATCGCCGTCGGCCAGTTCCTGCAGAAATCGTGCATCGCCATGCAGGCGGCCTTTGAAGAACTTGGGCATTCCGTCGACACATTCCATTACAAGGCGGTCGAGGAACAGAACCGGCGCTGGCCGGTGTGGGAATACCGGTTCCAGAAATGGTGCCGCCGGTGGCTCCAGCACGCCTGGCTGCCCTCCGCCCTGCAGACGCTGATCTTCCGCCTGCCCGGCACGCGCCGGATGAACGCCCTGCTCTTGGACCAGGTCACCCGCGGCGCATACGACCTGGTGCTCCTAGCCAAGACCGAGTTGGTCGATTACGACAACATCCCCAAGTTCAACCGGCACGCGGTCACCTGGTATTTCTTCACGGACTGGATCGTCATCGCCCGCCAGATCCAGGCCGACATCTTCGCCGCCCGCAGCACCTTCGCCAATGCCACCCGCAGCAATGTGGTCGCATCCTTCAACCGGGCGGGAGCCAACGCCATCTTCCTCACCCAGGGGGCGGATACGAGCCTCTATTATCCCGATCCCTCCCAGGCCCGGGAATACGATGTGGTCTTCGTCGGTACCCTCCGCCCCAACCGGGCCCGCTATCTCCGTCACCTGGAACAGAACGGGATCCGGGTGGCGACCTTCGGCAAGGACATGCAGCATGAGCATGTGTTCGGGCCGGCACTGGCCGATGTCTACCGCAAGGCCCGCATCGTCCTGAATTTCAACACCACGGTCAACAAGACGGGCTTTTCCCTGCGGGTCTTCGAAGTGATGGGCTGCGGGGCCTTCATGCTCACGGAATACTGCAAGGACCTGGAGACCCTGTTCCAAAGCGGCCGGGAGCTGGTCTGGTTCGACTCCCCCGCCGAATGCCTGGACCTGGTCCGGCGCTACCTGGCCGATGAAACCGCGCGGGAAACCATCGCCCGGGCGGGCCTGGCGCGCATCCGGGCCGAGTTCACCTGGCAGCATATCGTCGGCCGCATCTGCGCCGCCGTGGAGGCACGCCGATGAACATCCTCCATTTTGCGGCCCTCTCCGGTTTCGGCGGCATCGAACGCCAATTCCAGCGTTTTTTGAACCACTTCCATGCCCACCGGACCGACTATCCCGGGTTCACGCATTCCCTGCTCGCCTATCACCGGACGATCCACCGGGACATCATTGACGACATCACCCGCGCCTGCCGGCAGGTCCACATGTACAAACGCCTCTGGCCCGACCTGCTCCTGCCGCCCCTGGTCCGCCCCCTGCGCTGCCGGTCCCTGTTCTCGGCCCACGGATACGACACACTGGTGACATGGAGCATCCTGCGCAACGCGACCCAAGCCCGGACCATCCGGTCCTTCCCGGGCCGGCGGGTATTCTATGACCACGGCTGGTCCACCCAGGCCGGAAACGGCCGGATGGGATCCCTCGACATGTTCGACACCTGCATCGCCAACAGCCATGCCACCCGCATGACCCTGGCCGAAAAATACAGGGTGCCGCAGGAACGGATCGCCGTCCTCCACAATTCCTATCCCGACAGATATGCGGCCATGGACCGCGACCGGCTCCGCGGGCCCATGCGCGCGCAACTGGGGTTCCAACCCGGGGACAAGGTGGTGATCTGCGTCGGCCGGATGGTGTTCATCAAGGGCTTCACGATCGCCCTGGAAGCCCTGCGCCACCTTGCCGACCCGAACATCAAACTGCTCCTGGTCGGCAACGGGCGCGCTGCCGACACACTCCGGAAGCTGATCGGCGATTACCGGCTTCAGGACCGCGTGGTCTGGCCGGGCTATGTCGCCGACCCGATGGCCATGTATGCCGCCGCCGACCTGATGCTGATGCCCTCCTGCCGGGAACCCTTCGGCATCGTCCTCTTGGAAGCCGCCGCAGCCGGCCTGCCGGTCATCGCCAACGACATCGACGGCATCCGTGACACCCTCACCGGTCCGGAGGACGGCTGGCTGACCGAACCGGCCCGGCCGCCGGCCGCCTATCCCTACATCCCGGCCGATGCCGTTCCCGACCTGGTCTTCCATCCCCGCCTCGGCCGCCTGGCCCCGCCCCTCTTTCCGGACCCGCAGGAAGTGGCCGGGTTGATCAACGCGGTCTTCCGTCAGCCCGCGGATGCCGCGGCGCGGACGGCACACCTCCGCCGCCGCGTACTTGAAGAATTCTCCACCCGCAAATATACGGATGGCTTCCATGCCATCCTGTCCGGTCCGGACCGCACCGCAACGAAAGGCACGACATGAGACGCACGATCACGGCGATAGTACCCGCGTTCAACGAGGCCCGCAACATCCGGGACTGCCTGGCCAGCCTGGACTGGGTCGACGAACTGCTGGTGGTGGACTCGGGTTCCACCGACGGCACGCTGGAGATCGCGCGCGAGCTGGCCGACACCGTGCTCCAGCACGAATACAAATACTCGGCCGCGCAGAAGAACTGGACCATTCCCCAGGCGAAATATGCGTGGGTCCTGCTCCTCGATGCCGACGAACGGTGCACCGCCGACCTCAAGGCCGAAATCATCGCCATCCTGAACGCCCAGCAGGACCCGCCCCACGGCGCCTACTGGATCTACCGGCGCAACCACTTCCTTGGCCGGGAGATCAAATACTGCCACTGGGACCACGACCGGGTGATCCGCCTCTTCCAGCGCGACAATTACCGCTACGAGAACTTCAAGGTCCACGCCGAGATCCAGCCCCAGGTCAATGTCGGCCGGCTCAACAACCGGCTGCTCCACCATCCCTACCGGGACCTGGACGATTATTTCAAGAAACTCATCCGCTACACGCCCTGGGGCGCCGAAAAGGCGCTGCGCAACGGTCTGCGGGGCGGCGTGATACACATCATCTTCCGGCCGGCGTGGGAATTCTTCCGCCGGTATTTCCTCTACCTAGGGTTCATGGACGGCGTGCACGGCCTGGTGATCAGCCTGACCTCGGCGATCATGATCGCCTTCCGGTACATCAAGCTCTGGGAGATCTGCACCAAGGATTACTGCCGGGACACCTACCTGGCCAACCTGCCCGGGGGGGAACGGGAAGACCCGGGCCGGGGCGGGGCGTGAGCCCCGTCAGTCCGGGGCGGCGGGCGCCCGGCGCCGCAGGAGTTTCAGGTAATAGCGCAGGTATTTCCAGAACAGGATATTGAGTATGCGGATCTTCCGCGGCCACGGCAGCCGGCTGCGCCAGTAGAAGCGCAGAACGCGTCCTGCGTAGGCCCGAAAGCTCCGGCGCACCTCGGCCGGGCCGAGGCGGGCGAGGACCCCGGCCCTGCTCCGCGAGAAATTGTAGCTCACATCCCCCGCGAAACGGGCGCCGCCAGCGAGAAATATCCGGTGCAGGAACAGGCCTTCGTTGAAATAGGCGAGGTCGGGTTCAAACGCAAAGGCCAGCCCGCCGTCCGCCATGCGCTCACGGTCGTACAGGCCGTAGACGGGGTAACCGGCACCATAATGACACCAGGCCACCAGATACTCGTAATCGGTCCGGCAGCGACCGAACACCGCCTGCATCCGGCGCACCCGTACGGGGCCCCTGTCATCATGGACGATGTTGACATCCGGGAAGGCCAGGAGGCCTCCCGGTGCCTGCACCAGGGCGGCCAGGCGGGCGATCAGGTCATCGCTTTCGAACCAGTCGTCGTCGGCCGCCCAGATGAAATACCGGGCGCGGGCCTGTTCCATGACAAAGGTGAAGTTGAAAGCTGCGCCCTGGTTCTCGGGCTGTCTGAAATAACGGATGCGGGGATCTTGGCGCCGGAACTCCTCCACCACCTGTGCCGTTGCCTCCCCCGGCGAACAGTTGTCGGAAACGACGATGTCGAGGTTCCGGTATGTTTGCCCAACGATATGCGCAAGCGTCCGGCGCAACCCCTCCGGGCGGTTGTAGGTGGGAATGCCCACCGTCACCAGGGGAGCATCGTTAGGCGACGGCGGTTCAGCGGGCACGGTCCAGAACCTCGCGCAGTCGCGCGCACACGCGGTCGACATCGGCCTCGGTCAGGTTCAAGCCGCTCGGCAGGTTGACCCCGTAGGGCGCCAGCCGGTGGCTCACCGTGTTGCGCACGCGGGCCAGACGCGCCTCGCGGGTCCGGCGGTAGGCCGGCAGGACCGAGAGCGGGTGGAAGAACGGACGGGTGTCGATCTCCGCGGCCGCGAGCGCCTCCATCACCTGTTCCTTCACGAGCCCGCGCGCCGGGTCCAGGATCACGGTCACCATCCAGTAGGTGTTCTTGGTGGTCGGGGCCTCGTGGTTGAGGGTGATCCCGGGCACGGCCTGTAGGCGCTCGCGGTACCAGGCGAAGATCTGCCGCTTGCGGTCCACCAGCTCGTCGATCCGCTCCAACTGGGCCAGCCCCAGCGCGGCCTGCACGGCCGACATCTTGTATTTCCAGCCGATCTCCGCGTTCCAGAACATCCGGTCCCCGGGCTTGCGGCCATGGTCCCGCAGCACCAGGCAACGCGCATGGATCGCCGGGTCGTCCGTCACCAGCATGCCCCCCTCGCCCGTGACCATGGTCTTGGAGCCGTGGAAGCTGAAGACGCCGGTGGTCCCGAAGGACCCGGACCGGCGGCCGCGATATTCGCTGCCGTGGGCCTCGGCCGCGTCCTCGATCACGGCGACATCGTGTCGGGCCGCCACGGCCCGGAGGGCGTCCATGTCGGGCATGTTGCCGTAGAGGTCCACCGGTATGACCGCGCGGGTGCGCGGGGTGATGCAGGCGGCCAGGCTCTCCGCCGAAAGGCACCATGTCCGCTCGTCGATGTCGGCGAAGACGGTCCGGGCGCCCACGTAGTGGACCGGCGCCGCGCTGGCGATCCAGATCACATCGGGCACGACCACCTCGTCACCCCGGCCGATGCCGAGTGCCAAAAGCGACAGGTGGATGCCCGCGGTGGCATGGGGCAGGCTGATGACATGCTTCACGCCGATGTAGGCGGCAAAGGCACGTTCGAACCGGTCGTTGAACTCGTTGGCCCGGCCGTACCAGGCGTTGGCCGCGGCATCGGCAACATAATCCACTTCCTTCTGCGTGATCCAGGGACCGGAGACCGGGATCCTCGCCATGGTCAATCCTGCACGCACTTCAGGAAACCGCCGGGCGCGACCGTGATCTGCAGCTTGGCGTCGATGGCCGCATCGGCCTCGAACCGTTTGTTCGCCCCCAGGAACGCACGCACCGCCGTGGCGGGATTGTTGTCCCTGCCCCAAGGCCGGTCCTTGAAAAACCCGTCGGGCATGCATTCGATGACCGTGTCGAAGACCACCAGGTAACTGCCCCGGGTCACCAGGTCCCCGTACGCACACAGTTCGGCCAGGACATGGTCGTGTGTATGGTTGGAATCGAGCACGACCATCACGGGACGACGCCCCTCCGCGTGTTCATGGACCCGCCGGATGATGGCCGGATCGATGGACGATCCTTCGAGCATCGTGATGCGCTGGAACATGGGGTGGGCCTCGATCGCCGCGCGGTTGTGGGACCGGATCTCGATATCCACCCCCAGGACCCGGCCGTCACCCCCGAGAAGCTCCAGCATCGAGGCGTAGAAGACCAGCGAACCGCCCCGGGCGATGCCCGTCTCGATAATGAGGCCGGGGCGGACCTTCCAGATGAGCTCCTGCATGGCGGCCAGATCCTGCGGGAACTGGATCACCGGGCGCCCCATCCATTCGAAATGGTAGGAGTACTCCAGAGTCGAGGCGCGGCTGAACCATTCCCGGGTCAGCCGCTGGAGTTCGGTGTCCGCGGCCATGCGGGCGACAAACTCCGCGTTGCGGTGTTCAAAGACGGGATCGCTTATCGTTCATCCTTTACATGGGTAATGGTAACGCGGACTTCATAGCGCGCGCCCCCTTCGGTGAAATGGCAGCCCGGATAGTGTTCCAGAAGATGGGCGATAGTCCGTGCGCCAACCGGCCCGTCCGCAAATACCGCGATGCGCATGATTCACGCTCCCCTGCCAAACAAGGGCAGATCGGCGTCGCGGGCGCTGATGACGGCCGGGGTTTCCGGCCAGACGATCCCGAAAGCGGGATCGTCCCACCGCACGCCCCGCGCGCTCTCCTGATGGTACGGGACGGAGATGTGGTACTGTAGGGTTGTATCGGCCGCCAAGGTCATGAACCCGTGCGCCAGGCCGGGCGGTATGTAGACCATGCGGTGATTCGCAGCGGAAAGTTCCACCGTAACCCAGCGCCGATGGGCGGGGGAATCCCGGCGGAGGTCGACCAGCACATCGAACGCCGCGCCGGCGGTGCAGGCCACGACCTTGGCCTCGGCATGCGGCGGGGCCTGGTAGTGCAGGCCCCGCAGGGTGCCCCGCGCACGGTTGAACGAAAGACTGGACTGGGCGATGGTGAGTTCGACCCCCTGCGCCGCGAACTCCTCCCGGCAGAATGTGCGGGCAAAGAACCCCCGCTCGTCCTCGCGGGGTTCGATTTCGACCAGGAAGGCGCCCGGAAGGTCCAGCGGCGTGAATTTCATGTCAGCACACCTCCACTTCGGGGATGGGGATGACGAACCGCCCGCCCCAGGCGTGGATGCCGCACATCTGTTCCATGATCTCCGCCCGGATGTTCCACGGCAGGATAAGAACATAGTCGGGCCGGTCGGCCATGATCATCTCCGGCGCCTTGACCGGGATGCGCGTGCCCGGCAGGTACCGGCCCTGCTTGTGCGGGTTGCGGTCGACCGTGTAGTCGAGGAAATCGGTGCGGATGCCGCAGAAGTTGAGCAGGGTGTTGCCCTTGGCCGGTGCGCCGTAACCGACGATGCGCTTGCCGGCCCGCTTGGCGTCGATGAGGAATTCGAGCAGCCTGTGTTTGGTGGCTTCGACCCGCCGGCCAAAGGCGCGGTAGACCGCCAGGGACTGGAACCCCTCCGCCGCCTCGCGCGCCAAGAGGCCGGCTGCGCGATCCGTGACCGGCCGGCCCTGCTCCGCGGCGTGGCGGCCGTAGATGCGCAGCGAGCCGCCGTGCGTGGGCAGTTCCTCCACATCGAAGAGCGTCAGGCCGTGCGTGGCAAAGAGCCGGTCCACGGTGTGGAAGGTGAAGTAGGAGAAGTGCTCGTGGTAGATGGTATCGAACTGGTTGCCCTGGATGAGCCGTACCGCATGGGGGAACTCCATGGTGATGGTGCCGCCGGGCTTGAGGGCAACCCGCATCCCTTCCACAAAATCATTAAGATGCGGGTTGTGGGCCAGGACATTGTTGCCGATGATGAGATCGGCCCGCCGGCCGGCCGCGGCCAGCCGCGCAGCGTAGGCCGTGTCAAAGAATGTGACATCCGTGGGAATCCCCTTCCCGGCCGCGACCGCGGCGGTGTTGGCCGCCGGCTCCACGCCCAGGACCGGGATGCCGCGCGCCTTGAAGTACTGCAGCAGGTAGCCGTCGTTGGAGGCGACCTCCACCACGAAGGACTGCGGGCCGTACCCGAACCGGTCCACCATCAAATCCGTGTAGCGGCGACAGTGTTCCAACCAGCTGTCGGAGTAGGAGGAAAAATAGGCGTAGTCGGCATTGAAAATATTGCCGGCCGGTTCGTACTCGTCGAGCTGCATGAGCCAGCACTCCGGGCAGATGTAGACCTCCAGGGGGTAATGCGGCTCCATGGCATGCAACTGGTCCGGCGCGAGGAAGGCGTTGGAGAACGGATGGCTGCCCAGATTCACCACGAGGTGACCGGTCGCGGTGCCGCAGGCCCTGCATTTCACGGCTTGTGCCCCTCCGCGCAGGATGCGGCCGCCTCGAATTCCCTGATCTGTCCTAAGGTGACGGCGGCCATGTCGGCTCCGTCGCGGCGGGCCCGGTACCATGCCGCGGTGTGGTCGATCGCCGCCTCCAAGCCGAGGACCGGGTGCCAGCCCAGACGGTCGGCCGCCTTACGCGTGTCCAGGTTCAGGAACCCGGTCTCGTGCGGGTGCGTGCCAGTCGAGTCGTCGGTCCAACTCCCCGCCCCCCACGCGGCCAAGAAGCGGTCCACCACCTCGTGCACGGACCGCACCTGCATGCGGCCGGGGCCGAAATTCCACGCCCCCTGCCAGGCAGCCGGGTCCTGCGCCAGCCGCGCGGCCAGCATGAGATACCCGCGGAGTGAATCGAGCACATGGAGCCATGGCCGTACCGCGCGGGGCGCCCGCACCCGGGCCGGCCGGCCGGCCGACAGGCACAGCACCATGTCCGGGATCAGGCGGTCCTCGGCCCAGTCGCCGCCCCCGATCACATTGCCCGACCGCGCGGTGGCTATCCCGGCCGTGCTCCCCCGCTGACCGTCGAAGTAACTGCTCCGGAAGGCCGCAGTGACGATCTCGGAGCAGGCTTTGCTTGCGCTGTAGGGATCATACCCCCCCAGGGCATCGGTCTCAGCGTAACCGTCGGGCCGTTCCCGGTTCTCATAGCATTTGTCCGTGGTCACATTCACGCAGGCCCGCACGGCGGGCGCGGTGCGCACGCACTCCAGAAGGTTCACCGTGCCGAGTACATTGGTCTCGAAGGTCAGCCGCGGCTCACGGTAGGAGCGGCGCACGAGGGGCTGGGCCGCCAGATGGAAGACGAATTCGGGCTCAACCGCTTGGAAGGCTCCGGCCAGCGCAGCCGCGTCGCGTACATCGCCCCGGATGTCGCACATGAGACCGGCCAGTCCACTGACGGCGAAGACCCCGTCCGCGTCTTCCGGGTCGAGGGCGAACCCCGTCACCGCAGCCCCGCGGTGGACCAGCCACCGGCTGAGCCACGCGCCCTTGAACCCCGTGTGGCCGGTAACCAGCACCCGGCGTCCGGCGAAACCGGCGAGGAGATCGGTCATGTCAGGTCCAGACCTTCCACGGTGGATGGCCGTCCGACCAGAGCCGGTTCAGCGCCTCCATGTCCCGGAGCGTGTCCATGCACGCCCAGAACCCGGGGTGACGGTAGACCATAAGCTGTCCCTGCGCAGCAAGACCTTCCAACGGCCCGTACTCGAAATCGCACGCATCGTCATCCGTGAGGGCATCCAGCACCCGGCGGCTGAGGACCATGAACCCGCCGTTGATCAGGCCGGGCACATCCTGGGGCTTCTCGGTGAAACTCTCCACCACATCGCCCCGCACGCGAAGCTCGCCGAACCGCGAGGCCGGGTTCACGCCTGTGACCGTGGCGGCACGGCCGTGGCGGCGGTGAAAGGCCACCAGGGCGGCCAAGTCAATGTCGGCCAGGCAGTCGCCGTAGGCCAGCAGGAATTCGTCCCCTTGGATATACGGCGCGGCGCGCTTGATGCGGGCCCCCTTGAGGGCGCACGCGCCTGTATCCGCCAAGGTCACCTTCCATCCGTTCTCAGGGTGGATGTTGTGGACCTCCACCCGGCGGGGCGAGCCCAGTTCCACTGTGAAATCATTGTTGAACACCTCGTAGTGGTAGAAATATTCCTTGATCATTTCACCCTTATAGCCGAGGCAGAGCACGAAATCACGGAACCCCTGATGGGCATAGATTTTCATTATGTGCCACAGGATAGGCCGGTCACCGATGGTCACCATGGGTTTGGGCCGGAACTCGGTCTCCTCCCTGAGCCGCGCCCCCATGCCGCCGCACAGGATCACAACTTGCGGAGCCATGCCTCAACCCTTACCGATAAGAATAATACGCGATCATACCGCCAGTGTATCATGTATCGGCCGTGGCCATATCCTTCACAGTATAATACACTAATGGGTGTAATCAAGAAAATAACGCACGGTTCCTCAGGTTCCGCCCCTTGGTGCATCCGCCTTTTCGGCCACCGCAACAAGTTCTTCGGCCATACTCAGTGATCGGGCCAGCCATGCCAGCGGCCGGCACATGGCCTTGAGCCACCCGGGGTACCCGCCGCGGACCAGGCGGCCCCCGCGCCCCCGGACCTGGATGATGGAAAGGGGGATCCACGATGCGGGCGTGTGCCCCCGCACCGTGACGCGGGCAAACCCGACCTCGTGCAGCAGACGCCGCAGGGTGGCGCGGGTGAACAGTTGGAGGTGGAACGGAATCCAGGCCGAGATGGAGCCGCCGCGGAGAAGACGGAAGGTCAGGCTCCGGCCGTGCGGGACATACATGTAGAGGCGGCCCCCCGGCCGGAGCAGCCGGTGGCACGCGGCGGTCACCGCGCGCGGATCGGGCACGTGTTCGAGCGTATTGTCGATGCGCACCGCATCGAAGAACCCGTCCGGCCACGGCGCATCCTTGATTTCGCCCAGGTGGAATTGTTCCGGCGGGAAGACCGCCCGGCAGTCGGCAATGGCCGCCGCCCCCACATCCACGCCCCACACGGACCATCCCCGGCGGGCGAACCGCGCCAGCTTGTGGCCGCCGCTGCAGCCCACGTCCAGGATCCGCCGGGACCCGGGGGGCACGACATGCTCCAGGGGCCAGTCATGGGCGCTGGCGCGCCAGCGGCGGAAGAGCAGCCGCCAAGCGGATGGGGCGGGCATAGGCCGGATGTCCGCGGGACCGACGCGTTTGTGTTCGGCCACGGTCAGATCGCCGCCGGTGGCGGAGTAATAACCCACGATCGCCTCCCAAGGCGGCCGCTCGCCGAGATAAATGAGCGCGCATGCCCCGCACCGGGCATAGACGCCGGTGCATGCCAGCCCATCGCGGCGGTTGCGATCCCGGAACAGGATCCGGCGTTCTGCCGACCCGCACAGGGGGCAGTTTACGGTCACATTCGGTCTGGTGTCGGCACTCACAGGAGGATCCATCCTTCCGGGATCATATCCCCCATCGCCTTGTCCGGGTCTTTGAACCAGCGGCGGGGGCCGATGACGATCTTGTCCGGTCCGGGATCCAGCCACGCCCCCCACCATGAGAATGAGCTGTTGGCGATGATGTGGTGGCGGCACAGGCTCATCAGGCGCAGGTCCTCGTGTGCCGCGCCGGCGTTGCCTTCGATCACGGTCCGGTCCTGTCCCAGGTCGAGGTGGTCCCGCACCCAGGCCGGGTCGTCGCTGAAGCAGAAGAAGTGCGGGTTGGCCATCTGCGCCGCGATGCGGGCGGCCGCCGCGCGGTAGAAGGCCTCCGGCACGGTCGCCCAATTCGGGTTGGTGAGGTAATCGCCCCGCCGCACATGCAGGCTCACCGGCGCGGCCGCGGCCCGGATCATCGCGGCCACCTCGGCATTGCGGCCGGACAGCGGCGCCTTGACCGTGAACTCGGCGCGGATGATGTCCGCAATGGCGCGGAAGTAGAGTTCGCTCTGCCAGTAGCCTTCGAGATAGACATCGTCCGGCAATTGCAGGATCGCGGGATCGAACTGTTTCGATGTCTCCCGGAAATATGTCAGCCGCCGCCCTGCCAGCCGGGCCATAAGCCGGGCGGGCCATCTCGCGCCGCGGGTGCAGAGGGAGCGGATATCTTCCGATGCAGCTTCGGCCGCGGCGATGTTGAACACATGCAGATCATAGGTGCGCTGAGGATCGTCAGCGTACTTGGTAAGGTCGAACTTGAGGGCGGTCCCGTGGATGTGGGCCAGGTGGCGGCCGACCGCGTACTGGAACATCTGGTTGCCCAGGCCGCCCTTGAGACGCGTGACGATCATTCCGGCACCCCTATTCAACCGTGAAAGGCTGATGCACGACCGTCGCCCCGCCGCCGGCATCGATCGTCCGCAGGTGGAACCACCAGGCACCCGGCGTGAGCCCTGTGATATCGGCCGCCGCTGCCGCCGTGCGGTTGGCATCGCCCGGGTCGGTCGCCGCGTTCCGGTCGGCGCACCAGGTAAAGACCGCCCCCTCCGCCGGGGTCCATTCCGCGCGTACCCGGTCGGTCCGGGGGGAATACACATCGTAATAATCGATCTCGTACCGCAGGCAGCCCGCCGCCCCCCATGACCCGCCGGAGAGGAACAGCTGTTGGACGATCAGGGGGTCCTCGCCCAGCCGGCAGTAGCGTCCCAGGGCCTGCCGCAGGTCAAGGGTGACCACATGCCACTGACCGTCCGGCGCGCACCCCGCGCGGTCCTCCTTCAGTTCGCGGCCCAGGTGGTTGTTGTCATCGAAGATGCCGTAAACCTCGTTGCGCAGGTTGCACCCGAGCCACCACTCCGCGGTCACGGGCCGGTACCGGATGGTGAGGAGCGGGAACGCGTCCACGCTGAAAGGCATGCGGCGCAGGTAGAGGTAGTTCTCCCAATTGTTGAAATCGGCCTGTTCCACATTGAGGATGCGCCCGTTCACACTTGGCCCGCCGGGCCGGGCGTATACGACTAACCCGCCGCGGTTGCCGGTCTCGCCGTAACCGTCCGGCTCGCTGAAATCCCCGCCGACCAGCGTGGCGGGATACCGGATCCGCACCACCGGGTCCCCGGTCGCCGGCGGGACCGGCAGTCCCGGCCGGAAACCGGGCCGGGCGATCACGGGCAGTTTCACCGCGCGGCCGGCGGCCCGGCCGGTGAGCACGGTGGCGCCCTCGGCCGCGGCGCAGGTCCATGTCACGCCTCCGGCCGTCCCGGCGCGGGCGGGATCGATCGCCGGCACCAGGGCCCAATTGTCGATCTCGTACCAGGTCCCCCGCGTGCCCGACTGCCAGTTGGGATCGCAGAAGGCCAACTGGCGGATGACCGCGTCCTTGACGCCCAGCCGTTCAAGGGGTATCTCCGCCGTGTGCCAGGCTCCGTCGGCCGTCAGTATGCCATCGCTCTCCCAGCCACCGTTATGCAATTCATAAAACTGCGCCGCGCCGACGGTCCAGGCCATGAGGCCGAGCCCTGTTCCCGGCGGCAGGCGGTAATCGAAACGGAGCACCGGGAATTCAGCCGTGCGGAACGGCATCTCCGAAAGTACGAACGCGCCCAGCCCGCCCACCCCGGGCCGGACCACACGCAGGGATCCATCGCGGGCCCCCTGGTAGAACACACGCACGCCGTCCGGGCCGCCCATCCGGTCGGGAAAGCCCGGCCCATCGGAAAACCCGCTCCCCTGGTAGGCCGCACCCATGAGTTCCGCGTAACCGGACCGCCAGGTACGCCCCCACTCGGCCGCGGCCCCATTGGGCAGATCAACGGGAATGCCGCCCGCCAGCATCCGGACCGATGCCAGCAGTTCGTCGAGGCCGGCGTAAACGATCTGCTCGGCCGCGACCAGCGCCCCCGGTACCAGTTCGGGCAGGGGTTCAGCCGCGCACGCGCCGCCCAATTCGGTCGATACCCGCACCCGGCCGAGCATGCATCCGCCGTCCAGGGCGGCGAAGAACAGGTACGCCCGGCCGGTAGGGCCGGTGTCACACTCCAGGACCGGGCGGTCATTCAAACGCACGGTCACGCGGCCCCCGGAACGCTGGACCGCCAGCTTGTACCAGACCTCGTGCAGCGTCTTCTTGATGAACCAGAACGGCTGGCGCGGCCCCCGGCCCGTGCGCAGGCTGTCGAGCCGGTCGGCGGCCACCTGGCGCCCGGCCTGAAAGACCCGGAGCCCCAGGTCGGGCCCGCCAAAGAGCACCGTGAGACCGGCGAACGGGTCGGCCGGGTCGGGGGAGAGGCACATCAGCATGTTCCAGGGGTAATTGTAATACGGGGTCTGGTCATCGAGCATGCGTGCGGCCGTGCTGTATTCGACGAACCCGTCCCCGCCCAGCGCCCGTTTGAAGCGCAGGACCGAAAGCCGCTGCGGCCACCGCCCGTCGGGCGCGAACCAGGTCGCCTGCGGCATACATGCCCACATGGAACGCACGGCCCAATCCCCCGCCGGCGCGTTCCAGTCCACGGGCGCGCGCTGGAATGTGTGGTCGAAATACCGGGGCGAACCGACCTCCACCAGGCCCAAGTCGATCCATCCGCGGCCGGCCAGGGCCACCCCCGTCCCAGCCGGCAACTCACCGGCCGGCTGACTGAAAACTTCCGTGGCGCCCGACCGGCAATAGACCCGGCCATCCCGGCACCCGAACCGGAGAACGGCGCCCGCCGCGTCGGCCGGCATGGTCCGGTGCAGGACCGGCACGCCTTCACGGCTCAGGTCGACCCCGTCCCCTTCGAAGGCGGCCCGGTATCCGGTGGCATCCGGACGGTCCGGATCGCACAGGATGGCGATGGCGGCGATACGCCCCGCGCCGGGAGCGACCTCCACCTCCGCCTCGCGGAAATAAGGCGCCCGGGCGATGAAATGGCCGTTGCGTTCGTACCAGGTGCACGGGCCGCCGACCCAGCGGGTGGTGGAAGGCACGGTGGCGCGATCGCGCGTGCCGGTCCGGAAACTCCGGCCGTCGGCCGCGGCCCAGGCCAGGGGGTCACCGCCCGGCGCGACCGGCAGTTCCACGGCCCGCAGATCGTCGAACGCCGCCGCCCCGGAGGCCGTCAGTCCCGGCCGGCCGGCATGCCAGGCCGTGGTGGCGGCTTCAAAGCAGGGATTGCCGTCGAGCCATGCGCCCACGCGGCCGCCGGCGCAGGCCAGTTTAAGCGCGTACCAGTCCCCGGGCCGGACCGGCGCCGGGCGGCGGCCGGCAACGGCCGCGTCACCGGCCAGTTCGACCGCGCCCGCGGCGATGGTGAATTCCAAGCCGCCGATCATGATCCCCGCCCGGCTGCCGTCGGCGGGACAGCGCACGGCCGCGGCCGCGTAATAATCGGCCCATGTTCCCTCGCCGAATCGGGCCGTCCCCGGTCCCCGCGCCAGGAGGCGGAACGGGTCCGCGCCGCCGACCGCGCCGATGGTCCACTTCCCCGCGGCCACGGCCAGGCGGGGATCCCCTTCACGCATGAGATCATCAAAAAACTGCACGGGCGGGAGCAGGGTGACGGTGCCGGCCGGGACGACTTCCGCATCCCCCGTACCGCGCAGCGCCTCGCCCACGATCCGGCCGCCGGCCACCATCACCAGACGGTCCCCCAGCACCCAGAGCACGGCCCCATCGCCGGCAGTGAGGACCTTTTCCGTCCCGTCGGCAAACCGGACCGCTGCCGCGGCGGCCGGGGCCATTTCCAGCCGCGCCTTGCGTCCGGCCGGGACCGTCACCGGCTCCTGGCCTCCGCCGGGGGCGGCCAGCGCCGCGGCGGCGCACAGCAGCAGGGACCACGACCGCATCATCGACCCCGGATCAAAGGGAGCACATCAGAGACCGCTTCATTCTACCCGCCCGGGGCCGGGAATCAATCGAATTCCCGGGCGATGGTTTGGACTTGACAGGGACCGACCCAAGCCCTATAATGACAGGTGTTTCTTCTGAAGGGACCGCGATGGATCCCCTGCAAGTGATCGGCCTCGGCGTCGCCACGGTGGATGTCCTCCAGCGCATGCGCGACCTCCCGCACTGGTCCCAGACCGAGAACACGGTCCTCCACGCCTTTGAGCTCGACGGCGGCGGCATGGCCGCCACGGCCATGGTGGCCGCCGCCCGCCTCGGCTGCCGGGCCGGCTTCATCGGCACGGCCGGCAGCGATGCCATGGGCCGGTTCAAGCGCGAGGGCCTCGAGCGGGAGGGCGTGGACACTCGCGGCCTGGTGGTCCGGCCCGGCCCCGACGGCCAGGTGGTTCTCGTTTTCGTCCACGCCGAGACCGGCGAGCGGGTCTTCGCCCCCCTGCGGGAATTCGCCGACCACCCCGTCACCCCGGCCGAACTGGACCGGGATCATGTCAGCCGGACCCGCTACCTCCTCATCGACGGGTACCACACGGATGCCGCCCTGCAGGCCGCGGCCTGTGTGCACGCCGCGGGCGGGGAGGTGGTCCTGGACGCCAGCCCCTACCAGACGACGATCATGCACCGGATGGGCGCGATCATCGCCGTCACCGACATCCTGATCGGCTCGGAGCATTTCGCCCGCCGGTTCACAGGGAACACCGACCGGACCGGCGCCTGCCGCGCCCTGCTCGACCTGGGCCCGCGCGTGGTGGTCCAGACCGAGGGCAGACGCGGATCGCTGACGGTGACGCGCACGGAGTTGTTCGAAACGGCGGCCTTCCCCGTGCAGGTGGTCGACACCACCGGCGCGGGCGATGTCTTCCACGGCGCCTATGTCAGCGGCCTGCTCCAGGGGCTCGACCTGCGGGAGACGGCCCGTTTTGCCGGCGCCGTCTCCGCCCTGAAGTGCACCGCCCTGGGCGGGCGGCGGGGCATTCCCGGGCTGGAACAGACCCGGGCGTTCCTGGCACAGCATGTTTGACGGACTCGCAAAAAGGATCTTTGTCATGCTCCACAGGTCCCGGGACGGTCCTGCCGGTGGTAACCATGCTTCCTCGCAAGTCCTTGTAGCTGCGGGGCTTGACCCCGCCTCCGGATGGGCGACCGCAAGGGTCGCAG
>JBDREB010000338.1:0-9449 GCA_043820325.1 Planctomycetota bacterium | reverse complement strand
CGGTGTCACCGATCTCGTTGGAAAAGTGAGCTTGTCACTACAAAAATGGCGCCATTTTGTACCAGCGCGCACTTTTTATCCGGCTTTTATGGGCGGCAGTGTACTGGAGGTCTGATGAAAATGATTGCGCAACAGGCTCAATGCTCAAGTAATAAAGGAATCCGCCTTGCGACCACCTCGACTTTGCGACCCTTGTCGCTTTGGACGGCTCGGGGCGACTGTGCGACCTTTGTGACCATGTATTGATGGGTCAGCCATGCGTATATTAGCCCTTGAACCCTACCACGGCGGCAGTCACAAAGCCTTCCTGGACGGCTGGTCATCGGTCAGCGGCCACCAATGGACCATCCTGGGCCTGCCGGCCTTCAAGTGGAAGTGGCGGATGCATCATGCCGCCCTGACCCTGGCGGGCATGACCGCGGAACGCGCGGCGGCCGGGGAACGGTGGGACATTATCTTCTGTTCCGACATGCTGAACCTGGCCGAGTTCCGGGGGTTGGCGCCGGCCGCGGTGCGGGACCTTCCCGCGGTGATCTATTTCCACGAAAACCAGCTTACCTACCCGGTCCGGCACCCGGACGAGCGGGATTACCACTATGCGATGATCAATTTCCTCTCCGCCTGCGCCGCTGGCCGGGTCTGGTTCAATTCGCTCTACCACCTGGACGCCTTTTACGAGGCGCTGGCGCCGTTTTTGCGCGGCATGGCCGATTTCCAGCCCCTGGAAGAGGTCGCCCGGGTCCGGGGCCGGAGCGTGGCGCGCCACCCGGGCATCGGGCAACTGCCGCGGCGGACCGGGCGACCGGCCGGACCCCTGCGCATCCTGTGGGCGGCCCGCTGGGAGCACGACAAGAACCCCGACGACTTCTTTGCCGCCCTCCGCGGTGCGCGGCGGCAGGGGGCCGTTTTCCGGCTGGATGTGGTGGGCCAGTCTTTCCGTGATCGGCCGGAGGTCTTCGATGCGGCCCGGACCGAGTTCGCCGACTGCATCGATCGCTGGGGCTACCTGGCGTCGCGGGCGGAGTATGAGGCCGCCCTGACCGCGGCCGATATCTTCGTCTCCACCGCCGACCATGAATTCTTCGGCCTGAGCGCAGTGGAAGCGGCGGCCGCCGGGGCGATCCCGCTCCTTCCCATGCGGCTGGCCTACCCCGAGGTGTTCGGCCCCGGCGCGCCCGGCGGCAGTCCCAGATACTTCTATGACGGTACGGTCTCCGGCCTGGCGGCCGCGATCCGCGATTACGCCGTCCTGGCCGGGGCGAACACCCTGGCCGATGCCGCGCCGCCGGCGGCCGACATGATGCGGGCCCGCTTCGGGTGGGACCGGCTGGCGCCCATCTACGATGCGGAGCTGGCCGCGATCGCGGGGGGACGGGGGCGGTGAATACCGGCGGAAAACCGCGCAATTTTCAATGTTCAATTCTCAATTTGACGGAGTCGCAAAAAGTCGTTTTCAAGGGTCCGATTCCACCTTGGAGGGCCACGCTCTGTCGTGGCCGGGGATGCCGTTCATAGGAGGAACAAAAATGGACGCGACTGAGCCTTTCGACTCCGCTCAAGGCCATGAGCCAAGTCGAATGGCGCGTCCCTCCAAAAGAGGGGGAATTGACTTTTTGCGAGTCCGTCAATTTACAATGTTCAACGGAGGGCGGGGGAGAATATCGAACACCAGATTTCGAATGTCGATTGGAAGATGGGTCGCAAGGGTCGCAAAGTCCCTCAGTCGCAAGGGCCAGAGGAGCGCGCCGCCGGGACTGGGCGTTTTCGATCCGGGGCATAACCATAACTTGTCTTCCTTTGTGTCCTTTGTGAACTTTGTGGCATCCTGGCATTTCCTGATCCGGAACAATAACCCTTTGCGAACCCGTCCGGTCAAGCCGGAGGGCAGGCTTTTGCGCCTTGGCGGTGCGTCCTTCTCCCATCCGAACAATAATCCGTGTGGTGGGCCTGTGGTTACTGATATCTTTCCCAATCAATAATCTGTGCAATCCGTGAGATCCGTGGTTGCTGTTCCCTTATATTAAGTCGGGAATTTGCTTGCAACTCATGGTGATCGCTTATAATATGGCGCCTTTTCGGATCCAGTTGTGTATGTCTTCTTCGAAGGGTAGCGGACATGGCAGATCGCGCTATGCAGGACAACCGGACTTTCGCCATCGTGGGCCACGGCAAATGCGGTAAAACCACGCTCGCAGACCATATCCTGTTCAAGGCCGGCGCGGTGGCCCGGCTGGGCAATGTGGTGGACGGCACTTCCATTTCCGATTACACCGAGGAGGAACGGGAACGCCATGTTTCCATCTCCGGCGCGGTCCTGAACTGCGTCCACAAAGGCCGCCGGTTCAACCTGATCGACACGCCCGGGTATACCGATTTCTTCGGTGACACCATCGCCGCCTACACGGCCGTCGATTTCGCCCTGCTCGTGATCGACGCCCACAGCGGGGTGCAGGTCAACACCCGCAAGTCATGGGAATACATCCAGAAGCACCGCCTGCCCGCGATCATCGTGGTGAACAAGACGGACAGCGAGTTCGTCGAGGCCGGCGAGATCCTGGGCAAGATCAAGGCGAGCCTGAGCCCCAAGTGCGTGCCGGTGAATGTCCCCAACGCCGGCGGCCTGGAATTCGCCTCGGTGGTGACCCTCCTGGACCGCTCGGTCAAGATCCCGGACGACGCCGAGGAGCATCGCAGCGCGGTCTTTGACGCGATCGTCGAGGGTGACGAGAAACTTCTCGAACGGTACCTGAACGACGAAAAGATCGAGATGAGCGAGATCATCCCGCTCCTCAAGCAGGGGATCGCCGCGCGCAAGGTGGTACCCGTCCTCTTTACCGCGGCGTCCAAGGACCTAGGCGTGAAGGAACTGATGGACTTCATCGCCGATTTCGGGAGCGCGCCCGGCGAAGGCCCGGTACCGCCGCTCTTTAAGGCCGCGGCCGAAGAAGGGGCCGCGCCGGAAACGGTGGCGTTCGAGGTGGGGGCCGACAAGCCGTTCCGGGGCCGCGTGTTCAAGATCCTGACCGACCCGTATGTGGGCAAACTCAGTTTCATCCGGGTTTTCAGCGGCACGGCCAGGGAAGGCCTGCTGGTGAATTTCAACGGCAGCCGCAAGCCCGTCCACCTGACCCAGCTCTTCAGCATCCAGGGCGGCACGCAGCAGCCGGCGGCCGGCGCCATTCCGGGCGATATCATCGCCGTGGCCAAGATCGACGATTTCAAGCTCGGTGACACCCTCCTGGAAGGGGCGACCGGCCTCACTTTCGCGCCGCTTGAGTTCCCGCTGCCGATGTTCGCCCTGGCGGTGTTCACCATCAAGCGCGGCGACGAGCAGAAGATCGGCCAGGACCTGAAGGCGTTCGCCATCGAGGACCCGCTCTTCCGCATGGAAGTGAACGAGGAGACGGGGGAGATGGTGATCAAGGGCATGGGCAACCTGCACCTGGAATCGATCCTTTCCCGCCTGAAGAAACGGTTCCACATCGAGGTCGAGACCAAGTCGCCCAAGATCGCCTACAAGGAAACGATCACCGGCCGCGCCGATGTGAGCCACAAGCACAAGAAGCAGACCGGCGGCCGCGGGCAGTACGGCGAGGTCTTCATCAAGATGGAACCGCTGGAACGGGGCAAGGGGTTCGAATTCCGTGACGAGGTCGTGGGCGGCGTGATCCCCAACCAGTACATCCCCGCGGTGGAGAAGGGCTTGATCGAATCCATCAAAAAGGGCGCGCTGGCCGGATTCCCCGTGGTGGATGTCTGCGTGCGGCTCTACTTCGGGTCCTACCACCAGGTCGACTCCTCCGAACTGGCGTTCAAGATGGCCGCCGGCAAGGCGTTCAAGGACGGCTTCATGAAATCCCGGCCCGTGCTTCTGGAGCCCATTTCCGAGGTGGAGATCATGATCCCGGCCCAGTTCATGGGCGGCATCACCGGTGACATCAACGGCCGCCGGGGGCGCATGCTCGGGGTGGACACGGCCGGCGACCTGCAGATCATCAAAGCCAGCATTCCCGACGCCGAACTATTGACCTATTCGACCGAACTCCGGTCCGTGACCGGGGGCGAAGGCACCTTTACCAAGCGGTTCTCGCACTACGAGGTCGTGCCCGGCGAGATTGCCCAGAAGGTGATCGCCCGTTACAAGAAGGCCGACGAAGAGGAAAAAGACTGAACATAAGGAACGGAAACCCATGCAGAAAGACATTCATCCGGCGTACAAGAAGCTCGAAGCCAAATGCACCTGCGGCGCGACCTTCCAGGTCATGTCCACCATGACCGATGTGAATGTGGCCGTCTGCTCGCAGTGCCACCCGTTCTTCACCGGCGCCAAGCGGTTGATGGACGCTTCCGGCCGCGTGGACAAGTTCCAGCGCCGGTTCGCGGGCTGGGACGCCCAGAAGGCCGCCGCACAGGACAAAAAGTAATTCCCGGCCGCCGCACGGTATGCGACCGGCCCGGGTGTTCCCGGCCGGCCGCCGCGGGCGGTGCGGCCGCGGTCCCGCGCGCGGGCCGCGGCCGGACGGGACGGAGCATACATGGCCGTATCTGAACGCTTTCTGGTTCAGCTTGAGAAGATGCATGCCCGCCATCTTGAGCTCGAGGCGATGATCGCGTCGCCCGAGATCATCCGCCACCCCCAGTACCTGTCCTACCTGCGGGAATTCGGCGACCTCCAGAAGGTGATGGGCGCTTTCAATGCCTACCGCGCCGCGGCCGCCGCGGCCGCCTCCGACCGCGTCATGTTGGAGGATCCCGCCATCGAACCGGAACTGGCCGGCATGGCGCGCGAGGCCGTGGTGGAAAAGGAGGCTGAGGCCGCCCGCCATATCGAGGCGATCAAGGATGCCATGTACAACGAAATCGCGATGGCCGACAAGGTCATCGTGGAGATCCGCGCCGGCACGGGCGGCGACGAGGCATCCCTGTTCGCGGCCGATCTCTTCCGCATGTACACCGCCTACTTCGGCACGAAGCGCTGGCGGTACGAAGTCTTCGACAGCCGGACGAGCGACCTCAAGGGGTACAAGAACATCGTATTCTCCGTGGCCGGCCGGGGCGTCTATGCCGCCCTGCAGTACGAAAGCGGCGGGCACCGGGTGCAGCGCGTGCCGGTGACCGAGGCGGGCGGCCGCATCCATACCTCCGCCGCCACCGTGGCCGTGATGCCCGAAGCCGAGGACATCGAGCTGGTCATCGAGCCCAAGGACCTGATCATCGAGACCATGCACGCCAGCGGGCCGGGGGGGCAGAATGTGAACAAGGTGGAGTCCGCGATCCGGATCACCCACAAACCCTCCGGCGTCGTGGTTTCCTGCCAGGACGGGACATCCCAGCACGGCAACAAGGAACGCGCCATGCGCGTCCTGAAGGTCCGGGTCTTCGAGGGGCTCAAGGCCAGGGCCCACCAGGAGCGCGGCGACCTGCGGCGCAGCCTGACCGGGTCGGGCGACCGCAACGAGCGCATCCGCACCTACAATTTTCCCCAGAACCGGGTCACGGACCACCGCATCAATGTGTCCATCTACGACCTGGAGTCGTTCATGAACGGCGAGCTCGACGCGTTGCTCGGCCATCTGAACCGCTATTACCGGGAGCAGTACTTTGAACAGTATGAAGCCGGCCGGACTTGAGTCGGTCTCGGTCCGGGACCTCCTGGTCCTGGCCGGGCGGCGTATGCACGCCGCGGGCGTGCGGCCCGCGCGGCCGGAGGGGGAGTTCCTGATGGCCCATGTCCTCGGCTGGGACCGGGCGCGCCTGGTGGCTTTCGGCGGCACGATCGTTCCCGCCGCGACGGCGGCGCGGTTCAGTGCGCTGGTGGACGGCCGGTGCCGGCGCGTGCCCGCGGCCTACCTGGCGGGGGAACGGGAATTCATGGGGCTGGCGATCACGGTCACCCCGGCGGTCCTCATCCCGCGCCCCGAAACGGAGATCCTGGTGGAGACGGTGCTCCGGGACCGCACCCGCCCGTTCCGCCTGCTCGACATCGGCACCGGCAGCGGCTGCATAACCACGGCCCTGCTTAAAACGCCCGGCGGCGCGGCGCAGGCCGTGGCCCTGGACATCTCCCCGGCGGCCCTGGCCGTGGCCCGGGGCAATGCCGAACGCCACGGTGTGGCCGGCCGCGTGGAATTCAGGGCAAGCGACCTCTGCGCCGCGCTCGACCCGGCCGAACGGTTCGATGTGATCACCGCCAACCTGCCCTATGTGACCACGGGCGAATGGGCCGGATTGGATCCCGAGGTGCGGGACCACGAGCCCCGCGCGGCCCTTGACGGCGGCGCCGACGGGCTGGATCTCATCCGACGGTGCGTGACGGCGGCCGGGCGGTTCCTGGCGCCGGGCGGGGCGCTCTATCTGGAGGTCGGCCACACGCAGGCCGCGGCCGTGGCCGGGCTCATCCGGGCGGCCGGCAACTATGGCCCGGTGCGGGTGGTGCGCGATTATTCCGGTATCGACCGCGTTGTGTGCGCCGGGCGGGCCGGGTCCGCGTTAGGTTCTGAGGAGATATCGGATGGCTGAAGGCGGCAGGCTCATCATCGAGGGGCGCACGCCCCTCAAGGGGACCATCCGGGTGGGCGGGTCCAAGAACGGCACCCTGCCGCTCATGGCCGCGGCCATCATGGCCAACCGGCGCGTGCGTCTGCATAATGTGCCCGACCTGGCCGACATCCGCCACATGGGCGAGGCCCTGCGGGCCGCGGGCATGGATGTGCAGTTCGACGCCGGCGACACGGTCACCATCACCACCGCCGACGCCGGCCGCACGGAGATCGGCTACGATGTGGCCCAGACCATGCGCGCCTCGATCGCCTTCCTGGGCCCGGTCCTGGCCAAGCGCGGCCGCGTGCGCGTGGCCCTGCCCGGCGGGTGCGTGATCGGCCCCCGGCCCGTGGACCTGCACTTGAAGGGGCTGCGCGCCCTCGGGGCGCGGATCGCCGTGGACCACGGGTTCATCACCGCCGAGGGCGGCAACATGAAGGGCGCCCACATCTACCTGGGCGGCAACTACGGGTCGAGCGTGCTGGCCACCGCGAATGTGATGATGGCCGCCACCGCGGCCGAAGGGCAGACGGTCATCGAGCACGCCGCCTGCGAGCCGGAGATCGTGGAGCTGGCGCTCTTCCTCAAGGAACTGGGCGTGCCCGTGCGGGGCGAGGGCAGTCACTGCATCATGATCGAGGGCGTCAAGGAATACGAGGACCGCGATATCGAGTTCACGGTGATCCCCGACCGCATCGAGGCCGGCACCTACCTGGTCATCGGCGCGCTGGCCGGCAACGATCTTACGGTGGAAAATGTGCCGCGGCTCCACCTCGGCGCGGTCATCGACAAGCTCGAGGAGGCGGGGGTGCGCTTTGAATGGGGCCCGGGCCGGTGCCGCGTGCGGCCGCCCAGGACCGTGGAGCCGCTCGATGTCACCACCCTGCCCTACCCGGGCTATCCCACCGACCTCCAGGCCCAGCTGATGGCCCTGCTGACCACGGTGCCCAAGAACAGCACCATCATCGAGAAGGTCTATCCCGACCGGTTCATGCATGTCGGCGAACTGAACCGCATGGGCGCCATCATCCGCAAGGAGGGCAACATTGCCTTCATCGTCGGCGTGCCGGCCCTGTCGGGCACGCAGGTGCGCGCCTCCGATTTGCGCGCCAGCGCCGCGCTGGTGGTCGCGGGGCTCATGGCCGAGGGTCGCACGGAGATCTCCGATATCCACCACCTCGACCGGGGGTATGTGACCATGGAACGCAAGCTCGCCGCGGTCGGCGCCCGCATCGAGAGGATCGAGCGTGTTTGACACCCTCTCGATCGGCCTGCTCTCCGTCCTGGACAAGTTCCGTTCGCGCGGCGTGCTTACGGCCGAGAACATCCAGGAGGGCATGAAGAGCGTGCGCCTGGCCATGCTCGATGCGGATGTCTCCTACAAGGTGGTCAAGCAGTTCATCCAGAAGGTCGAAGAACGCGCCGTCGGTGCGATCCAGGTCAGGGGCGTCAACCCCGGCCAGCAGATCGTGAAGATCGTCAGCGACGAACTCATCGCCATCATGGGCGACGGGGGCGGCGGCATCCACCTGCAGCCCGGCCTCACCGTGGTGATGATGGCCGGCCTGCAGGGTTCGGGCAAGACCACCACTTCCGGCAAGCTGGCGCGCCTGCTTTTGGAAAAATACAAGTGCAAGCCCATGCTGGTGGCGGCCGATGTGCGCCGGCCCGCGGCCATCGAACAGCTCGAAAAGCTCGGCGCCCAGACGGGCGTGCCCGTCTTCACCGGCGACCGCAAGGATCCGGTCCGGATCTGCGAAATGGGCGTCCAGCAGGCCAAGGCGGCGGGACTCGACCTGGTGATCCTGGACACTTCGGGCCGTCTCCATGTGGACGACGAGCTCATGAAGGAGCTGGAGGTCATCCGCAAGCGCGTGACGCCGCACGAGATCATCCTGGTCTGCGACGCCATGACCGGCCAGGACGCGGTGAAGAGCGCCTTCGAATTCAACAGCCGGCTTGAGATCTCGGGCGTGATCCTGACCAAACTCGACGGCGACGCCCGCGGTGGCGCGGCCCTTTCCGTGCGCACCATCACCGGCAAACCCATCAAATACATCTGCAGCGGCGAACACCTGGACGCCATCGAGGAATTTCACCCCGACCGCATGGCCTCACGCATCCTCGGCATGGGCGATGTGGTCTCCCTGGTGGAGAAGGCCCAGAAGGTGGTCGACCAGGAGCAGGCCGCGGTCATGGCCGAAAAGCTGGCGCGGGCCGAGTTCACCCTTGAGGACTTCATGTCCCAGATCCAGCAGATGAAGAAAATGGGCCCCATGAAGGACATCCTCAAGATGATCCCGGGCATGGGCAAACAGCTTAAGAACATGGATTTCGACGAAAAGGAAGTGGTGCGCATCGAGGCCATGATCCAGTCCATGACCAAGGCCGAACGGCTCGACCCGGACATCATCCGAAAGGGGCGCCGGGAACGGATCGCCAAAGGCAGCGGCACCAAGCCGGCCGATGTCTCGCGCCTGGTCCGGGACTTCGACGAAATGCGCAAGATGATGAAAAAGCTCATGTCCGGCGGGATGAAGGGGCTGGGCAAGATGCTCGGCGGGGGCGGGATGCCGTTCAAGCGGTAACACCGGAGCCACCGCTCAGTTTATGGGTTTGGGGAGAAAAGGGGATCTCACTGCAAAGGCGCAAAGGGGGTTTGGGTTAAAGGCAAGGAGGAGACTCACCGCAAAGGCGCAAAGGTCGCAAAGGGTTTGGACATAACACCTTGCCGCGCAATTCGACATTCGGTGTCCGATATTCAATGTTTGATGAACTCGCAAAAAGCAGTATTGCATGTCCCATGCGTCCCGGGAAGGTCGTACCGGTCGTATCCCGCACGGTGCACGCAAGTTCTTGTAGCTGCGGGGCTTGTCCCCGCCTCCGGATGGGCGACCGCAAGGGTCGCA
>JBDREB010000337.1:0-9467 GCA_043820325.1 Planctomycetota bacterium | reverse complement strand
TGCGACCCTTGCGGTCGCCCATCCGGAGGCGGGGTCAAGCCCCGCAGCTACAAGGACTTGCGAGGAAGCATGGTTACCACCGGCAGGACCGTCCCGGGACCTGTGGAGCATGACAAAGATCCTTTTTGCGAGTCCGTCAATTGTGACGGCGGTCACGGCCGGCGGCAGGCCGGCGCGGTACATGCCCGGTAGCGGGCCGGCGCGGATCATGCCTGTCCGCGGGGCGACGCTGATCACGCTCGCCGGCAGGCCGGCGCGGATCACGCTCGCCAGCAGGCCGGCGCGGATCATGCCCATCAGAAGGCCGGCGCGGATCATGCCTGTCTGCGGGGCGACGCCGATCACGCTCGCCGGCAGGCCGGCGCGGATCACGCCCGGCGGCAGGCCGCCGCTCTTCACCCGCGGGGGCGGGCTTGCGCTCGATCTTGACCGGGACCGAATCGGGGGCCAGGACCAGTTCCCGGTCCCGGTCGTCGAGTTCGCGCCAGGCGCCGGGGGCCAGGGTGCCGAGGGCCAGGCGGCCGACGCGGGTCCGCACCAGTTCGATAACATTCAACCCCACGGCCGCGAACATGCGGCGGACCTGGCGGTTGCGGCCCTCGTGCACGATGATCTCGGTCACCAACCGGGTCGCCCCGCGTTTGAGACGCACTTCGGCCGGTCCGGTGCGGCTCCCCTCGACCAGGACGCCCTCCCGGAGCGCGGCCAACTGGGGCGCGACGGGCAGTTCGGTCGTGCCGACCTCGTAGGTCTTGGTGGTGCCGAAGCGGGGATGGGCCACGCGGTTGGCGAACTCACCGTCGTTGGTCAGAAGCAGCAGGCCGGCCGTGTCGCGGTCGAGCCGGCCCACGGCCATGAGCTTGATGCCGGCGGGGACCAGGTCAAAGACCGTCCGGCGGCCGTGCTCGTCGGCATTGGTGGTCACGCAGCCGATGGGCTTATGCAGCATGAGGTACCGGTGCGCCACGGGCTGGACCGGCCGGCCGTCGCAGACAACGGCATCGCAAGCGGGATCGATCCGGGTGCCCAGCACGGTCACCACCGTGCCATTGATGGCCACGCGGCCGGTCCGGATCAGTTCCTCGCTCCGGCGCCGGGAAGCCACGCCGCAGTCGGCCAGGTACTTCTGCAGGCGGATCGCCATGCTCAAACCCCTTCTTCCAGCCAATCAACCCGCGGCGGGACCATGGCGGCCAGCAGCACGAGGTCGGGCCCCGGCTCAAGCCGGGCCCGGCATCCGGCGGGCAGGCAGAACGAATTTCCGGCCGCCACCGGCATGCCGTCGAGCCGCCCTTCACCACGGACCGCGGTAAGGGCCAGGAACCGGTCGGCCGGCGCCCGGACCAGCCCGGGACCGGCGGGCCGGAGTTCTTCAAAGACGAAGTAACGGCAATCGACCAGCAGGCGCGGGCGACCCCGTACCGGCGGGGGGAGCGGCGCGGTATTCGCGGCCGGCGGCGCGAGATCGGCCACTTCCAGGACCTGGTCCACATGGAGCGCCCGCGGCCGGCCGTCGGGTTCCGTGCGGCCCCAGTCCCAGGCCCGGTAGGTGACATCCGAATTCTGCTGGATCTCATAGAGGACCAGTCCCGCGCCGATCGCGTGCAGGGTGCGCGGCGGCAGAAAGACGACTTCACCGGCCTGGACGGGAAAGGCGTTCAGGCATTCGGCCACCCGGCCCGCGGCGAGGAGCCGTTTGAAATCGTCGCGGCCGCATCCGGGCCGGAGCCCCTTGACGATGCGGGCGCCGGGCCGGGCGTCGATCACATACCAGGCCTCCATCTTGCCCAGGTCGCCGGTGCGCGCCAGGGCGTACGCGTCGTCCGGGTGGACCTGGAGCGAAAGGTCTTCGGCCGCGTCGATGAATTTGCCCAGGAGCGGGAACCGCCCGTCGCCTTCCGCGCGGCCGCGCGTGCCCGTGAGGACGGGGCCGAAGCGCACGACGAGTCCGGCGAGGGTCGCCCCCGCGTAAGGGCCGGCCGCGACCGGGGAGGCATGATCGGGGCGCGCGGCAATTTCCCACGATTCGCCCACCGGACGGCCGGCGGGCACGCCCTTGGCCGGGAAAAGCCCGGCCAGGCGGGTGCCGCCCCAGATCTTCTCCAGAAAGATGGGCGCCAGGGGCAGGGGGCGGCGGTCCATCAGTACTGCTTCCGCTTGCTGCTGGAAAGAACGCCCATGCTTTCGCGGTACTTGGCCACGGTGCGGCGCGCGATCATCACGCCCGTCCGTTCCACCAGCATGCGTTGGATGCGGCTGTCCGAAAGCGGCCGGTGCTTGTCCTCGCCGGTGAGGATCTCGTCCATGACGCGCTTGATCTCCTTGACGGAGGCTTCGTCGTCCTCGACGGCACCCACGGCCACGGACCCGGCCCGCCGCACATCCAGGCTGCCGCCGAAGAAATGGCTGAACGGGAATATGCCGCGCGGGGTCTGGATGTACTTGTCCATCACCCCGCGCGAGACGGTGGAATGGTGCACACCGATGACGCGGGCGATATCATATCGCGTGATGCCCACCGGGGAGGCACGGCGGTCCTCGAACCACTCGCGCTGGGCCTCCACCAGGGCATGGCTGATCTTGAGCAGGGTCTCGCGGCGCTGCTCGATGGCTTTGATGAGCATGGAAGCGCTGACCAGCCGTTCCTTGAAATATTCGCGCTGGTCGCCCACGCTCTCCTTCAACCGGCGCTTGAAATCCCCCGAGATGCGCACGCCGTCGCCCATGTCGTTGTTCAGGCGGACCTCGAACCGGCCGTCCTCGAACGACACCACCACATCGGGTATGATATAGAGCGGTTCCCCGATGGCGAATTCCGCGCCCGGGGCGGGGGTGAGGAAGCGCCGGATGACATCGATGGCGTCCTTGACCCCGTCGATCCCGATGCCGGTGTCGACCGCGATCTTGGGGATCCGGTTCATCAGGAGGTCGTCGTAATGCGCCTCCAGGATCCGCCGGGCGACGGGGTAGTCACCCTCCAGCCGGTCCAGCTGGGCCAGCAGGGATTCGCGGTGGGTCGCGGTGGCGATGCCGGGCGGATCGAACGAGCGGATCTGCTCCAGCACCGCCCGCACGGCGGGCTCGGTGTACCGGGGATCCTTGAAGATGAGCGGCACCCCCTCGGCGTCCAAAGCTAAAAAACCTTCGGCCGTGAGGTTGATGATGATCATGTCCGCGATCTCCATCTCCTCCGGCGTAAAGGCCAGTTCCCAGAGCTGTTCGCGGAGATGTTCCCCGAGCGTCTTGCGCCGGGCCTGGGTGGCCTCGATCATATGCTGTTTGTCGGCATCATCGTCGGGGGCGACATAGCGCCGGTCGAGGTCGTCGCTTCGCTCGCGGTAGGGGTCGACCTCCGGTTCATCCTCGGCCGGTTCGGCGGTCTCCCCGCCGGGCGCGGTGGCGTTATCCCGGTTGCGGGGGGCCAGTTCGAGGGCGGGGTTATCCTCCAGCTCCTGCTGGATGCGGGCCTCCAGCGACATCTGCTGCAGCTGCAGCAGGTTCGCCGCCATGATCTGCTGGGGCGTGATCTGCAGCTGCATTTCCTGCGATTGGCGCAGGTTCTGCCCGAGTTCCATCCTGGCCATGCGGCTCATTCCCCCGCCGTGAACGCCACGCGGCCGGCCAGCGCCTCGGCGATCACGCCCTGCGCGGAAAACTCGATCTCGCTGCCTGCGGGCACCCCCCGGGCCATGCGGGTCACACGCACGGGCAGGCCGGCCAGCTCGCGCAAAATGTACTGCGCCGTGAAATCCCCTTCGGCTGTGGGATTGGTGCAGATGATCACCTCGGCCACGCCCCCGGCCCGGACGCGCGTCACCAGTTCGGCGATGCGCACATCAGCGGGCAGGACCTCGTCCACGGGAGAGATGACGCCCATCAGCACATGGTAGAGGCCGCGGTAGGTCCCCGTCTCCTCCACCATGGCCAGGTCCCGGGGCCAGGCCACCACGCAGAGCAGGCTGGGATCGCGGCGGGCATCCCGGCAGACCGGGCACCGCTCCTCCTCGGCCAGGTTGAAACAGACCGCGCAATGGCGGATGTTCTTCTTCACATCCCGGATCGCATACGCCAGCTCCATGGCCTCATCCTTGGGCAGTTTGAGGATATAAAAGGCCAGTCGTTCGGCCGACTTGCGCCCGATGCCCGGCATCCTGGCGATGTGGTCGATCAGCCGGGTGACGGAGGGGGTGTGCTCGCTCACCTCAAAAAAGCCCCGGCAGGTTCAGACCGCCCGTGACCTGGCCCATCGATTCCTCGGCCAGCTTCCGGGCCTTCTCGGTGCCGTTCCTGATCGCGGCGATGACCAGTTCCTCCAGCGTGCGCACATCCGCCTCGTCTTCCATCTCCTTGAGCACGAAATCGGCGGCGATGACGATCTTGATGACCTCCTTCTGGCCGTTCACGATCACCTTGACCATGCCGCCGCCCGCCTCGCCCTCGACGAACCGTTCCTTGAGGGCCTCCTGCGCGGCGAGCATGTCCTTCTGCATCTTCTGCGCCGCCTTCATCATCTGGTTCATATTGCCGCCGAGATTGCGCACCATGGTTATTTCTCCCGTACCTTGAGGACATTCCCGTGGAACAGGTTGATGATCTGGTCGACCACCGGTTCATCGCGCCGGACCCGTTCGGCCATCTCCGAAACACTTTCGGGACGCACCGGCCCGAATTCGTCATCCGGATCGGGGCGGGGGCCATCCTCCCCGTCCGCGCTGGTCCCGGCCCGGCCGGCCGGGGCCTGGAAAGCGCAGGTCACCGTGACCTCGGGACCATAGACCGTGCGGGCGGCCTTGAGCAGAGCCGCACTCCATTCCGGATGCTGGCGGAAGAGGGCCTGGCTGGTCGGGTCGAGGGGCACGCCGTCGGCCGTATCCAGGTCCACCACCGACCCGCGCCGGTTCAGGCCGAGGTTCCAGGCCCGCAGGGTGGCGCCCAGCAGGCTGTTCTCACGCGTGACCAGCCGGAAGAACCGCCGGTCGTTGTTCTCGTCCGCGGCAGGCGCGGCGGCCTTCACCGCCGGAGCGGCCGCAGCCGGGACAGCGCCGGGGGATTCAGTTTTTTTTTCCGCGGCCGGGAGCGCGGCGGCCGACCGCTCCAGAAGTTCGGCCACGCCCACAAAATTTTCGACCCGGAGCACATTCACCAGCGTGAGTTCCAAAAGCATCCGCGCGCACGCCAGCCCGCGGCTCCGGACCAGGAAATCCTCGAGCAGTTTGGCCGTTAACAGCAGCCGGTCCACCCCCGCCGCGGCGGTGACGCGCTTGAAGGCGGCTAGGTCGTCGGGGCTGGACCCGGCCAGCAGGTCGGTCTTTTCACCGCACAGGCGGAACATGATCGCGTTGCGTATAAAGACCAGGATGCCCCCCGTGAGCTCGCCGATGTTGACCCCCGCGTCCAGGATCCCGTTGACCAGGCGCAGGGTGGCGGCGGCATCGCCGGTGAGGGCGGCCTCGCCCAGCCGCCGGACCACCTCACCGTCCAGACTGCCGATGATGCGGCGGACATCCCGGGCGGTCACATTACCGATGCCGTAGGAAACCACCTGGTCCAGGATCGACTGGGAATCGCGCATGCCGCCCTCCGCCGCACGGGCGATCTCGGCCAGGACCTCGGGGTCGGCCTTGAGCTTTTCGCGGGCGCAGATGTCCTTCAGGCGGCCCAGGATGCCGTCGAACGGGATCAGGCGGAAATCGAACCGCTGGCACCGGGAAAAAACGGTGGCAATGACCTTGTGCGGTTCGGTGGTGGCGAAGATGAACTTGACATGCGCGGGCGGTTCCTCAAGGGTCTTGAGCAGGGCGTTGTTCGCCTCGGGCGTAAGCATGTGCACTTCATCGATGATGTACACCTTGAACCGGGCGCGGGCGGGAGCGAACTTCACATTTTCGCGCAGGGCCTTGATATCATCGATCCCACGGTTGGAGGCGCCGTCGATCTCGATCACATCCATGTCCGACCCCGCGGTGATATCCACGCACTGGGGGCAGGTGCCGCAGGGTGTGGGCGTGGGCCCGGAAGCGCAGTTGAGGGCCTTGACCAGGATGCGGGCCATGGATGTTTTGCCCGTGCCCTTGGGGCCCACGAACATGTAGGCATGCGCCACCCGCTTCTCGCGGATCGCGTTCTGCAGGGTCACCACCACATGGTCCTGCCCCACCACGGCATCGAATGTCTGGGGCCGGTATTTCCGCGCAAAAACAAGGTATGCCATCTATCCCGCCGTTATTAAAAAATTATAAGCCGTACACTCATCTTGGAATCACCGCTCCCCACCCTCACGGACCATCCCACTCCGGCCAGACGACCCATATCCCTAAAGCCGGGATATGTATGGCTGCTTCCGTCAGGATCTGACCAGGTTTATATCCAGCCCAGTATACGGGGTCCAACCATCAACGCGTTCAGACCCGCTGGGGCAAAAGAACGGAAGACCCTCGGACAAGCTTCGACCCTGCATAAAGCGGATTTCAGGTTACAAGGCACCGCTACCGCCCCATCTAGTACGGCTTATTTCTATCAAAGAACAGCCAACAGGCCCATTGGGAATATACCGGACCATACCCGGCGAATTGTACCGGACCAGGGGCGGAATTCAAGTTAAAAATGAAAAAGACCGGCGGGTTGGCATGGTTTTTCTACAGAACCCCCTCCCGACCCGCCAGCGGTCTATCCCGGACGCGGCAAGTGTCGAACCGGCATTGATACGGCTGGCCAATGCATTGCCGCCCCGCACCGAACTCATTAAATGCGAACCGGGGTGAATGCAAATATTTCCTTGACAAATATAGGGTTAGGGATATAATTAGAATGTGCGTTCTCTAATATGACCATTCTGACCATTTAAGGAGGAACTCGTGGGTAGAATGTTGTCCGTTGTCTGTGCCGGCCTTCTGATCACCGGCGGTTGGTCATTGGCTCAGGAGGTGACCGACTACCTGACCGGAGACAGTACCGGGACCACAGATACCACCCAACCCGGACCGGAAGGGACCAAAGGGACCATCCGCGTGGCCAACGCCAATGTCCGTTACGGCCCCGACAAGGACAAGTACCGCATCATCATCACCATGCAGAAGGGTGAATCGGTCACCGTCTATGAGGACAAGGCCGGCTGGATGGCCATTGGTTTTCCCTCCACCGGCAGTGCCTGGGTCCACGGGGATCTCGTGGAACTCCTCGGCAACGAAGGCGTGGTCACGGCCGACGATGTGGTGGTCCGCGACGACGCCCGGTTCGAAGGCACCGTCATCGGCCACCTGAACAAGGACGAAAAAGTGACCGTCGCCGGGATGCAGGGCAAATGGTACCGGCTGGTGCCGCCCGCCTCCCTGCGCGGGTACATCCACACCGACCTGGTCGAACTGCAGAATGTTGACGAACGGCGCAACGACGCCTATGTCCACGGCCAGGTGCAGAACTTCCTCTTCGAGACCGGCTGGTCCAAGACCCCCGAAGGCAAGCAACTCGAAGAACTCAACCGCCAGCTGTGGGTCTACAAGACCAGCATCAAGATCAACACCTCCACCATGGAAGAACTTGAGAAGACCCGCAAGGATGTGGAAGACACCAAGGTGAAGGCCGGCGAGATCCAGGCCGCCAGCGCCAACGACCGCGTCAAGTCCGAGGCCGACATCCTGATCGAAAAAGCCGACAAGGTCGTGGAATACATCGATGCCATCATCAGTTTCAAGGAAATGTACCTCATTGTCGAACGCACCCGGGCTGAAAACATTGAAAAGCTGAACGACCCCTCCGCGGCCAACTCACCCTACGCGGGGTATATCGACGATGTCGGCCGCATCATCGGCCGCAGGTCCTCCTTTGTCCTCAAGAAGGGCGGCGAGATCATCTGCCACCTCAAATCCCGGGAGATCCTGGACGACCAGAAGCGGAAGGTGCCGGTGATCGATTTCCGCAAATACTACCGCCAGGAAGTGGTGATCACCGCGTTCAAGACCGTCAAGCGTGAGAACCCCGACGAGATCCCCCTCCTGATCGTGGATGACATGGAAGTCAAAGGGGCACAGGCCTGGTAAGGCGGCCCCCATGCCCTCCCTTTCGCGCCTGCGGTCCTATTTCCGGGATCTGTTTCGTGACATCCGCTACCTGTTCGTTCCGATACACCCCCGTTTCCTGTGCGATTCCTGCGAATACGATCACGGCAACGCCTGCGTCCGGCTTCAGCGGCCCAATGCCGTAACCTGCCCGGATCACCGCAAAAGGAACGGCGCATGAACGCGGCACACACAACCGGCGGGAATGCCGACGACCGGGGCACCGACCTGCTCGCCCCCGTGAACGGCGCCCCGGGCCGCAAGGACGATTCCCAGGCGACCGCGGCCACCGCCCCGGTCGGCCACGACGAACGCGAACACTGGTCGATCCTCGACCTGCCCCGGGCTTTAGCCGTCGCCGCCCGCCTACCCGCCCTCGTGACCGCGGCCGTCATCATCTTCACCACCCTCATCGCCATGACCATGCCCCGGTATGCCTCCTTCACCTTCGGCGCCTACTTCGACTCCCGGGAAACCGGCGATCGCTCCATCATGGCCCTCGTCATCCATTACGGTTTCAACGGCATGGCGATCATCGTCGGCATCATCGCCCTGTGCATCGCCGTCGGGACCCTGACCCGCCTCCACCATACGGGGCTGACCGGCGGCAAACACATGACCATCGCCGACACTTTCGCCTACCTGTCCCGGCATGCCGCCGACTTCATCGCCGCCCCCGGGTATGTGTTCCTGGCCGTCGTGGCCGTCGGCGCCCTGGAGACCCTGGGATTCATGGCCTGTCGGTTCATCCCCATCCTCTACCCCATTATGTTCTGCCCCCTCCTGCTCGGCGCGCTCCTGCTTTTAGTGGTCATGGTGATCCTGTATGCGGCCATTATGCTGGCCGAACCCCTGGTGGCGCTGGAAGGCCTGCGCGGGTCGGCCCCCGGCACGGCCGCCCTGCAACTCACCAAAAAGAAACCGGCCCGGGTGATAACGCATCTGGCCGTCAACTGCCTGGCCGCCCTTATCGCCGGCATCATCACATCGGCCGTGCTGGCCGCCGCGGTCTACACCATGGAGAACCTCTTCGTCCGGGTCGCCCTGCCCGGCATGGCCGCCCAGTACTACCAAGCGGCCGCCGATTTCCTCCGCTCCACCGGCTCCCAGTCACCCGTGTTCGGCGTGATCCTCCTGTTGTCAGCCTACCTGACCGCCGCGCTCTTCTATGCCTACACCCTCTCCCTCTTTGTCGCCCTCAATACGGTCAGCCACCTCGCCCTCAAGGAACCTGACGCGCAGGTTTGAGCGTTATTTTTCTGTTCCCACCGCCAATTCAGATTTCCTGATCCCTATCCGTAACCGGGCATGTTTTTCGGAAAAAGGTTTGGCGCTTTTTCCGACCCACAGGTGATTGTGCGGGGAACATCCGGATGTCAACCGTGTAGGGGCGGGTTTCAAACCCGCCCCTAC
>JBDREB010000336.1:0-2854 GCA_043820325.1 Planctomycetota bacterium | reverse complement strand
GCTCCAAGCATGGCGCAGATAACTTCTGCCTTATTCGCTCAATCATCTCGACAACCGTCAAGCAGACCGGTAAGGTCATGGATGCCATAGGTGCCTTGACCAAAGGGATTCCACCAGATATCAGCACCTGAATAGTAACGCCGTTTCACATATATGCCGTACACCTTGTCCTTGAGGGGAAGCAGATCTTCACCCCGCAGGTTTTCTGCGCCCTTGACATCGGCGTAGGCCTTTTCGATCTTCTGACACAATAGGTCTTCATCGATCACCCTGACGGCGGCGGGCGCCGCAACCGGCGTGCCGGCGGGTTCCTGGGCTGCCTGGTAGGGGACGGAGACGGCGACACAGAGGCCCAGTATCACCAGAACCACCGCTTTCATGGAAGGATGCGACATGTGCCGGTCTCCTGTAAAAAGGTTGACCCGTTCAATTGGACGGCCGGGCGCGGGGAAAAGTTCCCGATTTCAAGGCCGGAAAGGGGACTGTGGGTCTCAGGATACCAAGAAATCGCTTGCATTGACCACGGACACCCGGTAAGATTGCGGTGGTCGGTTTTGTGCCTGCGGGTAAAAACGGGTCCCCATCCATTGTTCGGACGGCGTAAGGGCTCGTGCAGAAACAAGTTGAACATTTCGACATAGAGATTCCGTCCGCAGCCAAGGCGCGAGGAGGAGGCATATCAATGGAAAGATATGGCGACGACGAGCAACGCCGGGGGGAGGCGAATGTACCCTGGGCATTCGCGCAGCTCATGCCCGCTCCAACGGCCGGAAGCCAAGCAGTTGGCTTCCTTTCGCTCCGCGAAGCCGTTTCCGCCCCCTCCGGGCATGCGGGGCATGGTGGCGGCGGGTCGCAATGGTTGCGGGCCCATCGCAATCGCCGTTGTCGGGCCCGGCCCGTGGACGAATGTCAATATCGCACCGCATGCGAAATGTACAAGTTGTTTCTGCACGAGCCCCAAGGAGTGAAACATGGCGAACTACAAGATCAAGTGTGAAGTGGTTCAGATCGTGGCAAACAAGTTCAAGTGCTCCGTCATGGGGCAGACATTTGTGCTCGGCCCGCGGACACCGGACGGCATGTGTGCAAGGGCCTTTGCCGCCATCTATCCGGCAGCCGTGGCCATGCGGTTCGCCGAAGAAATAGCATGGGAACAGGGGCGCGGGTATGTTGAGATCATGTGCCCTGATAATGATGTCGTGTACCGGTTGAGCCGGGTCAAAGGAAGTTGAATGACCGGGGGCGGATCGGCTGACGGCACGAGGGGTCGGAAAGTCGGAAAGCCGGAGGAAGAACGCGCCGCCGGGGACTGGGCGCTTTGGGAGAAGAGAACTGGACAATTTACAATGCTCAATTCTCGATTTTCAATGTTCAAGTGAAGATTGAAGACAGAAGCCGGAAGACGGAGGACCGGGTGGATGACCACGAAGAATGAAACGGCGTTCTGCGACCTGCATTTCCATACGCATTTCTCGAGCGACGCGTACAACGACCCGGAGACCGCGTTGCCGGTGATGCGGAGATCCGGGGTGCGCATCATCGCGCCCACGGACCATGATGCGGTCGAAGCCAATGCCGTGTTCGGCCAGGCGGCCGCCGCGTACGGCATCCGCGTCGTCACGGGGGTGGAGCTGGACACGGACCATCCGGACCTGGGACATCTCCACATCATGGGGTACGGGTTCGACCCGGCCGACCCGGGCATCGTCGCCTATTGCGACCGCGAGCAGGCGGCGGGGCAACACTTCCTCGATTCCGTGCTCCGGGTGATGATCGCCGACGGGCACCTGGGATCCCCGGAGGAATTCGCCGCCTGGGGCCGGACGCACCGGCCGCGGGGGCGGATCGGCATGAAGCAGGCCTGGAAGTGGATGCAGAAGCGCCGCGGGTTCACCGAGGCGGCCGCCCAGCAGTATGTCAAGGAGGCGGACGCGCGCCAGGTCAAGGACCACATGTGCCCGACTCCCGGTGAGGCGATCGGTGTCATCCGCCGCGCCGGCGGCGTCGCGGTGCTGGCGCACCCGGCGAACAGCCATACACCCGACCGCATGGAAGGGGTCATCGACGCGGTCCTCGGCCTCGGCGCGATCGGCATCGAGGCCTACACCCCGTCCAACCGGACGGAAGCGAACATTGCCTGTGTCGCCGCGATCGGGCGGGCCCGGGGCGTACTGGTCACCGGAGGGAGCGATTCCCATGCCACCGACGAAATGGTCCCCACGGCGTGGCCGTCCCCGGCCCCGGTGCGGTGCGGTGCGCCGAGGACCTGCTGGCGGTCATGGGGCATGCGGGTTGAACCGACGACTGAAGAAAGATGACCCGCACAAGGCTCAAGTGAAGGCGAGGCCGAATCAACCTTGGCCCCGCTTCATTTCCTCCCCGGTAGGCCGCATGCTTCAGCGTGCGGCATGATCCCGAAGAAGCCGCGCGGTCTACCTCCGGAAACATTACCGCCCCCGCAAATCGATATGGGCATCGTTACCATGGCCGCGTATTGGATCGCCCGTATCGTAACCGTTCCCGTTTCCTTTGATATCCCGTCCCGTTCTCAACTCGGTATACGGCGTACGGAAACCCCGAGGCCGGGCTCGGGGTAAACTCCCGGCGAAACTGCTGACGGCATACGGTTGGCTGCTTTACCTCCGGCCCTTGCGACTGTGGGACTGTGCGACTTTGCGACCATTATCGTATTAGTGCCCGTAAATAAATAACCTCAGATTTCCTGATCCCTGTGGGATGGACTGATGGTTTTCCGGAACGGGTTTGGCGCATTTTCCGCGTGACAAATGGGCTGCGGCGGCTATCCTTTCCGGGGTCGGACTTCAGGATGAATGGTCATGCACCAGATGCTTTT
>JBDREB010000335.1:0-6159 GCA_043820325.1 Planctomycetota bacterium | reverse complement strand
GAGGGCGGGTTTCAAACCCGCCCCTACACGGTTGACATCCGGATGTTCCCCGCACAATCACCTGTGGGTCGGAAAAAGCGCCAAACCTTTTTCCGAAAAACATGCCCGGTTACGGATAGGGATCAGGAAATCTGAATTGATAAAGATGATGGAGAGGTCCGGGGTCTTTTTCTGGATCGCTGTTACTTCCCAGCCATCGAACTCGGGGAAGGTGAACGCGAAGCCGGCCCTCTCAAAAGTCCGGACCTGCTTTATATGGATGATCTCACCGGTCATGCGGCCTCCGCGCCGGGACGATCATTCCGGGCAGGAGGAGAATTGATCGGCCACCACCCACCAGCGGCCGTTCTCTTTGATGAGCGTGAACATCTCCCGGCCGCTGAATTCCATGCCCTGGCTTTTGATGGAAAAGGAGATCTCATAATAGTAGGTGACAATGGCGGTGTCCTGGAAGACCTGGACCTTATGGTCGTGTTCCAGCCAGGAGTGGATGGTCGCGCCACGGGCGAATTCGGCCCACCCTTCCACGCAGGCTTTGCGGCCTTCGCGCCGGTCCCGGTCGGACGGAGTGATGGCGACCATGCGTTCATGAAAATATTCGCTCAATTTCTGCGGGTCCCCTTTGGTCCAGCAGGTGTTCAGCGCCCGGATGAATTCAAGGATCTCTTTTTCTACGCTGGTCATAATGGCAACATCCTTTAACAAATCCGCTTTACATTCGGGAAAACCATCATGATGATATACCCTTCAGCGGCCTTCCCGGGCCTTATTTCCGTTGGAAGCGGCGCTCGATGTCGGCCTTGGGAATGAGGAACGAGGCCGGCCGGCCGTGGGCGCAGGAGCCCGATTCCGGCTCGGCGCGCGCGGCGGCGAGGAGTTCGGATATCTCCTCCGGCTTGAGCCGCTGGCCGGCACGGATGGAACTGTGGCAGGCGGTGCGGTTGATGATGCGCTGGATCACGGCGCGGTGCGCGTCGGCATCGGCGGTGGCGGCATCTTCGATCGCCAGGATATCGGCCACAAAGGCCCCCAGGCGCGCGGTGTCGAAGACCGCGGGCACGGCGTGGAAGACCACGGTGTTGCCGGAAAAAGGCTGGATCTCGAACCCGCATTCCCGAAGCACGCCGGCCAGTTCAAGGAGCTGGGCCCGGTCGGCGGGCGGCAGGTCGATCTGCTCGGGGATGAGGAGCTCCTGCACGGCGAACTTCTGCGCCGCGAACGCCCGGCGGAGCCGGATCTCCATGAGCCCCTCGTGCAGGGCGTGCTGGTCGTGGACCATGATCCCCGCGGGGGTCTCCTCCACGATGTAGGCGTCGTAGACCTGGAAAGCGCGGCCCGCGGGGGTCGCCGCGGGACGAACGGGCGGGGCGGCGGATGCGGGCCCGAAATCGGATCGCGGCGCCCCTTCCCGGCCGGCGGCCGGGGGCGGGAATTCAAAGAGCGCGGCGGACGGCTCGTGGACCGCGGCGGGTGCGGCCGGCCCACGGCGGCCGGCCCACGGCGGCTCAACGCCCCCGGCGGGGTAGGCCACTGCCACGGGCGTGTCGCTCAGGGCGCGGCTGAAGGCGTTCCGGATGAGGGCATGGATGCGGCCCGGCTCGCGGAAGCGGACCTCGGTCTTCTGGGGATGGACATTCACATCCACCCGGTCGAGCGGCACTTCCAGGAAGAGCACGGCAAATGGCCACTTGCCGGCCGGCAGGTAGCGGCGGTAGCCTTCGCGCACCGCGGACATGACCTCGCGGCCGCGGAAGAACCGGCCGTTGATGAAACTCACGATCCCCCGGCTGTTGCCGCGGGCCAGAGCCGGCTTGGCGCCGTAAGCGCGCAGGCGGTGGTCCTCCTGGGCCGCCTCGGCCGTGAACATGTTACGGCTGAAATCACGGCCGAAGACCTGCAGGAGGCGGTCGGCCACCGCGGCGCAGGCCGGGTAGTGCAGAGCCTCGTGCCCCCCGTTGCGGACCAGGAACTCGACCTCCGGCCGGGACAGGCTCAGGTGGTTGACGATCTCCAGGACATACCGCAGTTCGGTGGGCGCCGCCTTCAGGAATTTCCGCCGCGCCGGCGCGTTGAAGAACAGGTTGTCGGCCTCCACCGTGGTCCCGGGCGCCATGCCCGAAACGCCGCCGCCCGCGGGCGTGCCGCCCTCGAGGCGCAGCCAGGCGCCCGCGGCCGCACCGGCCGGACGCGAGGCGAGCGTGAAGCGGGAGACGGCCGCGATGCTCGGCAGGGCTTCGCCGCGGAACCCGAGCGTGGCGATGGCGTCGAGATCGGCCACGGTCCGGATCTTGCTGGTGGCGTGGCGGGCCACGGCCAAGTCCAGTTCGCCGGCCGCGATCCCGCCGCCGTTGTCCGTGACGCGGATGGCTTCGAGGCCGCCGTCCCGGAGTTCCACGATCACCCGCGTGGCGCCGGCGTCCAGGGCGTTCTCGATGAGTTCCTTGATCGCGGCCGCGGGGCGTTCCACGACCTCGCCCGCGGCGATCCGGTTGCAGAGGCGTTCATCCAGGACGGTGATGGCGCCCATCAGGACTGGGCCTCCGGAAGCGGACGGGCGCCCCCCGGACCACGGTGCGACCGGGATCCAGGCGGTGCGGCGGTCATGGGAGGTTTACAACCGCGAATTTGGCCACCGCCTCGTTGATGTTACGGGTGATGGTGAAGAGCTGGGTGATGCCCAGAAGTTCAAAGATGCGCATGACCCCCTCGGTGGGATTCACGAGGATGATGTCGCCGTTGTTCTCGCGGGCCGGCCCGTGGGCGCCGATGAACACGCCCGCGCCGGCGCTGGAGATGTAATTCACATTTTCCAGGTTGATGGCGAGCTTGTAGATGCCGTCGTTGAACACATCCATGATCACATCGTCCAGCTTCTGGAAGGTATGGGCGTCCAGGTAGCCGTTGATATGGATCACCCGCACCTGGTTGATGTCTTCCTGCTCGATCGAGAATTCCACCTGGGGCATGCCCTTCTCCTTGCTCTCAATCCCGCCGCGTGTGACGACCGGCGTCTTTTTCGCGGTCCTCGGGATTTACATATTTGACCATGCGCAGACGGTTCACAACGCCCTCTTCAAACTCGTATTCCACGATATCCATGATCTGGCGCATCAGGAAGATGCCCAGCCCGTTCTTGCGCCCCTTGTTGACATGGTTCTGCATATCGGGCGCACGGACCGTGGCCGAATCGAAATGGATGCCGGAATCATGGATGACCGCCTCGAACTTGGTGGCGTTGGCCTGCAACTCCAGCTGAATGTCCACCTCGCCCTCGCGCTTGTTGGAATAGGCGTGTTCGATGATGTTGGTGACCGCTTCGTCCACCGCGAGCACGATGCGGCCCATGTCGATCTTGGGGAAGGCGCTGTTGGCGACCACCTCGACCACGAAGTCGCGCACGGTATTGAGGTACTTCGTGTCGTTGGGGATCACCAGGCGCCGTTTCATGTCCTCGGGCATCGGCTCACTCCACCTTTATGGCCACGATGGTGATGTCATCGCTTTGCGGGGCGTTGCCGCGATGGCTGTCGAGGTCCGCGACCAGGGCGTTGACATACTCGTCCACCGACTCCCGGGCGTGTTCCAGCGTGAACTTGTAGAACCGGTCCTCGGTGTATTCCTTGTTCTGGTTGTTCATGGCCTCGACCACGCCGTCGGTGTAGAGCACGACCATGTCGCCCGAACCGAGCGTCAGTTTCTCCTCCTTGATGGTCTTGTCGAAAATGGGCCCCTTGTTGAAGCCGAGGGCGATGCCCTTCGGGTTGGCCAGCTCCACCTTGCGCTTGTCGCTGCGGTAGATGACCATGGGGTTGTGGCCGGCGCTGGAGAAGGTGATCTCATGCTGGCGCGCGTTCAGGATCAAATAGAAAGCGGTCACGAACATGCCGCGCCGGATGTCCTGGGCGATCACCCGGTTGGTCTTGCTCAAGGTGTCGGCGGCGGAGAAGTTATTCTGGGACTGGGAGACCAGGCGCAGCACGGTGCGCGTGATGCTCATCACCAGCGAACCGATGATCCCCTTGCCGGACACATCGGCCACCACGATGCCCATGTGGTCGCGGTCCAGGGGAATGAAGTCGTAATAATCGCCGCCCACATCCTTGGCCGACCGGTAGAAGGGCACGATCTGGTACCCGGCGATCTGGGGCGTCTTGTCGGGCAGCAGCCGCGCCTGGATGTCGGAGGCCACGGTGAGCTCGCTGTCGAGGAGCAGTTTCTCCTTTTCGAGTTCCCGCGCATCCCACAGGCTCTTGGTCATGAGGTTCAAGGTGTTGGCCAGGAGGCCGACCTCGTCGCGCGAGTGGGCGGTGGTGCGGTGGTCTAGGCGGCCGCTGGAAACGATCGCCATGTCATGCACCAGCTGTTTGATGGGCTTCACCACCACGGAGGCGAAGATGAAGGCCACAAAGAAACCCAACAGTACGAACGCGGCGCCGATGCCCGCCACCTGGGCCACCAGCCGCTGCTGGCTCTCGGCGATGCTCTGCCGGGACAGGATGAGGTAGATACTGACATCATCGTTGAGGTATTTGAACGATTTCTGAAACCAGAAGACCTCGTCATTGCGTCCCGCCACGCGGCCCTCGGGGCAGAAGGTGATGTCCGGGTACTGCTTGCTGTCGATGACCAGGGTTTCCCTGCGGCCGGATATGCTCTGCATGTCCATGCCCGGCCCGGACAGGCAGGTCTCCTTCTCCCCTTTTTTCACGGTCACGGCCACATGCACGATGCCCTCGATCTTGTACAACTCCTTGAAGGCGACGGCGACCTGGTCGATGGTGGCCCGCGGCATCTCGCCGGTGGTGGGCAGAAAGACGGCCGCCAGCGGGGTGAGGGCGTTGCAGAACTGCATGCCGGCGATCTTCTTTTCGCGGTCCAGGTTCTTTTCGACCTGCGTGTAGATCACGGCCGCAAAGGCCAGCATGAAAAAGGCGATCATGAAAAAGATCACCAGGCTGAACTTCCAGGTGATGCTCATGCCGCGGATGCGGCCGCTCACCAGCTGGGGCGAGGTGCGGGCGCCGGTGTCACTCCCGCGCGCACCGGTGGCCGCATTGCCGGCGGGGCGTTTTACGGACTGGGTGTTCTTGACGGACGAAGCGGAGCAGACCCCCTTGCGCGTCTCGGGACGGGTATGCGCACCGGTGGCCCGGGTTGTATGGACCGATGCCTTGCGCACCTCCTTGCGGGACGAGGGCTGCTTGGCCATGCTACCTCCTTGGCTCACATCGGGACCAGGAACCGCGAAGCCTGAATCAGGATCCAGGCGGCCAGCGCGGCCCCTATGTCGTCCAGCACAATGCCGTACCCCCGCGGAACGGCCTCAAGGCGCCGGATCCCGAGGGGCTTGAACACATCAAAGAACCGGAACAGAAAGAACGCGGCCAGAATACCCTGCCATTGATGGTGTTCCACATAGGGGAACCACAGCAGGGTCAGTGCCACACCGGCCACCTCGTCGAGCACCACACAGTTGGGATCGGACTTGCCGAACACATCTTCCGCATGACGACCGACAAAGACCGAAAGAGCGAAGGCCGCGACCAGGACCGCGGCGCTTCCGGCCGTGAACCAGAAAGCCGGCACGCCCGCGTACAGGATCAGGAACGCGGGCCCGTACACAGCCGCCGAACCGATCGTGCCGCCGGGCCCCGGAATGCGGCCGACAAAGAAAAAAGTCCCGGCCGCTTTCACAATAAATCGCGTTCGAGCATGCATAAAACGCCATTATAATATCACCGGATGCCAATGCAAGGAAAAAATCAGAACATTGTTCCACCAATTTTCACATTTATCCGCTGACAAACGCCTGTTCGACACAGAAACAGGACGCCACAGCCCTATGGCATCACCCGCGATCCCATTGTGCGCATGTTCCGCCCGTAACCCCGCTGATACCCGTCCCCTTTTTGCTTGCAATGGCCGGCAGGGGAAACATAATTCCTTACGGTACCTTGGCAGCCGTTCTGGGTGGTCCCGGAAGCGTAATTGAGCTTGACCCGTCGGTAATAAATAACAGCAGATTTCCTGATCCCGGCGGAAAATGCTTTGGCACTTTTTGGCGTCAGCCAGGCGCGTGAATCAACCATAGGCCGGTTTGGGTGGTTAGTGCCCGTAAATAAATAACCTATCCATTTCGCGTGCGGTGCAGAGTGATGG
>JBDREB010000334.1:0-3207 GCA_043820325.1 Planctomycetota bacterium | reverse complement strand
ATACGAGGCTTTTAGTTTTCCAGAGGGCTTTCGCGGGCGGGGAAGCGTGTTAGGACCACCCTCAGGTGGCCAGACAGCTTCGTATGCCCCCGCTGTGGTCATGACAAGGCTATGCCGGAAGGCGCCAGTTATGAGCTAAGTACACCGCCCCACAATAAAGGGGCCAAAAGAGGGCGCGCCGGTCCCACCGTGGCATTCTTTTCCGCTGTAGGGGCACGGCATGCCGTGCCCTCGCTTGCGCCGGCTTGTGGACGGAGTCGATGAAGATCCAGCCCGGGACGACGCTTGTTTTGGGTCCAATTGATAGGGGCACGGCATGCCGTGCCCCTACCAAACAAGATCCGGCTTGAACCAGCGTTCCGGAATCGGGTCATTATGATGATTGAGATCTGGCCCCTTAATTATGGGGCGGTGTATTAAGGGCGCGCAGGGCGGAGAGCCCGGCGGCAAAGCCGTTTTTGCGCACGATCCCCAGCGGCAGGCGGATACGGACATTGCCCTCGGTCCGGTTCTCGGGGGTCTGGCAATCGCCCGGCACCATGAGGTCCAGTTCGTGGTCGATCACGGCCAGTTCCTCGGGTGAGAACGCGCCGAAGTCGGCGTGGTCGACTGCATCAACGATGTAGAACCGTCCCCGGGGCGAAAGCGAATGCAGGGCCAGTCCGTATTCGCACGCCTGGCCGGCGTGGTTGGTGCGTTCATCGGCCAGCGGGATGAGCCGGTAGTCATGGTCGAGGAAAGACCGGTAAAAGTCACCCGCCCGGACAAATTGATCCTGCCTGCGGTGCATCCCATCCAGCCCATCGTATAGACACCCGGCCGTGAGCGGGGTGTAGACCATCGAAGGACCGCAGGCGTAATAATCATAATACGAAACGATCTTTTCCATGTGCTTCAGGCCGGGCCGGAAATCGTCGCCGAACGAGACACCGTCGTGGAAATAGTACTGTTCCATGGCGGGGATCACGGCCGCCTCGATCCGGGCGCGGGTGCGGGTGATGAAATCCTGGTCAAGCTGCATGTTCGGTTCCTTGGAACAAGGGCGTCAATGGGGTGTTGTAACCGATCCCGTCTGCGGGCGTTACCTGGTCAGGCTTATACGGGGCCGTTCTGCCCGAACCGGACTTCCATCTCGCACGGTGTGCAGTTGAAATGGAGGGGGAGGATGAGACCGTTCTCGTCCACGAGCCTGAGGGGGGCCGTGTCGGCGTCCTTGTCGTCCCTGAGGCACATGCCCATTTCGTACCGGATGCAGTACTTGCACGACATCACCGCGCGGCCCAGCATGGGGAGACCCGCTTCCGGGGCCGGTTCGGACGGTATAGATCGTTCGGTATAAAAAGCCTGCGCGCCCCGGTTCAAATGGACGGCGCCCGGATCGGCGCCGGGGAGCGCGGGCGTGACGGGCGCGGCCGGTTCCCATACGGGGCGCCCGGCCGTCCGCGCTGCCAGGAGCGCGTCAAGGGCTTCGCGGCGCAGGGCGTTCAGCACCGACGGGGGCACGGCCGGGGCCGGTTCACCGGCCACCACCATGTCCGTGAGCTCAAAGGGGGTCGTGCCGGTCTTGCCCAGGTGCCGGCGGAGTTCCGCCACGGCCGTGGCGGGGTCGCGGGCGGGTTCGGTGGCGCAGGCGGTCTCGGCCCGGCCGCGGACGCCGTCCTCATCCTCGACATCGAGAACCAGGCCGCCGCGCACGGGCGTGAGGGTCATGCGGATCGCGATCGCGCGGCGGGTGCGGCTTTTGTCAAGCTTGCGCTGGAATTCGTTGTCGCGGTTGCGGTAGATCTCCTGGCCGATCATGATCCCCTCCATGGTGTCGGGCAGGATATGGCCGTCCTCCACCCGGTTGACCTGTGTGCCGCGCAGGTTGCCCCGGTTGTCAACGAAGCAGAGCCCGTCGCCGTTGTGGACGGCCGGGCCGCCGGCGAGCCGGAAGTAGGCGTTGCCCCGGGCGGCCACCCGGCCCAGGAACTCGCCGCGCGACTTGGGCGTGTCGAGGGAGGCCATGTTCCGCTCGCGTCCCTGGATGAAATAGGGCGTGAACCCGCGGTTGAACGACTTGGCCGGGTCGGGCGCAAAATCGATCCGGCTGGTCCCCGAGGAGGCGCGCTTGAGATCGCGTTCCTTCAAGGCCTTGTCGATCGCGGAGCGGTAGTACGCCGTGCTATTCATGACATAGGCCTGGTCCTTGAGCCGGCCCTCGATCTTGAACGCGGTCACGCCCGCGTCCAGGAGCGCGCCGATCTGACCTACCCGCCGCATGTCCTTGAGGCAGAGGAGGTGTTTTTTAGAGACCACGGTGCGGCCCGCCTCGGTGACCAGGTCATAGGGCCTCCGGCAGGGCTGGGCGCATTGGCCGCGGTTGCCGCTGCGGCCGCCGATGGCGTAACTCATCCGGCACCGGCCGCTCATGCCCACGCACACCGCGCCGTGGACGAAGCATTCCAGTTCCAGCCGGGTCGCCCGCCGGATGGCGCGGATCTCATCCAATGACAGCTCGCGCGCGATAATCGCCCGGTTGAACCCGGCCTGTTCGAGCAATTGGATCTTGGCCGGTGTTGCATTGTGCATCTGGGTACTGGCGATGAGCGGCAGGGGGGGCAGTCCGGCTTTCAGCAGGCCGGGGTCCTGGATGATCAGTCCGTCGATGCCCGCCTGATGAAGCTCCCAGGCCAGGGTCGCCGCTTCCTTCAACTCCGCATCGGTAAGCAGGGTGTTCAGGGTGGCGTAGATCCGGGCCCGGAAGGTATGGGCGTGGGCGATGAGCCGGGTGATGTCCGCCAGGGTGTTGCCGGCATCGGCCCGGGCGCCGAAGCGGGGCGCGCCGATGTAGACGGCGTCGGCGCCGCAGTCGATCGCCGCGATGCCGATATCGGCCGTGCGGGCGGGGGCGAGGAGTTCGATCCGGTCCATGGACGCGCCTTCAGACATTGTGGCCCGACATTATATCCGTCGCGGGCCGGAAAGCACGCTTTTTCTGTGCGGGCCGATGGACCCGACCTGGCGGACCTACGCAGACAATAGTAACCAAAAAATGAGCTTGACTATTGAACCACCGTCCCATAATAGTGCCCGTAAATGAATAAAGTATCCATTTCGACATAGAGATTCCGTCCGCAGCCAAGGCGCGAGGAGGAGCCGTATCAATGGAAAGATCCGGCGTCGACGAGCAACGCCGGATGCGGACGGAAGATCATGTCCCTTCCG
>JBDREB010000333.1:0-2867 GCA_043820325.1 Planctomycetota bacterium | reverse complement strand
GTAAGGTCATGGATGCCATAGGTGCCTTGACCAAAGGGATTCCACCAGATATCAGCACCTGAATAGTAACTTTTTTCTTGAATATCGTTCCAGCATTGTTATCATGTTTGGGTCAGATGAAAATGTTTGTGCAACAGGCTCTATTATGGGGCTCTTAGCTCATAACCGTGTATATTGGGGACATGGCCAAGCAATACGAGGCTTTTAGTTTTCCAGAGGGCTTTCGTGGGCGGGGAAGCGTGTTAGGACCACCTTCAGGTGGCCAGACAGCTTCGTATGCCCCCGCTGTGGTCATGACAAGGCTATGCCGGAATCTGCAGTTATGAGCTAAGTCAATAAGCATTTTTAATAATATCTTCCATGCGCCCCAACAGGGACTGGCCCGCATTTTCCCCTTGCGTAGTCCGGCCGGCCGCATATAATCATTGCGGGTTCATTGAACAACCACGGTTTGGAGAAACGATATGACCAAGGAAACGAAGATCGATTTCGATTGCGAATTCTACCGCGTCAAGCAGGTGAACGAAGGGGAGGTCACGAGCGGGCGGCGCACGACCCAGTCGGTGATCTACCACCTCTGCTCCTTCAGCGGCAAGAACAGCAAGGACCGCTGCAACCTGAACGACTGCCCCAAGCGCAAGCGGACGCTGAAAGCGTAGCAGGGGGATGTCGGAAAGTCGGAAGGTCGGCAAGCCTGAGTATGATCGGGTCCAAGACTGTTGACTGTGGACTGTCGACCCTCCCTTGCGCCCCTTGTCCGCCTTTCAAACTTTCCGACCTTCCGACCGTGCAGCCTGCCCTCCGTAGCGCCATGGCGAAGGAGGGACTTTCCGACCATCGTATTGGAGGCTGTTAATGCCATCCCGCCCCAATGTCCTCCTGATCATGGCCGACCAGTTCCGGGGCGACTGCCTCGGTGTGGCCGGCCACCCGGTGGTGGAAACACCCCACCTGGACCAGCTCGCCCATGGCGGCACCCGGTTCACGCAGGCTTACACCGCGGTGCCGAGCTGTATCGCGGCGCGCGCCGGCCTGCTCACGGGCATGGCCCACAAGCATCACGGCCGGGTGGGCTACCGCGATGGCATCCGGTTCGATTATCCGCATTACCTGGCCGGTGAACTGGCTGCGGCCGGGTATCACACCCAGTGCGTGGGCAAGATGCATGTGTCGCCCGCCCGCAGATCCTCAGTTTCCTTGAGAAGAAGTAACCGTTTGGACGGGAACTGGTTCCCCCGGTCAAGCCGGGGGATGACAAGGTGCAACATTGATGAAATCGCAAAAAGTCGCCTGTGCAGGTCCGGTTCCACCTTGGAGGGCCACGCGCCGTCGTGGCCGGGGATGCCGTCCATAGGTGGAATAGGAATGGACGCGACGGAGCCTTTCGACTCCGCTCAAGGCCATGAGCCAAGTCGAATGGCGCGTCCCTCCAGAAGCGGGGGATTTGACTTTTTACGAGTCCGTCAACATTGACTGCCGGCCGATTCTGTCTTTGTCATTGCCCGACTTGATCGGGCAATCCAGTCGTTTTTCTCGACGGCACCCTGATCGGCAAAACGCCTTTGGCGGCCGATGCCGTGCCCGCCGGCCGGCACCTGGTGCGGCTTGTGCGTGCGAACTTTACCCCCGGCATCGAAGCCGTGGAAGTCGCGGCCGGCGGAGTGGCCGAGCTCACAGTCACCCTCGCCTCGCAGGTGGAGGGGTTCTACCGGGCCGCGATCGCGGCTGAGCCGGCGAACATCACCCTGTACACGGAACTGGGGCACTACTACCTGATCCGCGACCGCAAAGGTGAGGGTGTGCATGAATACATCCGCGCATTGGAGGTCGCCGCCAAAAGCGCTGGCCCGGATGCAGCCGAAGACACGGCCCGCCTGTTCAATGAGATCGGCAAGCTCAAGCATGAACAACCCGCCGTGGTGGATGCCCTCATGCCTGCGATCGAAGCTCTGGTCGAAACGCTCCGGGCCGCGCCCGGGCGGTCATCCCCGGATATGGCCCGCAGGCTGAAGATGCTCGGCCGCGACGACCTGGCCCGCCGCCTCGTGGGCGACCCGGTGGAGACCGACAAGGCCGGTTTCTTCCAATTGCGCGACATGGAGCGTCGCGCAACGGGTGAAGAAGAACGCGGCAACAAGCGCGAAGCCTTTGACCTGCGCATGGAACTGGCCCGGCGGTACGCGGAGATGCCGGGGGACCTGGTCAAACAGCGGCGGATCGAGCACCTGCGTCGCGCCGCGAACCTGACGGCAGATCCCACGGTTCAGGTCCGCATCGGCCTCGACCTGGCCGCCCTCTACCGCGACACCGGCGAAGTCAAGCGCGCCGAAGAAGTCCTGCTCAAGACCCGGACGCTCCTGCCCGCCGACCAGGCCGGGAGCGATCTCTTCTGGGAGACCGCCGCCCGTCTTGCCGGCCATTACAAGATCGAAGGCATGCCCGACAGGGCCCGCGAAGTCTATGCAACCATCATCCGCGATAATCCCAAGCCCGCCATCCAAGACCATGCCCGGCAGGAACTCGGTAAAATCTGAGACTGCCACAGAGGGCACAGAGGAAGATATATGAGTCTCAAGTCACAGGTCGCAAGTTTCAGGTCATGGATTCCAGACCTGTGACCTGTGACATGCGATGTGCGACTCCGCATCATGAAGCCACAAAGTACACAAAGGGGGATTTGTTCGTAGTTAAGCCCGTCAGGGCTGTTCCCATTGTCCACTTCGTTATTCGTAACACTTTACCCGAGTGAAACGATCATAGGAGATCTGGATTGCCCGATCAAGTCGGGCAATGACAGCACAAGAATAAGGCTGATGCAAGTCAACCTTCTTCATCCGTCATCCCCCGGCGAGCCTGTCCTCCGGCTT
>JBDREB010000332.1:0-15380 GCA_043820325.1 Planctomycetota bacterium | reverse complement strand
GATGGCTATTGACATGACTCAACCATACACAAGTAATAGTTGCATGAGAGACATGGCAAGAACTGGCCATTTCGCCCATAAAGCCGGTTATACGGATGTTAATCGCCATTATGGTTGAAACCTACATGTAGTGGTTGGTTGAGTCATGTCAATACCCATCTTTAGCAATTAGCATTAGAAGAACGGGCGAAAATTCGGTAAGCCGGATAAAAGCGTTGAACGGGAAAAACGATAAAGAATATTTGCCACAAAGGTCACAAAGGTAAGACTTGGTTTTGGTTTGGATATAAACCTTCAGACCTTAGTGCCTTCGTGACTTCGTGGCAGAAATTCAAGATCAAGAGGATTTGCCACTAAGACACCAAGTCACAAAGTTAAAACCGGATTTGGGTTTTGTTCGGAACCATCAAACCTTTGTGACTTCGTGGCGAAACATCTTCTCCGCACCCTAATCCCCTTTGTGCCCTTTGTGGCAAATCTTCTTCTCTTCACCCTGATTCCCTTTGTGGCAAAGTCCGGTCTTGTTATTCGATCCCCATGACCCCGCGCAGGAACCGCGGATAAACATCGGTGATGAAATACACGATCTCATTGCCGTAGAGCATCACTAGGAAGGTCCCGGCGGCCAGGAACGGGCCGAACGGGATGCGGCGGTTCTTCGTACGGATCATGATAATGATGCCGATCACCGACCCGATCCCGCAGGCAATGAAGAACGCCAGCGCCATATTGAGCCAGCCCAGCAGACCGCCCACCATGGCCATCAGCTTGACATCGCCGAAACCCATGGCGTCCTTTTTGAGGATCACGCGCGCCACGGCGCCGATGAACCAGAGCGACCCGCCGCCCGCGGCGATCCCGGCCAGGGATGAGATCCCGGCGGCCAGGGGCGCGGGCATATGCCCGAAAAGCCCGTCCAGGAACGGCACGCCCCGGTGCAGGTCGGGGATCGCCATGGAGAGGACCAGGGCGACCGGGATGCCCACCAGGGATATCTCGTCGGGTATGATCTCCAGGTCGTAATCCACGAACGAGAGGACTATAAGCCCAAGGGTCAGGTAAAGGTAGACGCCCAATATGGGCAGCGGCAGTCCGGAGGCGAGAAAGTCGTAGGCCAGCCACAGGAACAAAAGGCCGGTCAGCAATTCCACGGCGGGATACCGCCACGAAATGGGCGCCTTGCAGGCCCGGCAGCGGGCGCCCAGCATGAGGAAGCTCAGGATGGGTACATTGTCGAAGTACTGGATGTGCGTCTGGCATTTGGGGCAGAACGACCCCGGCCGGACCAGCGACTTGCCCTTGGGCAGGCGGTATATGACCACATTGAGGAAACTGCCGGCCGTCAGGCCGAAGAGGAAGAGGCCGGCGTAGTAGTACCAGATCATCGGCGGATACCTGACGAAACCAGTCGGAAAGTCGGAAGGTCGGAAAGCCGGAAGGTGGAAAAGTCGGAAAGTCGGAATGAAGACATGCCCGGTCTTGTCATTATGCATTCCTGAGATATTTGATGAAGCCATGTATGCCGGCAGACAACTGCCCGGCCGTATTTCGGCGTTCGGCGGCCACTTTGGCGGTTATGTAGGAAAGATCCTCCGCGGTGTAATACATGCTTTGCAGTTCGCCGCATGACCCTTTCGCAATGGACAGAAACCGGGCGAAATCGGGATCGCCCCGGCGTGCGTAACCTTCGGCTATATTATTTTGAATGGATAGCGCCGTCTTGCGCATGTGGTTACGGAAATCCCAGTCATCATATCCGGGAGTACCCTTCCCGAAATCCTTATATGCCTGTTGTAACAGGACCCGTGCACTTTTCCAGATCCACAGGTCCTCAAAGCGTTGAGGTACAGGCTGGTCCGCGTACGCACCAGGTTTTTCGGATATCCTTGGCAGCGCCCTTTCTGGTTTACTGATATCCGTGTATTTATATCTTCTCCGACCTTCCGTCATTCCGGCTTTACATTCTTCCGACCATCCGGCTTTCCGACTTTCCGACCTTCCGACTTTCCGACCCTTATTATGCAACTCCGTATACTTCACCGCACTCCCGCGGCACAACGCGACAGGGTATTTCTGAGCGTTTAAGGCCAGCTTTTCCACGACCGCCTCGGCGAGATCGATATCGAGCACATTGGCCATGTCGAGGACATAGCCCGCCACATCGGCCAGTTCGTGGCGTACCTGCCGCATCGTTGCAGGATCGTTGACCACCTCAGCCGATTCCGCGGTCGTGAGCCATTGAAAGTGTTCCATGAGTTCGGCCGCCTCGATGGCGATCGACATGGCGATGTTCTTGGGGGCGTGGAACTGCTGCCAGTCCCGCGCGGCGATGAACGCCGCCACGGCAGCCTTCAATGTCGCCACGGAAGTTGCCTGGTCCCCCTTGCGGCGGGGCGGGCGGGTTGTACGGGAACGGGGCTTCACTTCGCCTTCTTCTTTTTCGGGGTGGAGGCCGCAGCCGCGCCGCCGGCCGGGTAATTGCCGTGCTTGCGCCAGACATCGAGCATAAGGTCGTACCGCCTGATGTCCATGCCGGTGTAGATGCAGTTGGAAGTGGAAAAGATGTAGCCGCCGCGGGGCATGCCGTGCTCGAGGCAGTACCGGGCCGAGGCGATCACATCATGCTCGGTGCCCGTGTCGAGCGCCGAGCAGGAGACATTGCCGATCAGGCAGACTTTGTCGCCCACGCGCCGTTTGACCTCGGCGATGTCGACGCTGCCCTGGGGGTCCAGGGAATGGAGCGCGTGGGGTTTGGCGCCGACGAGGTCGTCGAGAATGGGCATGATATTGCCGTCGGTGTGCTTGATGATGTAATAGCCCATGGCGCGTTCGGCGGCGATAAGCTCGGCCAGGTAGGGGGTGACGAACTCGGAAAACTGGGCCGGGCTCAGGAACGGGCCCGAGTTGAAGCAGTAGTCGGAGCACAGGGCGAAACCGTCCAGCCCGCAGCCCTGGAGTTCCCCGGCCCGCGTGACGGCATTGTCGACCATGCGCCGCGCTTCGGCGTGCACGCCCGCCGGGTCGTCCACCAGCCGGTAGGCGAACTCGGCCAGCTGGGTGCCGTTGGGCACGGAAAAGGTGGCGTCGCCGTGGATCATCAGGAAATATTTGTCGCCGGTCTTCTGGCGCACCAGTTCGACCAGTTTGCGCACCTCGTCGGTGCGGCCCGGGTTGGGGTGGAGGAAAATGGCGTCGTGCCCGTATTTCCCGGCGGTCATGATATAGATGTCGGCCATCTCATTGCGATGGAGCGCGCGTTCCTTTTCGGTCATCTGGTCCCACTGCCCGTACTGCCGCCGGCTGGGATGGACCTTGCCGAAGACCTCCATGGTGAGGAAAAAGACCAGTTCGAAATGGGGCACCCGCCCGGTGAGGGGCCGGCGCTCCAGGGCGGTGATGACCGTTCGCGCGGGGTCAGGGTGGACATGGGTGCTCCCCTCAGCTCTGCAGGTCGTACCACAGGGCGGCCACTTCGGGCGCCGTATATGGTTTGCCGTTCTTGCGCGTAAAGAGCCCGCTGCCGCACACGAAGACCAGGCCGCGCCGCACGCCCTTGAGCGGCGCCAGGATGCGCTTGAAGTAAGCCTGGTAGGTATTCTCGTCCTCGCGTTTGGGCCAGCTGCCGTAATAGACCTTGCCCTTCGCCAGGCAGGTCTCCATGATCATCTCGTAGACATGCATGTCCGGGTTGCCGAAATTCACGCCGCGCACGCAGGGCCGGCCCATCACGAACCGGAAGAGGGCGTCGTTCTTGCCGCAGTAGTGGACATAGCCCCCCTCCACGGCGTTCAGGCATTCCTCCAGGTAGGGCAGGGAAAACACCTCGATCTGGTCGGGCGCGATGAGCATGGTGGTGTCTTCGCTCGATTTCATGCCGCCCGTGGGCATGTAGAGTCCGTTGTAGTGGTACGACTCGCCGCGGCGTTCGCCGTTAACGGCCTTCATGGCCTCCAGCGCGACGATGATGGCCCGGGTCGACATGCGCAGGAGGTGGTGGACCAGGTCGGGCTTGTCGTACATGGCGTAGAAGATGGCATCGCCGTAGGCGATGTGGGCCGTATCGAACGGGCCCTGGATGTCGGCGCAGTAGACCCGGCCCCGGCCGGCCAGCCACTGCTGGAAGAGGCGCATGTAATCGACGGCGCGGGCGATGTCGCCGGCCGGGCGGATGTCGGGGACGGCCAGGCGCATGATCTGTTCGTCGGTGAGGTGTTCCCTGACCCAGGGCATCTTGTCGTCGAAGACCAGGGACTGGACCCCCAGCATGGTGGGCACCACGCCGCACCCGAGGTTGGCGCGCATGGACGGGATGGCGTCGCCGCCGCCGTTGGCACAGGCGATCATGCCCCTGAGCTGGGTCAGGAACATCTTTTCCGGGTCGTAGAACCCCTCCTTGAGGTTGAAGGACGGGACTTGTTCCTGTTCCGGCGTCAGGGTGCCGTGAATGAGGATGGGCAGGCGGTCGGGCTCGCGGCCCTCCCACACGGCCTGCTGGCGCGCGCGCGCCAGGGCGATGCGGTCGGCGTCATACGGGAAAAGGTCCATCGCCTGGGCGGGGGTCATGGCGTTCGGCATTGTGCGTCTCCTGGCTGTGTCAAACCGCGGCGGGGCCGGGGAACATCATTTCGTCCACGAACCGCTCCTGGAATTCGGGCAGGGCGCCCACTTCGATATACCGGCATTTGTCACGGAGTTCGTCGGCGCGGGCGAGCTCCCGGCGCGACAGGAGCATCATCACCGCGCCGTACCCGGCGGCGTTGCCGATGAACCGGATCTGGTCGGCGGCAAAGCCCGGGAAGAGCCCGATGCCGAGGGCCGCCTCCTTGCGGATGTAATTGCCGAACGCGCCGGCCAGAAGCAGGCCGGACACATCGCGGGCCGTCAGGCCGGCTTTCTCGAGGAGGATGCGTATGCCGGCGGCCAGCGCGGCCTTGGCCAGCTGGATCTCCCGGATATCCTTCTGGGTAACGGTGATCGGTTCCTCGATGGCCGTTTCGCCGGCCGGGACGATCTCGAACTCGGGCTGACCGTCGGCGCCCACGCGCACGCGGCCGGCCAGGGCCGGGGCGATCTCCCCCGGTTCGCGGAAGCGCCCGGTGGCGTCGACGATGCCGCACCGGACCATTTCGGCCACCACATCGATGATCCCCGAACCGCAGATGCCGCGGGCCGGTTCATTGGCGATGGTGCGGACCTGGACGCGACCGTCGGCATCGATCTGGACGCGTTCGATCGCCCCCCGGCCGGCGCGCATGCCGTGACGGATGTTGACACCTTCGAAGGCCGGGCCGGCGGCCGTGGAACAGGCCGTGATGCCGCGCGCATCGCCCAGGGCGACCTCGCCGTTGGTGCCGATATCGACCAGCACCAGGGGCTTGTCCGCGGTCATGAGGCCGCCGTCGAGGATGCCGGCCACCGTGTCGCCACCCACGAAACCGGCGATGTTGGGCGCGGCGAAGACCTCGCCCTGGGGGTTCAGTTCAATGCCGACCGCGGCCGCGCTCACGGCCACGCCGTGCTTGTGGGCCGGCACATAGGGGGCCACGGCGATCGGGGCGGGATCGACGGCCAGAAAGAGATGGTTCATCACCGTGTTGCCGACCGCGACGAGGTCGTAGATCTCATCGCGGCCGATCCCCTGCTTGGCGCACAGTTCGCCCACCAGGGTGTTGATCCCCTCCCGGATCACGCCCGCCAGTTCGGCCAGTCTGGCCGGGCTGTCGGTGCAGTAGCGGATGCGGGAGACCACATCGCCGCCGTAGGGTTCCTGGGGGTTCTTCATCGAGGCGTTGTGGATATGGCGGCCGTTCTGCATGTTCACGAGCGTCGCCGCCACGGTGGTAGTGCCGATGTCAACGGCCACGCCGAAGAGGCCCTTGCCGGGAGCACGCAGGTCGATGATGGTGTCACCTTTGTATACGATCTCAAGCCGGCCGCCGTCGGCCCGGACCAGGCCGGGCAGTTTCTGTAGGAGCCGCAGGTCGCGGATCGACCGACCCGTGAGGCGGAGAATGCGTTCGGCGTCCGGGACCGGATCGGCCAGGGTCGGTTCGGGGACCGTGATCACCCCGGCCTTGATGCAGGGATCGAACTCCACCCCGCGCTCCGAACCGACTTCAAGTATCTTTTCCTCGATCGTATGTTCGATGATGCGCACGCTCATGTCGCCGGCCACGCGCGCGCGGCAGGCCAGCCGGACGCCTTTTTTGATATCGGCCGCGCCCAGGGTCTCGAGTTCCGTCCCCTCGGGAACATCGCCGCCGCCGTCCACCCGTACCTTGCACTTGCCGCAGATCCCCTCCCCGCCGCAGGGGAAGGCGATCGCCGCCTTGCCGCGGATGAGCACATCGCGCAGAAGTTCGCCCACCGCCGCTTCGAGGGTCAGGTTTTTTTTCTTATGGACGATCTTCACTGTTGGCATTTCCAGTCCTTCCTCAGCAGGGTCTGCGGCAACGGCCGGGATCGGTATCCGGCATACGGAAACGATAGGCGTTCCGGCTTGCGGAATACGGTTTACGGATTTGGTCCTGATCGGAGGCCGTAAGCCGGATACCGTTACGCCTTTCGTTTCCGCCAACCGATGGCCGCTCCGCGGCATGGTGTATCTGCCATACCATCGTCGAGAACTCAGGATACATGCTTGGACGCCCGTTCATAAGCGGAACATCCGGCCCAAGCGCCGTCCCATGAGCACCGACACGAACATCATGCCCCCGGCCAGAAAGAGCATGCAGAGGACGCCGAGCGCCGAGGCCACATAGTCGCCGTTGGGAATGTTGCCCAAAAGGTCATAGATCTGCCGCGTGACCGGGAAATACTGGGGCAGGACGGCCAGGACCATGCTTTCGGAGACTTCGAGCATCGCGAACATGAAGGCCAGGATGCCGCCGGCGATGAGGTTGGCGCCGATGAGGGGCACGGTGATCGTGAGGGCGGCGCGGCTGGCCGAGGCGCCGGCCGCGCGCGCGGCTTCCTCGTATTGCGGGCTCACCTGCTGCAGGCCGGCATAGGCGGCCCGGAAGCAGTAGGGCAGGCGCCGCACGGAGTAACCGATCACCAGGAGCGGAATGGGGTTCTTGAGCGGGTCGAGCGGGGTGCCCGAGAAGACGGCCACATACCCGAAGGCCAGAATGAGCCCGGGCAGGGCCACGGGCAGCATGACGATGGCGTCGACCAGCCACCCGGCCCGGATCCCGCGCCGCAGGAGGTAATAGGCGATGCCGAATCCCAGCACCACATCCACGATCGTGCTTAACGACGAGTAGAGGAGCGAATTCCGCACCGCCACGGCCACCCCGGGCGCGGTGATCGCCTCGCCGAAAAAGCGCATGGTGTAATCGGAGGGGAAGGCGGTCATGAACCAGTCGCCGGCCACGGAGGTCAGGATCAGCCCCACATGGGGGAGAAGAGAGATGAACAGCAGGACGGCCACATAGGCGTAGAAAAGGCCCATCACCGGGGCCGACGGACGGTGCATGACCGAAGCGGCCTGGCCCTTGGAGGCCGATTCAATGGTGTGTCCGCCCAGGAAGCGTTTGAAAACCACCAGGAAGAGGACCGTGACCAGGATCACCAGCACCACCATGGCCGCGCCGGTGGGATCGTTGTTGATGGCGTCGATGCGGTCGAAGATCTCCACGGCCAGGACCCGCCGGTACCCGAATACCAGCGGCGTGCCCAGGTCGGTGAAGCTCCACAGGAAGACGATGATCGCGCCGGCCAGGAAACCGGGCGACAGGAGCGGCAGGGTCACATCGCGGAAAACCCGCCAGCGGGAGGCGCCGGCCACGGCGGCGGCCTCCTCGAGCTGGGGATCGACATTCGCCAGCGCCGCGGTGACATTCAGGTACATGATGGGAAAGAGGTGGAGCGCCTGCAGGCAGGCCACGCCCCAGAACCCCAAGTCGCCCAGCCAGTTCACATCCAGGCCGGTGAGGGAATTGATCATGCCGTAGTGGGAGAAGATGCGGCGGATGCCGATCGCGCCCACGAACGGCGGCATGATCATGGGGATGAGCACGAGCGCCGAGGCGAGTTTCTTGAAACGGAACTCGTACCGGGCGACAAAAAACGCCAGCGGCATGGCCATCAGTGTGGTGAGGGCCACGGCCACGATGCCCAGCGCCAGGCTGTTCAAGAGGGCCCGGGAGACGAGCATGCCGCTGATCGTGTGCCAGAAGAGCTTGAACGACAATTCCCCGCCGAAGGCGAAGGTCTGCTTGAAGACCCCGGCGATGGGATAGAGGAGGAACCCGCCCAGGAAGACGGCCAGGAAACCCCAGAACGCGAGGTCCGTGGTGATGAGTTTCAGCAGGAACCCCCGCGGCCGGCGGGGGCCGGGTATGCTCATGCCCGGCCTCCCAGGATGTGGATGCGGGTGCGGTCGACAAACAGGGTGACCCCCTCCTCGCGGTCGGTGGAAGGCCGGCCGGGATCGCCCGAGGGCATGGTCACGGTGAGGATGTGGCCGCCGCCGATGTCGACCCGGTAGCTGTCGTAGGCGCCTAAAAACTCCCGTCCGGCGATCCGGCCGGACAGGATGTTCTCCCCGGCCGCCTGTTCCTCGAGCCGCAGGCGGATGTCCTCGGGACGGATGATCAGGGCGACCTTGGTGCCGACCGGGTAGCGGGTGCGTTCATCACACTCCACGGCCGCCTGGAGCCGGTGGGGGCCGAACTGGACCGTCAGGGTCTGTTCATGGACCGCGGCCACGGTCCCCTCGACGGCGTTGGAATGGCCGAAGAAATCGGCCACATACCGGTTGAGCGGCCGGCGGTAGAGGTTCTCCGGCTTGTCGACCTGCTGGAGCGTCCCCTTGCTGAAGAGGGCGATGCGGTCGGCCATGGAGGCCGCCTCCTCCTGGTCGTGGGTGACATAGACCATGGTCACGCCCAGGCGGTCATGCAGGGCCCGGATCTCGGCGCGCATGTCCTTGCGCAGTTTGGCGTCGAGGTTGGAGAGCGGTTCGTCCAGGAGCACCAGCTCGGGCTCGTAGACCACGGCCCGGGCCAGGGCGATGCGCTGCTGCTCGCCGCCCGAAAGGCCGGCCGGCTTGCGCTCCCCATACTCGGCCATATCGACCATCTCCAGCGCCGGCTTGACCCGCTTGTTGATCTGCTTGCGGCTCAAGCCGCGCATGCGGAGGCCGTAGGCCACATTCTCGAACACGGTCATATGGGGCCACAGGGCGTAATTCTGGAAGACCATGCCCACATTGCGGTCCTCGGGATTTTTGGCCAGCAGGTCGGCCCCCTGAAAAAGGACTTCACCCGAATCGGGCCGGCAGAAACCGGCGATGATCCGCAAAAGCGTGGTCTTGCCGCACCCCGAGGGCCCCAGCAGGAAGAAAAGCTCGCCCTCGTCGATGGACAGGTTGATCCCGTCCAAAGCGGTGGTGGCGCCGAACCGCTTGGTGATGCCCCGTATCTCCAGACCGATCATGGTTTGACTGCTCCTTGATCGAAGACCTTCCGGTACCGCTCGACCGCGCTCCGGGTCCACTGGTTCATCAACTGCACCCGCCGATCGGCAAAGGCCGGTTTGCCCCAGGACTGGGCCAGTTCGAACGCCTCCGCCTCGGTGACATCCACGCGCAAAAAGGCCGCGCACGCCTCGTCGGACACCCCCTGCCGGATGCATTCCTCCCAGCAGGCCTTGAGTTCGGCGTGCGGGGTGATGACATAGGCGGCCACCAGGTCGCCCATGATATCCCACCGCCGGCCGCCTTTGCCGCCGTCATACGAAAGCGTGTTGGTGATGGCATAGGGGTTGACGGGCACCGCCCGCTGGGCGGGAGGCAGGTCGTAGAGGGTGGCATCGACCGGGAACCGGCAGGGCGCCATGTGGCGCGGCCCGCCCGGCAATCCGGGCCGGAGGATCCAGAGTTTCTGGCCGTCGGACATCACATAGTCGATGAACGCGCGGGCCGTGTCGGGATGGGGCGCGCCTTTGAGCAGGGCGATGCCGTCGGGCGTGATGACCGTTTCACCCTCGGGATGGATGAACCCCAGCCGGGTGGCGCCGTAGCGCTCGATCTCGATGAAGGCGTAGAAATCGATCGCCAGCCCGTAGGCCGCCTGGCCCAGGGATACATCCTTGGCCGCCGAACTGGCGCCCTTGGTGAAGGTCTGCGTGTTGCCGCCCAGGCGGCAGATGACATTCCACCCCTTCTCCCAGCCGTAAGCCTGCAGGAGGACCTCGTACATCATGTGCATCGAACCGCTGTAGCGGGGATCGCCCGACGCCACCCAGCCGAAACATTCCCTGCGGGCCAGGTCCTCCCAGTGGTTCGGCAGCGGCAGGACCCGGAGCTTCATCACCTCTTTGTTGAAAAAGATCCCGAAACCGGAAAGGGCGGCCCCGTACCAGGAAAAATCGGGCTGGTAGACAGCCACGCCGTTGATCTGGGGCGGGATCCGGGCGAGGGTCCAGTCGTTGAGGATATGCGGGACCAGCAGGCCTTCCTTGCCGAGCTTGACAAAGGGATAGTCGCCGCCGCCGAAGAAAAGGTCGACGCCGCCGGCCTGCAAGCGCTCGGTATTGCGCGAGACGATGTATTTCACCGCTTCGCCCGTGCCGCCCACATCGAGCCAGTCGATCCCCACCCCCCGGCCGGTCTTCTGCTTGTACCAGTCCGCAAAGCCTTCTTCGAATTCCTGCCGGATCTCGTTGGGGTGCGGCGAAATAATGATCAGGTTGTCCTGCGCCGGCCTGCCGCAGCCCAACCCCGCGGCGCACACGGCGGCCAGGAGGGCCGGCACCCACGATCTCATTTCATTCTTCCGAAAGGTTCTCCACCGTCACCCCCGGGGGCACGGTGAAGGCGAATTCGCTGTCGGGCACGGGCGCGTTCACACCGGTCAGGGACAGGATATGGGTCTCCGTGATCTCGCCATCGGCCTTGGCCACGGTGATCCGGTCCAGCAGCTGAACCCCGCCGACATGAAAACCGATATGGGTGAACTGGCGCTTCAGCTTATCCGTGGTGGGTTTGAACTTGATGCGGTAATCGGCTGCATCGTGACCGTAAACGGCCTTGAACGCGGCGCAGGCCTTCTGCCACTCGGCCGGCGGATCGGCGACCGGTGCGGCCGGAACAGGCGGAGCGGGCGGCGTTGACGCGGCTGGAGCTGCAGTCGGGACCGCAGCAGGCGCCGCAGGTGCGGCCATCGCAGGCGCAGGCGCCGCGGGCGCGGCGGGAGCAGGCACGGGGACCGCCTCGCCTTCGGCCGGCACGCGGTAGACCTGGAAATCATAGGCCGCTTTGATCCGCGCATAACCGCCCTGCAGGGTCTCGAGGTAGGAACGGAACTCCCGGTCGAACTCCCGGTTGGCCGCCAGATCGATCGTCTCGGCCTTGTTGAGCGCGGCAATATACTGCAGGTACCGCGCCGGGGTGACCACGGTCACTGCTTCGACCGCGTCGGTCCCCTGGGCCGTTTCACTCCAGAGGAGAAAGATGGGTTTCTTCCATACCACGGTGCCGCGCGTCTCGACATCCTCGAAAAATTCGCTCTTGCGCACCTGCCGGACGGTCATGCGGAAGGATTCGATGCTGTTCAGCGTGCCGGCCACGGCCTGCACCAGCGCTTCGGCCTCGGCCCCTTCCACTTTGATCAGCAGTTCGTCGCCCGACACACCGGCCGCCAGCACGAGCAGGGCCGCCAGGACCACCAGACGCCCCCAGCCGTAACGCGCTGTCAGTTTCGAGCGCTCAACGGGTAACGCAGCGTCCACGCTAAACATTCTTATCCCGCTTTCCGACATTCCGACCATTCCGACTTTCCGACTATGCTGTTGTCCGTTCCCTACTCCGCCGCCATCTTGGCGACCATGTCGCCGACCTGGGTGGTGCTGTAACCCATCTTGCCGGCGGACATGCTCTTCATCTTTTCCGCGATCACCCGCATCACCGCGTGTTCCACCGCGTCGGCGGCCTTGCCCTCGCCGATGTGGCGGAGCATCATCTCCACCGAGCAGATGGCGGCCAGGGGATTGATGACATTCTTGCCCGTGTACTTGGGCGCCGAACCGCCGATGGGCTCGAACATGGAGACGCCCTCGGGATTGATGTTACCGCCGGCGGCGATGCCCATGCCGCCCTGGATCATGGCGCCCAGGTCGGTGATGATGTCGCCGAACATGTTGTCCGTCACCAGCACATCGAACCATTCGGGGTTCTTGACCATCCACATGCAGGTTGCGTCGACATGGAAGTAGTCGCGCTTGATGGCGGGGAAATCCTTCTGGCCGACCTCGTGGAAGACGCGCTCCCACAGGTCGAAGACAAAGGTCAGCACATTCGTCTTGCCTACCAGGCCCAGGGTGCTGCGCTTGTTGCGTTTCTTGGTGTAGTCGAAGGCGTACCGGATGCAGCGCTCCACCTGCATGCGGTTGTAGACATTCACCTGCATGGCCACCTCGTGCGGGGTCCCCTTCTGCTGGACGCCGCCGATGCCGGTGTAGATGCCGCCCGTGTTCTCGCGCACCACCACGAAATCGATGTGCTCCGGACCCTTGCCCACGATCGGGCATTCCACATTGGGGTAGAGCTTCACCGGGCGCAGGTTGATGTACTGGTCCAGCTCGAACCGCAGGCGCAGGAGGATCCCCTTTTCGAGGATGCCGGGCTTCACATCCGGGTGCCCGATGGCGCCCAAGATAATGGCGTCGAACTTGCGGAGCTCGGCCACGGCCGAATCGGGCAGGGTCTCGCCGGTGCGCAGGAACCGCTTCCCGCCGAAATCGTAATGCTCAAGCTCATATTTGATCTTATGCTTCCCGGCCACGGCCGCAAGGACCTTCAGCCCTTCAGCCACCACCTCGGGGCCCGTGCCGTCGCCGCCGATCACCGCGAACTTGTACATCAGAAAGTCTCCTCAATCAGCTGGTAAAACATGAAAACAGGTATTCTACCGGGAACCCCCCCCATTTCAAGCGATTTCCCCGGCCGGACTGGCGGCCGGTCCAGCGGATCCCGGCATGCAAACTATATTTTGACCTTTGGGCAGACGCTCACCTGTCAGAGGGCGATGAATTGTTCCTGTACCATTCATTCCACTTGTCTTGGTCGCGCCAGTATTCGAGTCCGGTGATCGCCCGCAAAGCTTTGGCTGCGTCGTACTTAAGGTAATCTGTCGAGCAATCGATAGAATTGTGGATGCTTCGGCTACAGTCACTGTTCTGCTTACATCGCTCCTGTTTTTTGGTGAGTAGGGCGACATGGCGAGAAACATCTGTCTTCTTTCGGTTCCGGTTCAACATTCATACTTTTCTCCTGCATCCCCCAGTCCTAGCCGGCATGGTGGTCCTGCCAGATCGCCTGTAGCTCACGGATAGCGGCAGCCGGGTTGGCGGCGGCGCAGACATGGCGGACCACCGCAAAGTTCACGGTGCCTGCGCGCAGCACATCGCGCAGGTTACCGGCATCAATGCCGCCGATGGCGACAGCCGTCAGTGGCGTTGCCGCCACGATACGGCCCATGCGCTCCAACCCCAACACAGGATCAGGCCGCTCCTTGGTCGGCGTGGCGAACACCGGCCCCACGCCGATGTAGTCGGGAGCGGCGGCCATGGCGGCCAGCGCCTGCCCCTCGTTGTGCGTCGAGAGCCCCCAGATGCGCAGACCGGGGAGCCGCCGCCGCGCCAGCGCAAGCGGCTCGTCCTGTTGGCCCAGATGGACGCCGTCCGCGCCAACCTCCGCCGCAAGATCGGGATCGTCGTTCACCATAAAGCGCGTGTCGGTGCCGTGCGTGATCGCGCGCAACCGGCGCGCCGCCGCCGCCACGACCGCACGGGGGGTGTCTTTCATCCGCAATTGCACATAGCGCACGCCGGCCGCCACCGCCGCTTCAGTGCACCGTTCGTAACCGGCGACAGGACGCGTCAAAACCAGATACAGGCCAAAATGCTCGCCATTGGCAGCTTGGGACATGGAGGATGGTTCCTTTCCGTGACGGGTGTGTTCCATGATGGTCTGGATTGAACCCGCAACGCATCACGCCTGCCGCAAATCTTCGGCCAGTATCCCCGCCAGTTTGCGTCCGCTCTTGAGCATGCCGCCGAAGATGGGACCCATGCGGAAGCCACCCTGCACATTGTTGGCCGCCATGCCCGAGGCGTACAGGCCGGGATAGAGCCGCTTGGTGTTGGCAACAGTCGTGAGTTCACCGCTCTCCATCCACATCGGCTTCTCGCCCAAGATGCCGCCGGTGGGAGAATCGACCTGGATGCCGGCTTTGCGCGTAGCCATGGCCACAATCTCGCTCGGATGGCCGGTGCCGTCCACCACCGTGCGGGCGGTGACCACCAGCGGATCAACATGCATTTCAAGCCGCACCACCGGCGTCCAGTTGATGACCACGCCGCAAACGCAATTGTCGCGGACCACGATATCCTCGACTTTCACCGCGTTGAAAATCACCGCACCGGCGCGCCCCGAAGATCAGGCCCGCCGCCATTTCGACCGCATCGCAGGTGTGATACCCCTCAACGGCGGGTTCGGCGGTAATGTTGAAATCGGCCAGGATCGGCAGCGCGTCCGCCTGCACCACGACCTCATTCATCAGCATGCCGCCGCCCCATATGCCGCCGCCGGGCGCAAGTTTGCTTTTGAAGACGGTGACGCGGAAACCGGCGCGGGCCAGGTCATGGGCGGCGACCAGCCCCGAGGGACCGGCGCCGACAATGACCACATCAACCGCGAGATTCCGTTCGAACTTCTGAAAGAAGCGCCGGACAATCGCCGCACTGATCGTTTCTTCCTGCAACTGCTGTTTCATCTGCATCCTCCGGAGTTTTTCCGGATAACCGACCGCGGCGCGTGGCACATGGAGCCCCGGCCGCAGACATAGCGGGTCTGCGGCGGGTGAATGTGCGGGAAAGTGGCATGGCCTGAAGGTGTGTTGGTTCCTGTCGGTCCATATCAATTCCCTCCGCCGGCATTATCCGGATCAGGTTTATGGGTGTAATCTCAGCCGCGCCACGCGCAGCACCCCAATTGAATTTAATCCAGGCGCCCCAGGCAACCGCATTGAAAGCAGGTTATCTTCTACTACAAAACTCTTTCAGCCGGGTGCACACCACAAGTCGATCCAGTGTATTGACCGTAAAGACCTTGCCCTGTGTGGCTAAAAGCATCTTTTTCATGTCTTCACGGCGAACACCGAAACCCCGGCCTCCGATACAGGCAACAACCTCGTAACCTGATTTATTTCTTCTGAGCCACTTGCAAAACCCCCTGACCGCTTCTATATGTAGTGGTTATTCTTGTTGCCGCCACCACAGACTGTGGCTTGCTCGCTGACTCTTGGGGTTTTGCAAGTGGCTCTTCTTTTAGAAGCGCGACTCAATTCTGCCAGATGCTGAATGCGAGTGACCTT
>JBDREB010000331.1:0-7644 GCA_043820325.1 Planctomycetota bacterium | reverse complement strand
CATGACAAGGCAATTGGCGCCTTGCTGCTTGAACTGAACGAATTATCTTTCCACCATCCCGAGACCGGAATGCGGATGATTTACACTCTTGCCTGACGTGAAAATGCGCCAACCCATTTTCCGCCCGGATCAGGAAATCTGAAATTATACATTTAACAGAGCCACTTGCAAAACCCCCTGACCGCTTCTATATGTAGTGGTTATTCTTGTTGCCGCCACCACAGACTGTGGCTTGCTCGCTGACTCTTGGTGGTTTTGCAAGTGGCTCAACATTTAGCATTGGCCGGAATTAAAGAACGGAGCCTCCGGCTGCATCCGCATTCCGCTTCCAGTATATGCCTGAAAATATAATTGCAAGCGATATCGGGACGGGAAAAATCTATTGCATTATCCGCGGCCGTGCCGTATAATGGGGTTTCCAATCCTCTGTGAACGGAACCATGCGATGGATGACATTCTGCCGCGCATCAAGGCCATGCTCGTGGAGCGCCTGATGCTTCCCGTCACCCCGGAGTCGATCGGCGACGATGTCGACCTCCGCGAGGCTTTTGACCTCGATTCTGTTCGCCTCTTTGAGCTGGTGATCGGCACCGAGGAGGTGTTCGGCGTCAGTTTCGAGGACGATGCCTTTTCCATGGAGTCGTTCGCCACGGTCCGGAAGATCGCCGAATGCATCCGGGGCAAGCAGGGATGACCGTCCAGGCGGAAACGGCGGCGGCCGTGCGGATCGAACAGCGGTTCCTTGACGGGAGCGTGTTCGCCGCCCGGTACCGGCCCGCCGGTGCGCCCTGCGGTACATTCCTGGCCTCCCTGCCGCTGGGCGAGGAACGGAATAATGTCATCCGGACCGTCCATCTGCTTGCCCGGCGCCTGGCCGCGCGGGGCTGGGATGCGGCGCTCTTTGATCACCCGGGTATGGGCGATTCGGCCGGGTCGGGCGCGGAGATGACCCTGGCCGCGGGTATCGCGGCCGGTACGGCGGTCCTGGATTGGCTGGCCCCGGCCGGCGCCTGCATTGTTCTGGGTGTCCGCTGCGGGGCCTTTGCCGCGTTCGAGATCGCCCGGCAGCAGCGCGAGTGCCGGCTCATTCTGTGGGAACCGCATCTGTCGGGCAGGCGGTACCTGCGGGAACTGGGTCTGCGGGAACACATCCGGGGTGAACTGGCCGGCGGGGCGGCGCCCAAGCCGCGCCTGAACGGCCGGCCGGTCTCCGCGGCCCTGGCCGCCGAACTGGAAGCGTGCGACATCATGGATCGCCTGCCCGCGTCCACCTGCCTGATGCGGATCGGCGGCGCGGCCGGCGGCACCGCTGTCAAGGCCCAGGCCGGTGGCGTGGAAACCGTATGGGTGGCGGCGCCGCCGTTCTGGAACCCCCATGAGGGATGGGATACGATGCCGGTGGTCACGGCCACGGAACGAGTTGTATGCGGAGATGCGCCATGAAGGAACTGATCGGGGCGACAGTCGTGGTCGATACTTCGACCTCCTACATCTATATCGGGACCCTGGCCGAGGTGAACGCCGACTGCGTGGTGCTGACACAGGTGGATGTGCACGACCGCAAGGATGTCGAGATATCCAAGGAGCGCTACATCCTCGACAGCCGGCGCCACGGCGTCAAGGCCAACCGCGACCGGACCTATATCCTGCGCGAACATGTCGTGTCGGTCTCCAAGCTCGACGATGTGATCAAGTTCTGATGATCCGCCAGTTCATCGCCGTCGTCTGTCTCCTGGCGGCCGGGTGCGCCGTGCCGCCGGTCCCGTCCGGTCCGCCGGCCGCCGTCATTCCCGCCGCCGCCCCCGCCCTCATCGACCTTTTCGCAGGTGAGACCGTTGCGACCAGTGCGCTCGATCGGACCGTATCGTTCTCCTGCAACCGCAAGACGATGCCGGAGATCATCCGGCAGATCAACACGCTCACCGGCCTAGACATGGCCCTGACGCCCGAGATCATGGCCCGGGTGCAGGCCGACGGCACCCGCTATTCGCTCCAGGCCCGCGATCTGCCGCTGGCGACCTTTCTGGACTGGTGCGCGCGCCTCATGCACTGCGCTTGGGCCGGGGACCTGGCCCCGGATATCTGGTTCACCGACGCGGCCGCATGGATGCGCGACCGTCCGGCGGTCTGGAAGAGCTACCCGCTCCTGCCGCCCGGCGAGGAGGACGAAGGCAACATCACTGTGGAGTTCATCGACGAGGTCCAGAAGGGGATCACCTGGCTGCGGCCCGACATCCGCACGGTCTATGACGCGGCCAACCGGCGGGTGATGGTCAACAGCACCGCTGCCGGCCACCGCCGCATCGACCGCCTGGTCCGGGCCATGACCGACCGGCGTTTCCCGCCCTACACGGCGATCGACGCTTCCGGCACGGGGATCGATCCCGCCGTGCTGGCGGTGGAGATCGTCTGTACGCGGCAGGAGGAAAGTCTGTTCGCTCTGGCGCGGCGGATCACCGCCGGGTCGGGGTTGAGCATCGGGTATGATTCCTCACTGGAGGTTGCGCCTCCGGCGCTCCTCCTGCCCGCCGGGAAGTACCGGGTGGCCGATCTATTGGCAAAGATAACCTCCGGCACGCCCTATGCCCGCCTGCGGGTCGACGCGCCCCGGGCCGTCTGGCTGGGGCATCCCTCCGAGCCGGCCTTCCAGCGCCCCTGCACCGTGCCCTGGGAATCGATGGGCCTGTATGTCTTCCGGATCGAGGATGTGGCCCGGATGATCAGGGGCGATGATGTCGTGCAGATCATCCGGCGCAGTCTGTCCGCGGCAGCCTGGGAGGATCCCTGCACTGTGCTCAGGTATTACCGGCCGCTGGATGTGCTCATTGTCGTCAACCGGGCCGATGCCGTGCGCGAACTGGTCCGGTTCCTGCCCTCCCTGCGGACCTTCGGGCCGTTCCAAACGGAATGACCACGGCGGCGTATGTATGCTTCACAGTATCATGTTGGACCAGTATAAGGAACCGTGCGCATGGTGACCGATGTCAAGCAGATCGAAGCCAAGGTCAAGGCGACGGCCGAGCCCTTCCACCGGCTGATGGCCCGCGTGGCCGAAGTGATCGTGGGCCAGGAGCAGATGGTGGAGCGGATCATGCAGGCCCTCCTCTGCGACGGGCATGTGCTCCTGGAGGGCGTACCCGGGCTGGCCAAGACCCTGACGGTGCGCATGGTGGCGGCGGCCCTGGACACCGGGTTCAAGCGTATCCAGTTCACCCCCGACCTCCTGCCGGCCGACATCATCGGTACGCAGATCTTCAACCCCCGCACGGGTGAATTCACCATGAAGAAGGGGCCGATCTTCACCAATATCGTCCTGGCCGATGAGATCAACCGCGCCCCGGCCAAGGTGCAGTCGGCCCTGCTGGAGGCGATGCAGGAACGGCAGGTGACCATCGGCGACACCACCCACCCCCTGCCCCGGCCCTTCATCGTGCTGGCCACCCAGAACCCGATCGAGCAGGAGGGCACCTACCCGCTCCCCGAAGCGCAGGTGGACCGGTTCATTTTCAAGGTCGTACTCGATTACCCCACGATGGAGGAGGAAAAGATCATCATGCACCGCATGGCCGCCACGGGGTTGAACCTGAGCGTGGCCCGCGCCGCGGGGCCGGAGGACATCTTCAAGGCGCGCGAGGTGGTCAACGAGATCTACCTCGACGCCAAGGTCGGCGATTACATCGTCGACATCGTCACCGCCACGCGCACGCCGGAGAAATACAAGCTCGACATCGGCCGGCTGATCGAGTACGGCGCCTCGCCGCGCGCGACCATCAACCTCAACCTGGCCGCCCGGGCCCACGCCTTCCTGCAGGGGCGCGGTTATGTGACCCCCCAGGACATCAAGTCCGTCGGCCCGGATGTGTTGCGCCACCGTGTGATCGTCTCCTACGAGGCCGAGGCGGAGGAGATCACGGCCGCCGACCTGGTCGCCCGCATCTTCGAGACCGTGCCGGTGCCTTGAAGATGAAGAGTCGCAGGTCGCAAGTCGCAGGTTGCAGGTCATGATCGGACCGCGGACTTCGGTCATCGGTCGTCGGATAAAGCCGCCACAGATTGCACAGATTTAGGTTCGGAGAAGAAAGGGCAGTAACGATGCCGGAAGAACGGCCATCGGCTTACGGATACGATAGGCGAAACGGCATGCGGCATACGGCTTACGGTCCGGATCAGAGCCGTACAATGTATACCGTAGACCGAAACGCCTTTCGTTTCCGTATGCCGTATATCGAACTTGCGCAGGCTGCGCCAAGATGATCCCCCCCGAAATATTCGCCAAGGTGCGGCTTCTGGAGATCCGCAGCCGCAAGGCGGTCAACGACCTCCTGGCCGGCGAATACCATTCCGCGTTCAAGGGGCGGGGCATCGAGTTCGAAGAAGTGCGCGAATATGTCCCCGGCGACGATGTGCGCACGATCGACTGGAATGTGACCGCGCGCCTGGGCACACCCTTCGTCAAGTCCTACCGCGAGGAACGCGAGCTCACGGTCTGCCTGCTGGTGGATGTGAGCGCTTCGGGCGATTTCGGCACCGCCGGGACCACCAAGCTTGCCACGGCGGCCGAGATCTGCGCCCTGCTGGCCTTTGCCGCGGTCAAGAACAACGACAAGGTCGGCCTGCTCATGTTCGGGGAGCGGGTGGAGCGGTACATCCCGCCCAAGAAGGGCCGCCGGCATGTCCTGCGGGTGATCCGCGAACTCCTCTCCTGGCGCGTCGGACGCGGGGGGACGGACATCCGGCAGGCGCTTGATTATTTCATGAAGGTCCAGAAGAAGAAGTGCATCGCGTTCCTGGTCTCCGATTTCATCGACGCGGGCTTCGACCGCACGCTGGCGATGGCCGGCCGCAGGCACGACCTGGTCGCCCTCCACATGAGCGACCCCCGCGAGGTGGCCATGCCCGACCTGGGCATCGCCGCGTTCACGGATGTGGAGACGGGCGAGGAAGTGGAAGTGGACCTGGGCCGGCCCGAAGTGCGGGCCGTGTTCGAAGAAAGCGGCATCGGCGAAGTCCGGCAACTGGAAGGGACCCTGCGTGCCTCCGGCGTCGACAGTGTGACCATCCGCACCGGCCGCGACTATGTGGCCCCGCTCGACCGGCTGTTCCGCCGCCGGGCGCGGTGACCTGTCCTTGGGAGATCGATCATGAGCGAACCGCAACTTGACCTGCGCGTACCTGAACTGGCCCCCCGGCGGGCACCGGCCGGCCGCGGGACCGTGGTCCTGACCGTGCTGGGTCTGCTCATCCTGGCCGGGCTGGCCGTCAACATCGGCCTTACCCTTGTTGCCTGCCCGGTGGTCCCGGCGTCGGGCGAAGCGGGGGGGCGGGGCGGCCCCAATGCGGCGGCGGAGCAGGCCCTGGCCCTGGATCTTGAGGAACGGGGTCTGCCGGAACTGGCCGCGCGGGCCTGGGAGCGGTGCCTGGCGGCCGGGCCGACCGAACCGGTCCACGCCGTTCTCTTCCGGATCGGGGAGAACTATTACAAGGCCGGCCGCTGGTCGGACGCCCTGGACGCCTTTCTGCGCGCCGAAAAGGCCGACACCGGCGGCACGGTCAAGGCCGGACCGCGCGTGCAGGCCTGTCTGGAGGCGTTGGGGTCCTACAGCGCGCTGAAGAATGACCGTCTCCAGCGGACGGCGGTCGGGGATGCCGCGGCCCAGCCCGCGGTGGCCGAGGTGGCCGGGTGTGTGATCACCAATGCCGATGTGGACCGGGCCGTCGAGGCCCAGGTCACCATGCAGATGGCCGCCCTGGCCGGCCGGGTGCCGCCGGAGGTTTTTTTCGCGCGCAAAAAACAGTATATTGAATCGGTCCTGAACGAACCCGGGGCCCGGCAGCGGTTCACGGAACAGCTGGTCATGGACCGTCTGCTCGCACGGGCGGCGGCCGATGCCGGTTTCAAGCCCACGGGCGACGAAGAGGAGACCGTGGCCACGGTCCGCCGCCAGTTGACGGGGGACCGGTTCCTCAAGCAGGAGATCCTGAGCCGGATCCATGTGACCGAGGCCGATATCCAGACCTGGTTCAGGGCCAATGCCGAAGCTTTCAAAACGCCCGCCCGGCTCAAGGTCAGCGTGGTCACGGCCGCCGACAAGGCCGCGACCGATGCACTGGCCGCGGCGGTGGGGGGCGATGCGGCCGGTTTCGCCGCGCGGGTGGCCGCCGAACCGCTCAACAAGGACCTGAAGGACTGGATCAGCACCGATGCGCCCATTCCCGGCCTGGGGCTTTCGCCCGCGGCCGCGGGACTCGGCGGGGATGATGCCGCCCCCGGTATGGTGAAAGGCCCGGTCGAGGCCCAGGGCCGGTTCGCGCTCATCCGGGTCGATGACCGCCAGCCGGGCAAGGTCCCGGCGTACGAGGAGGTGCGCGCCGCGGCCGCGGAGCGGTATTACACCCAGAAGTATGCCGATACGGAGCGGACCCTGCTTCAGGAACTGCAGGCCAAATACGGCGTTCGCATCATGGCGACGGGAACAGCCCAGGATGCCCCGGCTCCATAATACGCTCCCGGCCGCCATTCTCGCCGGGTGGTTGCTGGCCGTCGGCTGCGGAACGGACAAGGCCGGCCCGGGCACGGACGGCCGTGCGACCTGGCCCGTGCACCAGACCAAGCAGAAGGGGCCGCTTGAGGTCACGCTCTCGGCCGATCGGGATACGGCCACCCTGGCCGACATGGTCAGCCTGGTGATCGAGACCCGCATCGAACGCGGCTGGACCCTCACCCTGCGCGAAGAAGGGCTTCTGCCCAACGAAGGGTTCCTGGTCCGCGATGTCAGGGAGGAAGAACGGTCCGATCCCGGGTCCATGTACCGGACCCGCACATTCACCCTTGAACCCCTGGTCTCCGGCAAGGCGGAAGTTCCCGCCCTCACCCTGTCGTTCGCCAAAGAGGGCCAGGAATATTCGCTGGCGACCGATCCCTTCAGCATCACGGTGACCGGGCTTTCGGAGGCCGAACGGGCCGGGTTGGTCCTGCGCGATATCACGCCGCCCCGGGCCATGCCGGTCCCGCCCGCCCGGTGGCCCTGGTATGGTGCCGCCGCCCTTGCCGTTGCGGCGGCCGTCGCCGCGGGGTTCTGGATCGCGGCCAGCCGCCGCCGCCGTCTCGTCCCCGCGATCCCGCCCGATATCCGGGCACTCAACGCGCTACAGGACCTCGCCCGGCGCGGCCTGATCGAGCAGGGGGCGTTCGACCAGTTCTACTACCATATCACCTGGATCCTGCGGGTCTTCATCCGGGAACGGTTCGGCATCCATGCGCCCGAACGGACCAGCGAGGAATTCCTGCATGAGATGGACACCCATCCCGCCTTCCCGGCCGCGTTCAAACCCCGCTTGCGCGCATACCTCGATCATTGCGATCGGGTCAAATACGCCCACTACCGCCCGGCCACCGCCGAGATCCAGACGATATTTGACCTGACCCGGGAATTCATCGTGGCCGCGGGGAGCGGAGACGCACCGAAAGCCTCATGAAAACGGCACAATGCTCAATGTTCAATTTTGACGGACTCGCAAAAAGGATCTTTGTCATGCTCCACAGGTCCCGGGACGGTCCTGCCGGTGGTAACCATGCTTCCTCGCAAGTCCTTGTAGCTGCGGGGCTTGACCCGAATGGCACATAGATAAGGCACTATCTTTTCT
>JBDREB010000330.1:0-2644 GCA_043820325.1 Planctomycetota bacterium | reverse complement strand
GTCTAATCGCGAAACGGCAATAAAGGGCGGGTTTCAAACCCGCCCCTACGGTAACCACCCAAACCGGCCCATGGTTGATTCACGCGCCTGGCTGACGCCAAAAAGTGCCAAAGCATTTTCCGCCGGGATCAGGAAATCTGCTATAACAACATCCTCGCGGGCGTGAGCACCGACGGCAAACGGTTCTTCTATTCCAACCGGCTCACGGTCCACCCGCCCACGATGCAAAAGGAGCCCGAGCACCGCCGTCCCGCGCGGCAGGAATGGTTCGGGTGCGCCTGCTGCCCGCCCAACATCGCACGCCTGCCGGCCTCACTCGGCCAGTACATCTATTCCACCGGCCCGGCCAAACTCTATGTCCACCTTTATGCCGGCGGAACGGTCACGACACGGATCAGCGGCCGGGATATCACCCTGACCCAGAAGACTGATTACCCCTGGGCTGGCACTGTCAGTCTCAAGGTCGATCCCGCAACACCGGCCAGGTTCAAACTCGCCCTGCGCATCCCCGGCTGGGCGCGCTCATTCACGCTCAAGGTCAACGGCCACCCCGTCAAGGCCGTCCCCAGCAAGGGCTATGTGTATGTCGACCGCACCTGGCAGGCGACCGTGTCAACCTGGCCTTCCCCATGCCCGTCGAACGCATCGAAGCCGCTCCGGCCGTGCGGCAGGACTGCGGCCTGGTCGCCCTCCAGCGCGGGCCCGTGGTCTACTGCCTCGAAGAGATCGATAACGGCCGTGACCCCGCCGACATCACCCTGCCGCGCTCCGCCCGGTTCTCCCTGTCCCGCGACCGCCGCCTGTAGAATGCGGCCGTCCTCACCACGACCGGCACCAGGCGCGACGCGGCCGCCTGGCGCGACACCCTCTACCATGCCGGCCCCTCGAAGCGCGTCTCCGTCAAAATCCGCGCCGTCCCCTACTGCCTCTGGAACAACCGCGGGGGCGGAGAAATGAGGGTGTGGATCAGGAAAAACTGAAAGTGCCGGGAATATCGTTCAATCCACATTACGAGCCCTAAGTACACCGCCCCACAATAAAGGGGCCAGATCTCAATCATCATAATGACCCGATTCCGGAACGCTGGTTCAAGCCGGATCTTGTTTGGTAGGGGCACGGCATGGCAATGCGGAGAAAGAGGATGTGCCACGAAGTCACAAAGACACTAAAGGGTGCGGGTTTTGATCCGAACCCGACCCGGATCTACCTTTGTGACTTGGTGACTTTGTGGCAGATGTTCCGGGGTTTGGTATGCCGTGCCCAACCCAATTGGACCCAAAACAAGCATCGTCCCGGGCTGGATCTTCATCGACTCCGTCCACAAGCCGGCGCAAACGAGGGCACGGCATGCCGTGCCCCTACAACGGAAAAGAATGCCACGGTGGTACCGGCGCGCCCTCTTTGGACCCCTTTATTATGGGGCTGTGTACCAAGCCGCGTGGCGGCTCGCCCGTTCCAGTACATTGGCCGTGACGAAAATGTTCCGGGAACGGAATTCCGGAAGGCTTTCGAGAAGCAGGGTCGCCCGCATGGCGGCCGATTCCGTCCCGAACACAGGCCGGTGGAGATAGCGCGCCGGACCGAACATCCAGACCGGCATGGTCAGCCCGTACTGCCGCGCCAGACATTCGGCGATAGCGGCGAAATAGGCGTCAATAACACCTCCATCCTTCACCCGGCTCCTGAGCAACACCGGTTCCTCCGCCAGCATGGCCAGCGAGGGGGCACGGTAGAAGGCATCCAGAAAATTCCCCAGCGCGACCGGGAGACTCCCGCCGCCGGCCACCTGTTCCGCCAGATCCCGGATCGTGTTCATTCTGTTCCCCCATCAGGACTAAAAAGCGATTCGATGAAATATTGCGTCCGGGGAGGCACCCGTTCCGCTGGATAGTAGGCCGCCACGATCCGCTGGGCCTCATCCGGCCGGCTAAGCCCCAGGTGCCGCGCCAGGAGCCGGGCGTCGCCCTCATCCGTTGCGCCGCCGAGGCCCACCCGGGCCGACATGCACTTCATGGCGAACAGGTATTCCGGAACGGGCATGGTGACGCTTAAGAAATTGTATTGCGGGAGCCCCGCCGCGGTCACCTCGTGTTTCCCGGAGAGGAAGCCCTTGACGCCGTCGTTAAACCATCCCTCCGCATATCCCCGTTCCAGACCGATTTGCCGGGCGATCTCGCGAACCTCGGACGCCGGGGCGAAGACCGCATCTATGTCCCGCGTGGCCTGACGGGCCTGAAACGCCAGGACCATCGCGGAGCCGCCGAAGAGACACACCTCACCGCGCAGCCCCCGTTCGCCCAGACGGCGGGACAGTTCCCCCAGCGCGTCCAGGATCCGTTCCCGACTGAAGTCGCTCATATGTTTTTTGGATGGTTGGATAGGAACTTGGATCCCCGGTTTTCCATCGCACATGCCCTTTCATCTGACCGAACCCCCGCGGCATGGCATCGGTCGCTCTCCAAGCGGTCATACTCTGCCTATTTTAGCCCATTGGCCGGGGTTGGGCGGCGTGCCGAAAGTTGGTGGAAATTGAATTCCAAGCACGGCATTGAATTGTATCCTTATCGGGGCACATGTCAAGCGGCAATCCGTTGGGCAAGTTTCCATCTGAGCGGCCGCTTGCGGCACGCTTCAGCACTGGCCG
>JBDREB010000329.1:0-8050 GCA_043820325.1 Planctomycetota bacterium | reverse complement strand
CATCACTCTGCACCGCACGCGAAATGGATAGGTTATTTATTTACGGGCACTAACCACCCAAACCGGCCTATGGTTGATTCACGCGCCTGGCTGACGCCAAAAAGTGCCAAAGCATTTTCCGCCCGGATCAGGAAATCTGCACTTGTCCTTGAGACCGGGATGGAGGGCGCAAAGGCGTTATTTTCTGAAGTGTCCTATTGACAAGGGGTAAAAAGGGATTATAATGCCTTTTTGGCTTTCATGCGGTAAACAGATGCATGATAAACCGGGATGTCAATATAAAGGCCACCACGGTCTACATCGTTGGCCATGACGATGAGGTCAGGAGCTTCGCCAAGTTTTTTAACGATAAGGGTTTCGATGATGTGACCCAGGTCGCCGATGATGCCCGGGAGCGCCTGTATGAAACGGCGATGGCCCGGACCGTGGATGACCGCCGGATCTGCATGGTGGTTTATTTCGTGGGCGACATTACGGAGGTGCGCACGATCCAGCGCGTGGCTTCGCTTGAAAACTGCGGCCTCCTGCCGGTGGTCAAGGCCGAGGCCGGCGATATTTCGTATGTTCTTTTACAGAAGACCGACATCAAGAATGTGGAACAGCAGCCGCTCGATTTTGAGACGGCGTTCCTGAAGGTCGAGAAGATCCTGATCCGTCTGCACATGCAGAAACGGATCATCGAGAGCAACCAGACCAATCGCGAGTTCTTTCTCAAGATCCTCAGGGTCATGAACAAGCTTCTTGAGGAGCGCGATGTCTATACCGAGCATCACTCGGAGAATGTGGCGCACATCGCGTGCGCCATTGCCGAGCGGTACGGGCTGGCCGGCGAGGACCTGCACAAGCTGGAAATGGCCGGTTTTCTCCATGATTTCGGCAAGATCGGCATCACGGACCGGATCCTGAACAAGCCCGGCAAGCTGACGCGTGAGGAATACGATGTGATCAAGAAGCACCCCTTGATCGCGCAGGTCATCCTGGAACCCGTGCAGGACCTCAAGGACATCCTCCCGTGGATCAAGCACCACCACGAGCGCTGGGACGGCGCGGGCTATCCCGACGGACTGAAGGGGGGGGCGATCCCGCTGGCGGCGCGCATCCTGGCGGTGGCCGACGCGTATGACACCATGCACTCCCGGCGGACCTATCATGATCCTTTCAGCGATGAGTACATCCGCACGGAACTGGTGAACGGCCGGGAGCGGCAGTTCGATCCCGATGTGGTGACGCTGTTCATGGAGATCTTGGACGAGAAGGCCCTGGGGATCCTCACATAGGAGGTTTTGCGTGAAGATCGCGGTCGTATCGGACATTCACGGCAACTACGACGCCCTCGAGGCCGTGATCGAGAATGTCGATCAGCAGGGCGGTGTGACCAAGATCTTCTGCCTGGGCGACATCATCGGCTACGGCGCCCAGCCCAACGAATGCACGGCCAAGGTGCGCGAGCTGGAGTGCATCTGCGTGGCCGGCAACCATGACTTCGCCTCCGTGGGCAAGCTCAGTTTCGAATTCTTCAACACCTACGCCAAGAAATCGGCCGTATGGACCAAGGAGACCCTGAACAAGGAGAACATCGCCTGGATCCAGGGGCTGACCTACCTCAAGGAGGTTGACGCCTTCACCCTGGTCCACGGCACGCCGTTCTCGCCCGAAATGTTCCACTACATCTCCACCCTGAATGACGCCAAGGTCTCTTTTGAGGAAATGAAGGGCGAGATCTGCTTCGTGGGGCACTCGCATGTGCCGATCGTCTTTTTCGACACCAACCCGATCTCCTATGTGGTCGGCAAGGACGAGATCAAGATCGGCCGCAAGGAGAAGATGATCGTGAATGTGGGGTCGGTCGGCCAGCCGCGCGACGAGAACCCCAAGTCATGCTATGCGGTCTATGACAGCGAAGAAGGCACCGTGAAACTCATCCGGGTCAAGTACGACCTGGACGCGGCTTACAATAAGATCGTGAAGGCCGGCCTGCCGGAGATCCTGGCCGCCCGCCTGCGCGAAGGACGCTAGCCATGGCCGCGCGGCCATGGAAGCACGAAGCGCTAAATTCTAAACTCGAAACAATTTCAAAATGGGAAAAAGCATAAATAACAAAACAAAGACAGGGGGGGACGCGTATATCTTGTCTGGTGCTTTGGACATTCGTGCTTGTTCCGATTGTTTCAAATTTAGAGTTTCGGGTTTAGTGCTTGAATGCGGGGCCCGTCGCCGGTCTTGGGCGAGGTACCCCTATCGGCTATTTGTCGCATAACTGTAAAGGAAAACGCCATGTTCGACCGTTTCACCGAACGCGCCAAGAAGGTGCTGGCCTACGCCAAGCAGGAGGCCCAGCGCTTCAACCACGACTATATCGGCACGGAGCATATCCTGCTGGGCATCCTCAAGGAGGGAACGGGCGTGGCCGTCAATGCCCTGGAGAACCTAGGGCTGGACATCGACGAACTCCGCCAGGGGATCGAGTCCCAGATCAAGACCGGCCCGGACACCTTTGAGGTCGGCAACCTGCCCTACACGCCGCGGGCCAAAAAGGTGCTCCAGCTCTCGCTGGACGAGGCCCGCGCCCTGAATCACAAGTACATCGGCACCGAACACCTGCTCCTCGGCCTCCTGCGCGAACAGGACGGCGAGGCCGCCCACCTGATGCGCGCCAAGGGGATCTCCCTGCAGGATGTGCGCGAAGAGGTGCTGAACCTGCTCCCGGATGTCGAGGCAGCCGCCAAGAGCGAGCCCAAGAACCCCGAGGAGAAGGAGGAAAAGGCCCTGGGGCTGGCGACCTTCGGCCGCAACCTGACCACCCTGGCCGTGGAGGGCAAGCTCGACCCCGTGATCGGGCGCGAGAAGGAGATCGAACGCGTGATCCAGGTCCTCTGCCGCCGCACCAAGAACAACCCCGTGCTCCTGGGCGAGGCGGGCGTGGGCAAGACGGCCATCGTGGAGGGTCTGGCGCAGAAGATCGTCAGCGGCGACATCCCCGACATCCTCCTGGATAAGAAGATCATCTCCCTTGACCTGGCCCTGCTCGTGGCCGGCACCAAGTACCGCGGGCAGTTCGAGGAGCGCATCAAGCGCGTCCTGAAGGAGGTCCGGCAGGACCCCACCGTGATGCTCTTCATCGACGAACTGCACACCATCGTGGGCGCGGGCGGGGCCGAGGGGGCCATCGACGCCTCCAATGTGCTCAAGCCGCCGCTCTCGCGGGGCGAGATCCAGTGTATCGGCGCCACCACGCTCGACGAGTACCGCAAGTACATCGAGAAGGACGGCGCGCTCGATCGCCGGTTCCAGTCCATCATGGTCGACCCCTCGACCAAGAAGGAATCGGTCGAGATCCTGCGCGGCCTGCGCGACCGGTACGAGGCGCACCACCGCGTCAAGATCACCGATGCGGCCATCGAGGCGGCCGTGAAACTCTCCGACCGCTACATTTCGGGCCGGTTCCTGCCCGACAAGGCCATCGATGTGATCGACGAGGCCGGCGCGCGCGTGCGCCTGCGCAATTCCCGCAAGCCCGACGACATCAAACAGCTCCGCGCCCGCGTGGAGGAGATGGAGAAGAACAAGGCCGACGCCGTTTCGCGCCAGAATTTCGAGGAGGCGGCCGAGTACCGCGATAAGGCCGAGAAGCTCAAGGAGGAGCGGATCAAGCGCGAACAGGCTTGGCGCGCCGGCCAGAACGAGGTGCTCGGCACGGTGGACGAGGAGGTGGTGGAGGATATCGTCGCCCATATCTCCGGTGTGCCGGTGACGCGTCTGAAGTCCGGCGAGGCCAACCGCCTGTTGAAGATGGAGGAGGAACTCCACAAGACGGTGGTGAGCCAGGACGAGGCCATCCACAAGATCGCGCGCGCCGTGCGGCGCTCGCGCGCGGGCATGAAGAACCCCAAGCGCCCGGTGGGCTGTTTTGTCTTCGTGGGCCCCACGGGCGTGGGCAAGACCCTGCTTTCGAAGGCCCTGGCCGAGTTCATGTTCGGCGACCAGAACGCCCTGGTGCAGATCGACATGTCCGAGTACATGGAAAAGCATTCGGTCTCGCGCCTCACCGGCGCGCCCCCCGGCTATGTGGGCTACGAGGAGGGCGGCCAGCTCAGCGAGACCATCCGGCGCAAGCCCTACTCGGTGGTCCTGCTGGACGAGATCGAAAAGGCGCACCCGGATGTCTTCAACATCCTCCTGCAGATCATGGAGGACGGCCGCCTGACCGATTCCTACGGCCGGACGGTTGACTTCAAGAACACCGTCCTCATCATGACCTCCAACATCGGCGCCGAGACGCTCATGGGCGGCGGCATGGGTTTCCGGCCCTCCGACGACTCGGCCACCTACGAAGCTATGAAACAGAACCTGCTGACGGAGGTGAAGAACCTCTTCCGGCCCGAGTTCATCAACCGCGTCGACGACATCATCGTCTTTCGGCCGCTCTCGCGCGCGGATGTGACTTCCATCGTCGATATCGAATTCAAGGGCATCCAGTCGCGCCTCCAGGAGCGCGGCATCACCATCGAACTGGCCCCCGAGGCGCGCGAATTCCTCCTGGAAAAGGGGTACGATCCCAAATGCGGCGCCCGGCCCCTGCGCCGTGCCATCGAACAGTACATCGAGGACCCCATTTCCGAGAAGATCTTGAAGGGCGCCTTCGGCGACATCAACAAGATCGATATCGTCCGCGTGAATGACGGGCTGGACTTCATCCCCGCCGCCGTCGCCGTCGGGGAGGGCGCGAAGGGGACATAGGCACGGGGCGGAAGACGCGGGAACAAGTCCATTTAACATTTGGCATTTAGCATTTAGCATTTTCATGAACAAATGCTAAATGATAATTGATAAACTTGCAATGGATTTTTCTTGAGGGTTGCAGCATGCAGTCCGATCATGATCTCATGCGCCGCCCCGACCTGAAGGCCGCCTGATGCCTCCGCGGGTGGCCGTGATCGGTTGCGGGCAGTGGGCGACATGGATGCACCTGCCCGTCATGCGGGACCTGGCCGCACGGGGAGCGGCCGTGTACGCGGGTGTCTGCGACCGTGACGGGACCCGCGCCCGGGAATATGCCGCGCAACTGGGCGGCCCGGCGGTCTTCACCGATGCGGGCGCGATGCTCGACGCCGTCCGGCCCGATGCGATCATCATCCTCGTAAATCCCGAGTACACCGCCGACCTGGTGCGTCCCGCCATTACACGGCGCATCCCGTTCCTGGTCGAAAAACCGCCCGCGCCCTCGGCCGCCGCCCACCGGGACCTCATGGCCGCGGCTGGCACCCTGCCGCATGTGGTCGCCTACAACCGGCGGTTCGCCCCCTACATCCGCGAGGCCCGCGCGTGGCTGGCCGGGGCCGTGCCGCAGATGGTCACGGGCGTCTTCGCCCGCCACCGGCGGCAGGAGGCGGATTTCACCACCACGGCCGTGCACGGGATCGATACGGTCCTTTTCCTGGCCGGTGCGCCGCTGGTATCCGCCGTGCTGGAAATGGTCCCGTCCGGGTGCGTGCACAACTTCTTCCTGCGAGGCTGGACCGCGGCCGGCACGCGGGTGGCGATCGAGGTCACGCCCGACACCGGGTCGGCCGTGGAACATTACGCCGTGCGCGGCACCGACCGTTCGGCGCAGGTGGCCTTCCCCCAGCCGCCCATGATCGACCTGCCGGGCTGGGTGGAGCTCCACGAAGGGAACGCGGTCATCGCGCGCAAGACCCCGGCCGATCTCAATCTGGTGGCCGACGATCTGCCCGCCCTAGCCGGCGTGCGGGGTGAACACGAGGCGCTGCCGGCGCTCCTCGCCGGTGAACCTTCGGCCGGCACTCTCGCCACCACCCTCCAGACCCAGGTGGTCCGCGAGGCGTTCGGCGCGATGGTCGCGCAGGGCGAACGGCCGCGGGAGATCACATTCTGATCAGAAAAGAGGCCACAGATCGCACAGATTATGGTACGGAGAAGAGCGGAGCAGTAACCACTGATTCACACAGATACCACACGGATTATCGTTCGGATAGGAAGGGGACTCACCGCAAAGGCGCAAAGTTCGCAAAGGGGTTGGGGCCAGGGGAAACGGCTCATGATCAGATCTCTGACCTCCGACCTCTGACCTCGAAAAGGCGACCACTGATGCTCACGGATAGGGTTCGGAGAAGAACTGGATTGTTTACCACGAAACACACGAAAAGGTTCGGAGAAGATAGCCACGAATGGACACCAATGGACACGAATGTAGATCATGGGTCGCAAGTGGCAGGTCAGAGCCCGGGTCCTGTATTCTGCCCTTTCCTGGATCAAACCCTTTGCGAACTTTGCGCCTTTGCGGTGAGTCCCTTCCGGATCAGGCTTTTCGACCAACCCAACAATGTTCGCGTTCAGCGGTCCGGCAATCGGCGATCGTAAATGGCTGCTGATGTGATCATCCTGGGCGCCGGCGCGGCGGGCATGCTGTGCGCCGCCACGGCGGCGGGCCGGGGGCGGCGGGTCGTGGTGATCGACCATGCCGACCGGCCCGGACGCAAGCTGTTGATCACCGGCGGCGGGCGATGCAACTTCGCCAACCGGAACGAGGGTGCGGACCATTACCTTTCGGCCAATCCGCGGTTCGCAGTATCGGCGCTCAGGCGGTTCCCCACGGCCGATATCGTCGCCATGTTCGAACGCTACGGCATCCCGCATTCGGCGGATGCGACCGGCTGCCTGTTCGGGCCTGAGCGGGGCGGGGCGCTCATTGCCGGGGCCCTTGAGGCGGAGTGCCGTAAAAGCGGTGTGGAATTCCGGCTGAGCACACCGGTGAAGGGGGTGGTTCATGCCGCCGGGCAATTCACGGTGCGGGCGGGCGCGGAACAGATCACCGCGCCATCCCTCGTGGTGGCCACGGGCGGGCCGGCCTGGCCCCAGTGCGGTGCCACGGGTATCGGGTACGACATCGCGCGTCAGTTCGGCTTGGCGGTCATACCGCCCCGGCCGGGACTGGTTCCCCTTGTCTACCGCCCCGATGACCGCCGCCGATTCCGCGATCTGGCCGGCATAACTGTTGCAGTGGAAGTCGCCTGCGGGGCCCACCGGTTCAGGGGACCGCTCCTCTTCACCCACGAAGGGTTGAGCGGCCCGGCCGGGCTCAATGCCGGGTCCTGCCTTGAACCGGGCATGACCATCACCATCGACCTCATTCCCGGCGTCGACCTGGCGACCCATCTGGCCGCCTTCCGGGCCGAACAGCCCCGGGCCGCGTTGCTCACGGCGCTGATCCGTCTCCTGCCCCGGCGGATCGCACAGAGCCTGACCGGTCTTGAAGGGGACGGGCCCACGGTAAGTGAGACCGGCCGCACCGCGGTCGCGGCCGTCCGGCGGGCGCTCAAGGAATGGTCCGTCTTCCCGGAGGGCACCGCCGGTTATGCGTCGGCCGAGGTGACCATGGGCGGGGTGGATACGGCCGCGGTCTCATCCAGGACCTTTGAAGTGTCTTCCGTGCCGGGGCTCCATTTCATCGGCGAAGTCCTCGATGTCACCGGCCACCTGGGCGGTTACAACCTCATGTGGGCCTGGGCCTCGGGTCATTGCGCCGGAATGCACCTGTGATCCTTTCCTTAAACCAGTGTCAGACACTTTTATGTTGTGCTCTTCGTGGCATGCCTTACATGATAGAGCCACTTGCAAAACCCCCAAGAGTCAGCGAGCAAGCCACAGTCTGTGGTGGCGGCAACAAGAATAACCACTACATATAGAAGCGGTCAGGGGGTTTTGCAAGTGGCTCGATATCCATACCGGAGATTTGTCAAGTGTTTTTATCGGAGATAATGTGCTAAAGTACCACTGTCCCCTACTCTTGACCTGTCCCCTACTCTTGACGAAAAGATGACCGGCCGCAGGCGTTAACGACGCGGGGGTGGGCTGGATCACAACTTAAAGTGTTGTTCCATATGGAAAAACCTTGTTACTATTCAGGTGCTGATATCTGGTGGAATCCCTTTGGTCAAGGCACCTATGGCATCCATGACCTTACCGGTCTGCTTGACGGTTGTCGAGATGATTGAGCGAATAAGGCAGAAGTTATCTGCGCCATGCTTGGAGC
>JBDREB010000328.1:0-16438 GCA_043820325.1 Planctomycetota bacterium | reverse complement strand
CATCTGGTGCATGACCAATCATCCTGAAGTCAGACCCCAGAAAGGATAGCCGCCGCAGCCCATTTGTCACGCGGAAAATGCGCCAAACCCGTTCCGGAAAACCATCAGTCCACCCCACAGGGATCAGGAAATCTGAAGTGGTGTAAAATGCGTGTAAAATACCAGAGAAGATTTTTTGCAAAACTTTTACAGGAACAGCACCACACCTGATTTGGTATACTATCGAATGCGGTTAATAAGAGCCGATTAAAATTGATGTCATTCCCGCCCCCGTTTTCGCGAGGGTAACCACTACATATGGGTTGTAAGATCATTGGGAACACAATAGGTGGCATCGCAAAGTGCGCACATGTGATATAATGATAGCAACGGGGCGAAAATAAGCCGTTCTTCTGGAAATTTATTACTTGACATTTTGCGCAAAATAGGTAACATTAAATATCGCGTACATGCGTTGAACCGTGTAGGTTAACTTGTTCTAACGGATGGTGCAGTATGATTCGCGGACTCTTTGGTTATAAAGAAGTCTCGAAGAATGTGCAGAACCAGATAATTCTGCCCGCCGAATTCCGCGAAATCCTCACCGTTCAGAGCGCGGAGACGCGGTTTTACATCTACATGGAAGAGGGACGCAGTCTCCTTTTTTCCACGCTCGATGAACTGCTCCGCGATATGGGCGGCGTCAATGCTGCGCTCATGCAGACCATGGACCGCAACTCGTTCGGCATGTTCTCACGCAATGTGGTCATCGTGGGTATGGGCGATGACGGCCGCATCACGCTTACGCGCGACATGATGCAGGCCGCGGGCATGCGCCCGACGGAAAAAAAAGTGATCTGCTGCGGCGCCGACAACAAGATCGAGATCTGGGGCGCCGAACGGTACCGGGAGCAGATCGAGAATAAACGGGTCGAATATACCGCGGTGCGGCAGATGTTCGAGAAGGAAGTCTTCAAACTGCGGCCGCGTCCGGTTACGGAATCGTCGGGAGCTGATCCCGCGGGTGATATCGGCAAGGCTTGATTGAAAGGGCGGGTGTATGACGGATGTTCTGATCGGTGTCCAGACCGGTACGATGGTGCGCGGTGGTACGATGGCGGGCCGCGTCCTGCGCGTGCTGGAAGGCGTGGCCCACGGGGTCTTGGGGTCCACCGGGGCGATCACGGAGATCTACGGTGACGCCGAGGCGCTGGTGGCGCGCGCACACGCGGCCGCGGAGCGCCTGGCCGAGATGGATATCGCGCCCAGTCCGTACCTGATGCATGTGACCAAGATGAAAGAGATCGAGGAGGGGATCCGTCGGCTCTGAAGGCACGGGCCGGGAGGCCCATGTCCCCGTCCTGGTCGAAGAGGTGATCGCATACCTCCGGCCGGGGCCGGGACAGGTCATCGTGGACGCCACCGTCGGCCTGGGCGGGCACGCGGCGCGGATCATGCCGCCCCTTGCCCCGGGCGGACTCCTAGTGGGCATTGACAAGGACGAAGGGGCCCTGCGGCAGGCCCGGGCGCGGCTTGATCGCGCGGCCTGCCGCCTGTTCCATGCGGATTTCGCGGACCTGGATGCGGTGATTGCGGAGGCGGGCGTGAAGGCGATCGACGGGGCCCTGTTCGACCTGGGGGTCTCCTCGTGGCAGGTGGACACCGCGGAGCGGGGGTTCGCCTATGGCGCCGACGGGCCGCTGGACATGCGCATGGACCCGTCCCAGACCCTGACCGCGGCCGATATCGTGAACCGCTGGCCGCCGGAGGAACTCCGGCGGATCTTCCGCGAGTACGCGGACGAAAAGCACGCCGGCCGGGTGGCCCGGGCGGTGGCGGAAGCCCGCGCGGCGCGCCCCCTGGCGCGCACCGCGGAACTGGCCGCCATCTTCCGCCGGGCGACGGCGGGCCGGCAGGGGACGCGCCACCCCGAGGCGGCGCTCTTCCAGGCGGTGCGCATCGCCGTCAACGGCGAGTTCGAGTCGATCCGCACCGGCCTGCGCGCCGCGATGGGCCTGCTCAAGCCCGGCGGGCGGATGTGCGTGATCGCGTTCCATTCCGGGGAGGACCGGATCGTGAAAAATCTGCTGCGGGAGACACCCGGCCTCGCGGCCGTTACCCGCAAACCCGTGACCCCGTCGGCGGCGGAGATCGCTGCCAATCCGCGGTCGCGGTCGGCAAAACTGCGTGTGGCCGAAAGGACGATCGATGCCTATGCGATTACTGTTGAGCCTCTTTTTCGTGGCGCTGGCCTGCGGCGCCATGGTCGTCCGGTCGCGCAGCCAGATCATCGCCACGGGCAACAGGATCGTGACGCTCCAGAAGGAGCTCTGGGAACTCCAGGAGCAGAACGCCAAGCTCAAGGTTGAGTATGACCGCATCGCCACCGCGGAGAACATCATCCGCAAGAACGCGGAACTGAACCTGTCGCTGGTGCCGCCGCGCGAAGTGGTCTGTGTGACCCCCGGGGTGCCCCCCCGGGTCGTGGCTATGCTGGCGCCGAAGGGGATTGACAATGCCCGATAGTGGATCCCGATGACGGCCGGGCCGGACTGACGCGAGGTAAGCATGGTACAGGAACGCATCGATCCCTGGTTCGCGCTCAGGATCCACATGGTCTTTATCGGCCTGCTGGCCGCGTTCATCGGACTGGGGGTCCGGCTCTACATCATCCAGATCGTCGACCACGGGTTCTACCAGGACAAGGCCGACCGCCAGCAGATCATCCGCGTGGCCCTGCCGGCCCGCCGGGGCACCATCTACGATGTGAACGGCATGACGCTGGCGGTGACGGAGAAGGCCAGCACCATCTGCCTGGCCCCGGGCCAGTTCGGCCGCAAGACCGACGCCGTGCCCATGCTGGCCGGGGTCTTCAACATGCCGCCCGACATCATCCGGCAGCGGCTGGCCTCGGGCAAACAGCTCGTCTACATCCGGCGCCAGGTCTCCGACGAATACGCGGCGCAGGTCCGCGCCCTGAACCTGCCCGGGATCCACTTCAAGAGCGAGGACCGGCGGGCTTATCCCAACGGGGCGTTGTTCTGCCACATCCTCGGTTTCACCAATGTGGACCAGAACGGCCTGGAGGGGCTGGAACTCTATTACAACAGCCTGCTTACCGGCCGGGCTGGCGAGCAGGAGATCAATCGCAACGCGCTCTGCTCCTCCGGCGCCGCGATCACCTGGCGCACAGGATCCCAGCCGAAGGAGAACGGGGTGGACCTGTACCTTACCCTGGACGGCTATGTGCAGGGCGTCACCGAGGAGGTCATCCGCAAGGCCTGGGATGACAATCAGCCCGATGCGATCATGGCCCTGGCGGTGGACCCGCGCACAGGCCGCGTGCTGGCCATGGCCAACCTGCCCAATTTCGATCCGGCCCAGCCCGGGCAGGCGCCGACCGATATCCGCCGCAACCGGGTGCTCACCGACGCCTACGAGCCGGGCTCGGTGCTCAAGGTCTTTACGGCCGCGGGTGCCATCAACGACGGTATGGACCCGCTGAACACGATCTTCGACTGCGAGAACGGCGTGTTCTTCTACAAGGGCCGCACCCTGCACGATCATGACGCCTACGACAAGCTGAACCTGGTCGATGTGATCGTCAATTCCTCCAACATCGGCATCGCCAAGGTCGGCATCGCCATGGGCATGCCGGCCGTGGCGGGGTATCTGGACCTGTTCGGCTTCGGCCGGCCGACGGGCATTGAGTTCCCGGGCGAGACGGGCGGTTTCCTCCGGGCGGCGAAAAAATGGGACAGTTTCACCCTGACCTCGGTACCCATGGGGCATGAGATCACCTGCACCGCGCTTCAGCTGGTGATGGCCATGAGCGCGATCGCCAACGGGGGCGTTCTGCTCCGGCCCCAGCTGGTGGACCGGGTGACCGACCCGGACGGCAAGACGGTGACCGTGGCCGCGGTCACGCCCGTACGCCGGGTGATCAGCGAACGGACCGCGTTCATTATGCGCGAGATCATGGCCCAGGTGGTCGAGCGCGGCACGGGCACCAAGGCCAGGGTCGAGGGGGTGCGCGTGGCCGGCAAGACGGGCACGGCCCAGATGCTGATCACGGATCCCGCCACGGGCGCCAAGACCTACTCCGAAGATGCCTTCCTCTCCTCGTTCTGCGGTTTCGCCCCGGCCGAGGATCCCCGCATCTGCCTGATCGTCTCGGTCATGAACCCGAAGGGGAAGTCATATTACGGCGGCAGTGTGGCCGCGCCCGCAGTGCGGACGATCATCGAGCGCACCCTGAGCTACCTGTCCGCGCCCGTGCTGACCTACCGGAGCGGGTCATGAAAAAACGACTGCTGGGCCTCATGGACGGCCTGCCCTGCGCGATCCGCGGGGAGAACGCGGTCGTGACGGGTATTGCGATCGATTCCCGGCGCGTACGCCCGGGCGCGCTCTTTTTCGCCCTGCCCGGCGCTAAAAACGACGGCCGTGCCTTTATCGCCGCGGCCCTCAAGCGCGGCGCGGCCGCGGTCTGCGCCCCGGCCGGCACGGCCCTGCCCGCCGCCGCCGGTGCGACGCTGGTCACCGTACCCGATGTGCGCGGGACCCTGGCCCGCGTCGCCGACCGGTTCTGGGGCCACCCTTCCGGCCGGCTCGGCCTGATCGGCGTGACCGGCACCAACGGCAAGACCACCACGGCCTTCTATACCAAGCACATCCTCACCATGGCCGGCCGACCCACGGGGCTCCTGGGCACGGTCCGCAACGAGATCGGCGGGCGCGTCCTGCCCGCCAGTCTGACCACGCCCGAATCGCATGACTTGAACGCCTTCCTCCACCGCATGGTGCGGGCGGGGATGGTCAATGCCGTGGCCGAGATCTCCTCGCAGGGGATCGACGCGGGCCGGGCCGACGGGCTGACCTTCGCCCAGTGTCTCTTTACGAACCTGTCGGGCGAGCATCTGGATCACCACGGCACCATGGAAGCCTACTTCGCGGCCAAGGCGCGGCTCTTCGCCATGCTGCCCGCGGGACACCCGGCGGTGATCAACCTCGATGACCCCTGGGGCCGGCGGCTCGCCGCGCAGGTCCCGCGCGCGGCGGGGGTCTCCCTGCGCCGGCACGAAGCCTATCTCACCGGCCGGGTGCGCGAGCTCACCGCGGACGGAACGCGCCTTGAACTGCGGTTCGGGGGCCGCACCCGCATCGTGCACCTGAACCGCCCGGGCCGGCACAATGCCATGAATTTCATGATGGCGGCGGCCGCCGCCCTGCAGGCCGGGGTCGACCTCGCGGCCGTGGCCCGCGCGGGCGCCGTTCTGCCCGTGGTCCCGGGCCGCCTGGAAGCCGTGGACTGCGGGCAGGAATTCGCGGTCTATGTGGATTACGCCCATACGGACCAGGCGCTGGAGAATGTGCTGACGGCCGTGCGGGGTTTCACCCGGCGCCGCGTCATCGCCGTCTTCGGCGCGGGCGGCGACCGCGACCGCACCAAGCGGCCGCGGATGGGCCGGGTGGCGTGTGACCGGGCCGACCTGACGGTGCTGACCAGCGACAATCCCCGCGGCGAGGACCCCCGCCGCATTCTGCGCGACATCCAGGCCGGCACCGGCGGCCGGGAATGGAAGGTGATCGCCGACCGGCATGACGCCATCGCTGTCGCCCTGGACGCGGCGCGGCCGGGGGACACGGTGGTCATCGCCGGCAAGGGGCACGAGGATTACCAGATCATCGGCACGGAACGGACCCATTTCAGCGATGCCGAGACCGTGCGCGACCTGTTGTGCGGCAAGGTGTGCTCCTGATGCGTGTGGTGGAACTGACCCACCTGGACGCCCCGGCGCTGGCGGCCGTCCTGAACGGCGAACTGATCCGTCCCGGCGACGGCCGGCGGGCGGCCGGGGTGGGGCATGACACCCGCACGCTCGAGGCCGGCGACCTCTTTTTCGCCATCCGCGGCGACCGGTTCGACGGCCACGCCTTCATGGCGGCGGCCGGCGCCCGCGGCGCGGCCGGGGCCGTGGTGAGCGATCCGGCGGCGGCCGGGGCCCTGCCGGCCGACCGGCTGGTGGTGCGCGTGGCCGACACGACCGCGGCCCTCGGCCGGCTGGCCGCGCATATGCGCCGGACCCGCACGGGGCTCACTGTGGTGGGCGTGACGGGTTCCAACGGCAAGACCACCTCCAAGGAACTCATCCGCGCGGCCCTGGGCCGGGCGGGGCCCACGGCGCATTCGCCGGGCAATTTCAACAACCACATCGGCGTACCCATGTCGGTCCTCGGCATCCCGTCCGGCTCCCGCTACGCGGTGATCGAGATGGGCACCGAGGCGCCGGGCGAGATCGCGCCCCTGGCGGCCATCGCCCGGCCCGACATCGCCATCGTCACCAACATCGGCGACACGCACCTGCTGGGGCTCGGCAGCCGCGACGGCGTGGCCCGGGAAAAGGGGCACATCTATTCGGCGCTGGCCTCCGGCGGCACGGCGGTGATCAACCTCGACACCGGGTTCGCGGACCATTTCCGGACTCTGGCGCCGGGCCCCGTGGTGACCTACAGCATGGCGGCGGCCGCCGACCTCACCGGTGAATTGGCCGCGTCCGGCCCGGACGGCATCGTGGTCCGGGTGAACGGCCGCTGGGATTTCCCGTGCCGCCTGCCGGGGGCGCACAACGCCGCCAACCTGCTGGGCGCCCTGGCTGTCTGCCGGGCGGCGGGATTGGACCCCGCGCGCTTCGTGGACGCTTTCGCCGGTGTGGTCCTGCCCGGCATGCGCATGGAACGGCGCACCGCGGGGGGGATCACCTTCATCAACGACGCGTACAACGCCAATCCGCAGTCGATGCGGGCGGGCATCGCCTTTCTGGGCGGCCTCGACGCCCGGCCCGGGCGCAAGATCTTCGTGTGCGGCGACATGCGCGACCTGGGACCCGGGGCGGAGACGCTTCACGATGCGGTGGGGCGGCTGATCACGGCCCGCACGGCCGATCTCCTGATCACCGTCGGCCCGCTGGCTGCGGCCGCGGGCCGGATGGCCGCGGAGGGGACCACCCCCCCGGCCCAGGTGATCGCCTGCGCCACGGTGGCCGAGGCCCGGCAGGCCTTGGCCGGGGCGGTGCGGCCGGGCGACACGGTCTACCTGAAGGGATCGCGGAGCGTGGGCCTCGAAGGCGTGCTGGAGGGGAGGGACTGATGCTCTATTACCTCTTCCAGCAATCCGGCGTCGAATGGCTGCATGTGAACCTGTTCCGCTATATCTCGTTCCGGGGCGTCCTGGGGGCGGCGATCGCCTTCGTGACGGCCCTGCTGGTCGGACGGCCCCTGATGACCCTGTTGCGCCGGAAGATGAGCGCGCGCAGTTTGCACCGCAAGGACCACAAGGAGCTTACGGACATCCACAGCGTTAAACAGGGGACGCCGAACATGGGCGGCCTGATCATGATCGCCGCCATGCTGGCCGGTGTGCTCACCGTGTGCGATCTGACCAACATCTTCGTCCTGGGCGGCGTGTATGTCATGCTCGGTTTCGGGTTTTTGGGTTTCATCGACGATTATTTCAAGCTCTTCAGCGACCGCAGCAAGGGGCTGACCAAATCGCAGAAGATCGCCTGGCAGTTCTTCATGAGCGCCCTGGTGGCCGTGCTGGTGATCTATTTCGGCACCTACCACCGGCTCTACCCGGGGGCCGCCGCGGGCGCGGGCGCCGTGGACCCCACCACGCTGGCCTTTCCGGGATTCAAGAACCTGCTCTTTGCCGTCGGCCCCTGGGGGTTCCTGCTGTGGTCCTTTGCCGTGGTGGGCGGTTCCTCCAACGGGGTGAACCTCACCGACGGCCTCGACGGCCTGGCCACCGGCTGCTATATCGTGGCTGTGGGCACCTTCGCGGTGGTGACCTATGTGGTGACCCGCGCCGACACTTCCCAGTACCTGAATCTCCTCTTCGTGCCCAACGCGGCCGAACTGGTGGTGGTCTGCATGACCGTGGCCGGGGCCTGCCTGGGGTTTTTGTGGTTCAACGCCTTCCCGGCCGAGATCTTCATGGGCGACACGGGTTCCCTGTGTCTGGGCGCCTTCATCGGCTACACGGCTTTGGTGATCAAGCAGGAGTTCCTGCTTCTCATCGTGGGCGGGGTCTTTGTTGTCGAGACGGGGTCGGTGATCCTGCAGGTGGCGAGCTTCCGGCTCTTCGGCCGGCGCATCTTCCGCATCACGCCCATCCACCACATCTTCGAACTGCAGGGGCTCAAGGAATCGAAGATCACCGTGCGGTTCTGGATCGCGCAGATCATCCTGGCCCTCCTGTGCCTGGCATCGCTCAAGTTGAGGTGATCGTATGCCAAACACTTATTCCGTCGAATCCCGGGCCGTCCTGATCATCGTCCTCCTGCTTTCGGGGATCGGTCTGGTGATGGTCTACAGCGCCGCGGTGAACACCAATCCCGTCTACGCCTACAAGCAGTTCATCTGGCTCCTCATCGGCTGGGCGGCTTTCTTCACGGCCAGCCGCATCGATTACACCTTCTACTCCCGTCACGGCAACCTGCTCCTGGCGGTGGCCTGTTTGGGGCTGGTGAGCGTCTTCATTCCGGCCATCAATGTCAGCGCCCACGGCGCCAAACGCTGGATCAACATCCTGGGCATGACGCTCCAGCCCTCCGAATTCGCCAAGATCACGGTGATCCTCTACCTGGCGGCCTACCTGGCCCGGGAACGCATGTTCGTCAGCGAATTCCGGGGGTTGATCAAGCCGGGCATCATCCTGGGCGTGATCTTCTGCCTGATCGTGCTCGAGCCCGACTTCGGCACGGCGGTGCTGGTCGAGACGGTGGCTTTCGTGATGATCTTCGCCATTGGCGCGCGGCTCATCTACGCCGTGCCGGTGGTGCTGGCATCGATCCCGTTCTTCTACCTGATGGTGGTGAATGTGGCCTACCGGCGCGACCGCGTGATGATGTTCCTGGACCCCTGGTCCGACGCCGCGGGCAAAGGGTACCAGCTGGTGCAGTCGCTGATCACCCTGGGCACGGGCAGCTGGACGGGCGCGGGGCTGGGCGGCGGCATCCAGAAGTGCTTCTTCCTGCCCGAACCGCACACCGACTTCATCATGTCGGTGGTCGGCGAGGAACTCGGCCTGATGGGAACGATGGGGCTTCTGGCGCTCTACGGAATGCTCTTCTATTACGGCTACCTGATCATCCGCCGCAGCCCGACGGTGCTGGCCAGCCTCACCGCGCTGGGCATCGTCCTGATGATGGGGCTGCAGGTGATCATCAATATCGCGGTGGTCACGGGGAGCTGCCCCACCAAGGGGATCTCCCTGCCCCTGGTCAGCTACGGCGGTTCCTCGATCGTATGCACCCTGTTCGCCCTCGGGATCCTGGTGAACATCGGCAACCAAGCGATCGACCTGGACCTGCCGTCCACCCTCGGCGCCCGACGCAAGGAGACCGAGTGATGGGTCCGGCGACGGTCCTCTTCGCGGGCGGCGGCACGGGCGGCCACCTGTTCCCCGGCATCGCCCTGGCGGCCGAGCTGGCCGCCCTGCGGCCGGGGACCCCGATCGTGTTCGGCACGGGCGGCCGCGCGATCGAGGACCGGGCCCTGGCCGCGGCCGGCTGCACGGCCGTCCGGCTCGGCCCGCCCGGCTGGCGGGGACGGTTCCTGCGGTACCCGCGCATGGCTCTGGGACTGACCGCCGCGCTGGCCCGTTCCTTCCGGTTCATCCTGGGCCGCCGCGTCAAGGTGGTGATCGGCCTGGGCGGGTATGTATCCGCGGCCACGGTGACGGCCGCCTACATCCTGCGCCGGCCGGTCTATCTTTTGGAACAGAACACCATCCCGGGCCGGACCAACCGGCTCTGCAGCCGGATGGCCGATGGTGTTTTCATCCAGTTTGCGGCCGCGGCGGCCTATTTTCCCGCCGGCCGGAGTCTGCCTTTCGGCAACCCGGTGCGCACGGCGATCGCCGCCCTGCGGGAACTCCCCGCGCCCGAAGGCTGTGTCATCCTGATCCTCGGCGGCAGCCAGGGCGCCGCGCCGCTGAATGACCTGTTCGCCGCGGCCGCGGCGGGGGTGGCCTTGCCCCCGGGCGGCCGCGTGATTCACATCTGCGGTTCAGGCAACCTGGAAACCTGCCGCGCGGCCTACGCCGCCGCGGGAGTCAAGGCCGAGGTGGAGATCAGGGACTTCGTCGACGACATGGCCGGGGTCTACCGCCGGACGACACTGGCGGTGTGCCGCGCCGGCGCCACCACCATCGCGGAACTCACCTGCGTGGGGATCCCGATGGTGCTCATTCCCTACCCCCACGCCACGGACGACCACCAGTACCACAACGGCCGCGCGCTGGCCGACGCGGGCGCGGCGGTCTGCGTGCGGCAGGAGGCACTGGACGGGCCGCGCCTGGCGGCGCTCGTGAACGGCCTGCTGGCCGATCCCGCCCGGCTGGCGGCCATGCGGACGGCGAGCCGCGCGGCGGGCCGCCCCGACGCGGGACCGCGCATCGCGGCGCACATCGCCGCAAGGCTGGCATCATGACGAACGGCAACGGCAAACGCGTGCATTTCATGGGCATCGGCGGCATCGGCATGAGCGCCGCGGCCAGCCTGGCGCGCGAACGCGGCTACCGGGTCTCGGGCTGCGACCTCAAACGCAACCGGTTCACCGATGCGCTGGCCGCCAAGGGCTGCCGGATCGAATTCAGCCACGATCCCGCCCACCTGGAGGGTGTGGACATCGTGGTCTACAGTTCGGCCGTGCCGGAGGAATCCCCCGAGCTCGCCCAGGCCCGCGCCCGGAACATCCCGGTCTACAAGCGGGCCATCTTCACCCTGAAACTGATGGGGGACCGGCGGCTGATCGGCGTCACGGGCAGTCACGGCAAGACCACCACCACCTGGATGGTGGCGCACACCTGCATCGAGGCCGGCCTGGAACCGAGCATGATGGTGGGCGGCACGGTGCCCGGACCCTACGGGAATTTCCGCATCGGGACGGGACCGTGGTTCGTGAGCGAAGTGGACGAATCGGACGGCACGATCACGGAGATCCGGCCCCATATCGCCGTGGTCACCAATGTGGACCGCGAGCACCTGAGTTATTACGGGACGGCCGCGGCGCTGGAGGCGGCCGTGGCCGGGTTCTGCGCGGGCGTGGGCCCGGAGGGGACGGCCGTCCTGTGCGGCGAGGATCCCGTCTGCCGCCGGATCGCCGGTGAGTTGCCTAGACGCACGCTCACCTACGGCTGGTCCGGGGAGCGGGACATCCATGCTGCGGGGGTGACGCGGCGGCAGCTGCATACCATGTACGACCTGCATTATCAAGGAGAGACTTATCGGGGGATCCGGCTGGCATTCGCAGGGGAGCACAATGTACTCAACAGCCTGGCGGCATTCGGGGCGCTGGTCTCCGCCGGCTTGACACCGGATCAAGCGATCCGGGGCCTGGAGACCTGTCGTCCGGTCGCGCGACGGTTTGAAATGGCCGGGAGCGTGGATGATGTACTGCTGATCAACGATTATGCGCATCATCCCACGGAGATCAAGGCGGTCATGGCCACGGTCGATGCGCATCTCGACGGCATGCGCAAGATCTATGTGGTCCAGCCCCACCGGTATACGCGGCTCAGAGACTGCTGGGCGGAATTCGTGTCCGTGTTGAGCTCTACCAAAACTGTCATTGTGCTCCCCGTTTATTCCGCCAACGAAGATCCCATCGAAGGTGTTTCATCCCAGCGCCTGGCCGAGGAACTGGTCCGGCGGGGCGTCCACGCGGAGCATGTCCAGCGGGGCATGGTGACCGGCCATGTGGAAACGCTGGTGCGCAAGGGGGACTGCGTGGTCTTCCTGGGCGCCGGCGATATTGCGGAAGTGTACCATGAATGTGCCCGACGCCTTGGCCGGTAGACTGCAGATGAACGAACCGCTCCGGCGGCATTCGTACATCGGCATCGGCGGCCGGGCCCTGTATTACGCGGCCGTCCGGACCGTGGCCGAACTGGCCGCCGCCCGGCAGTTCGCGGCTGACGGCGGGTGGCCCCTGTTCGTGATCGGTATGGGCACCAATGTTTTGGTGGCCGACCAGGGCGTGGACGGCCTGGTGGCGGTCCTCGAGGGCGACGATTTCGACGGTTGCCGCGCGGGTGACGGCACGCTCGACGCGGCCGCGGGCTGCAGCCTGGCCCGGGCGATGAACACGGCTGTGGCCGCCGGCCTGGCCGGGCTGGAGGTCCTGGCCGGGATCCCCTCCACGGTGGGCGGGGCCCTGTGGATGAACGCGGGGGGCCGGCACGGTACGGTGACCGATCGGCTGGAGACCGTGACGGTGATGGATCCCTTGGGCGCGGTGCGCGCCTGCGGGCGGGATGAACTGGCCTTCGGGTACCGGCAGTCCTCCTTCGCGGAAGGGACGATCATCCTCGGCGCGCGGTTCAAGTGCGAACGGGTCGTACCGGAGATGCTGGCCGTCCGCCGCGATGCGATCCTGGCCGACAAGGCGCGGACCCAGCCGCTCGACGCGCGGAGCCTGGGGTGCGTCTTCCGCAACCCGGCCGGCCGTTCGGCGGGCGAACTGATCGACCGTTGCGGGCTGAAGGGGACGCGCGTGGGCGACATGGCGGTCTCCACCCTGCACGCCAACTTCATCGTGAACGCCGGCCAGGGCCGGTCCCGCGACATGGTGGCGCTGATGGAACTCATTCACGCCCGGGTGCGCGAAGCCCACGGGGTCGACCTGGCGCCGGAGATCGTATTTTTCGGCGATTGCGGCTGGACGCACGGGAGTGTGCCGGCCGCGTGCCGGTGAGGAGCATGGGATGAGCGGCGCGCGCCTGAAGATCGGGGTCCTGATGGGCGGTATTTCCAGCGAACGGGAAGTCTCGCTGGTCTCGGGCCGGTGCGTGGCCGCCGGCTTGCGCCGCGCCGGGCACCGCGTGACGGAGATCATCGTCGGGCCCGGTTTCCCGGCCGGCGCGGACGCCGTGCACGACCAGGATGTCCTTTTCAACGCGCTGCACGGCTTTTTCGGCGAGGACGGTCAGGTCCAGACCATCCTGGACGGTCTGGGGCTGGCCTATACGGGCAGCGGGCCGGCGGCCAGCCGCCTGTTGATGGACAAGGTCGCCGCCAAGCGGGTCCTGGCCGCCGAGGGGATCGCCACGCCGCCCGGTTTTGTGCTGGGACCGGATGACCCGCCGCATATCGCGGAGGGCTTCGGCCTGCCGCTGGTGGTCAAGCCGCCCGATGCCGGGTCGAGCGTCGGTGTCACCATCGTGCGCACCCCGGAGGCATTCGCCCCGGCCGTGGTCGCGGCGCGGGCGCATGGCCGCCAAGTCCTGGTGGAAACCTTCATCAAGGGCCGCGAGATCACGGTGGGCGTTGTCGGCGACATGGTCCTGCCGGTGGTCGAACTCCGGCCGGCCCGGGAGTTCTACGACTACACGGCCAAGTACGAGGACGCCGGCACCCAGTACCTGTGCCCGGCGCCCCTGCCGGCGGTACAGGCGGAGGCGGCCGGCGCCATCGCCCTGCGGGCCTTCCGGGCCTGCGGCTGCCGGGACCTGTGCCGGTTCGACATGATCGTGGCCGGGGATGGGGGGCTCTTCGTTCTGGAGGGCAATTCGATCCCCGGTTTCACCGACCATTCCCTTCTGCCCATGGCCGCCCGCACGGCCGGCATCAGTTTCGAGGAATTATGCGACCGGATCGCGCGGATGGCCCTGGCCCGCCGCCGGAAAACGGCCGGCGCGGCCGGCATGCATTCTGAAAGGTCGACACAATGACATATCGCCGCAAGAACCAGGTCCGACGGAGCGGGCGGTGGCTGAACCTGGCGCTCATCCGGAACGCCGGCACCATGGCCGCCGATCCCAACGCCCTGTTCCTGCTTTTGACCTGCACCCTCTTTTTCGGCCTGGTCTGGGGGGCCCGGTTCCAATTGTCCCAGACCGACCCCGGGCATGGCCTGAAACTGGCGGTGGTCTATCAGGGTGACACCGTGATCGGGTCGCGCCTGGGCGCCCGGGGCTGCCAGTTCCTGCGGAACAAGGGGTTCGACCATATCCGCTACGACCGCCTGCTCAAGGATGTGTACGGTTTCTACGCCCACCTGCCCGAGGTCCGCACGGTCCAGTATGCCCGGCGCCAGTACCCGGACCTGGTGGAGGTGAAGGTGGAGCTTCGGGAACCCTTTGTGCGCGTGGGCGGGACCGTCTTCGATCGCGAGGGCTGCCGCCTGTCGGAGGCCTTCGCCGCCGCGCCCGCCGCCCGGGCCGTTCCCGTCCTGGACGGCTTGCGCTTCCCGGCCGGCCTGGCCGATGGCGATGTGTGGGCGAATGTCTATTTCCGCGAGGCGCTGCGGGCGCTGGAGGCGGTGGAGGGCAAGCTGGCCGTGACGGGCGTGATCGTGCCCGCCGTGGCCGCCGATACCCGGGGCATCACCCTGGTGACCGCCGAGGGCGCCGCCGTCATCTGGGGCAAGGTCTTCACCGAAGGCACCGATCCCGGGGTGAGCGTCGACCGCAAGGTCCGCAACCTGGACGAGGCCCTGAAAGTCATCGGCACGCACATGGAACGCGTGGATTACGCGGATATCAGCCACGAGAAACCGGTCATTACCTACAAGTAGGCGAGCAGGAAAGGTTCAAGACATGGAAGGCAGGCATACCACGCGGTGCGAATACATCGTCGGCCTCGACATCGGCACCGCTTCGGCCAAATGCATGATCGGGGAGGTGAGCGACGGCTGCAACCTGAAGGTGGTCGGCGCGGATGAGATCGACATGGCCGGCAATGCGGGTGACGAGGCGCTGCTGGGGGAGAACGCCCGCCAGATCACCACGCTCGTCAAGCGGCTGGAGGCCCAGACCCGGCTGACCATCTACACCGTCTACGCGACGGTGGGCCGCGGGGACATCAAGGGGCTGAACATGACCGGGGCCATCAATCTGAGCGGCAACCGCGTGCAGGCCAAGCACTGCGAACGGGTGCGCCGGTCGGCCGAACGGCTTTCGATCCCCCACGGTCTGGAGATCCTGCATGTCCTGCCCCAGCAGTATTACCTCGACGAGAGCCGCAAGGTGGTCGACCCCATCGGGTTCAGCGCCCACAAGCTGGAGATGGCCCTGCACCTCATCACCTGCGACTCGAAAAGCCTCAACCAGAAGCGCCGGCTGATCAAGACGGCCGGGTACGGCGTGGAAGGCCTGGTCGTGAACGGCCTGGCTTCGTTCTACGGGGGCCGCGGGCTCTATTCGCGGGAAAAGGATGTCCTCGTCGTCAACATCGGCGCGGCCAACACCGATCTCCTCTTTTTCGTGGACGGCCAGATCGTCACCACCTCCCAGCTGATGTTCGGTCTGAACGACATCGTCAGCGAGTTTGAATACCGCTTCGGCATCACGGGCCCGGACGCCCGCAAGCTCCTGCGCGCCTATATGCAATGCTGCGCCGGGCCCGGGGCCCGGGCCCGCAAGGGGGCGGCGAGTTCGTTCACCATCATCCAGAAGAAGATCTCCGGCGGCGAGGGCCGGTTCTTCAGCGACTACAAGAAGATCTCGGGTGAAACGATCTCCCTGGTGGTGGCCTACATGGTCTCCCAGGTCATCGAAAAGATCAAAAGCAATGTGATCGCCTACCTGGCCGGCGAGATCAGCGGGATCCAGGTGGTGCTTATGGGCGGGGGGGCCTACCTGCCCGAAACGGAGCGGGAGTTCCGGGACAAGTTCGGGTGCGAGATCATCATCGGCGAGAACAAGTTCAAGTCCGGTGGCGATCTGTACGGCACAGCCTACGGGCTCCTCCGGTACGGTCTGGATGACCGCCGGGGCGGGCGCGTTGAACAGCCGGCCGGCCTGGCCCGGCGCCTGGGCAGTGTGGTCCAGAACTTGTCCACCTGGGCGTCGGTCAAGATGACATGAGCGGAAGCGCAATGGGGGGAGAAGCGGGGCATTATCGGGTCAGGAATAAATCCCGTCTTTTCATGGTCTTTGCAGTATAGATCTTTAAAAAACCCGACCTGAATGGGAAGATTATTCTTATCCCTTTGACACCGGTTCCGTCAATGCACGATATCCGATGGGTTTTCTTACACACGCCAGGCCCAACAGGGTTTGGAATGCTGCCATCGGTGTATTACGCCGATTGAATCGGAACACATACTCGTCGAGATAATGTGCCAAGTACTTCGGGTCGACGCCATGGTGCATCCCCAAGAGCCATGTCTTCAGGTTGCCAAAGGCTCGGTGAATGTGACGAGCCCTTTAGCCGGGAGCCGCTTCATGTCGATAGGCAGCCAAAGCGCTTTGAGAATATCCCCCCACGCCCTGTCAGCCCATTCACCGGTCCACCGATAATCGTCTCATCGGCCTCCACCACGCCCTGTAATTGACGCCGGGTTTCATTGACCATGGCCCGGCGCAAGCGTTCGTCGCGGACTCCTCGCAGTGACAGATGACAAGTCATCGCGAGTCCCACGAAGCGATCTCCCGCCGTCATTGCGAGGGACC
>JBDREB010000327.1:0-7224 GCA_043820325.1 Planctomycetota bacterium | reverse complement strand
GAATAAGGTATCCATTTCGACATAGGGATTCCGTCCGCAGCCAAGGCGCGCGGAGGAGGCATATCAATGGAAAGATATGGCGACGACGCGCAACGCCGGATGCGGACGGAAGACCATGTCCCTCCGGGCGGGCGGGGCTTGGGGCGGCATCCCGCCGAACATGGCGTCCACCTCGCATCGCATAGATACGGCCATCCATCCTTGTACCACTGCCTGCCCCTGCACCGCACGCGAAATGGATAGGTTATTTCTTTACGGGCCCTTACGGTCATCGGTCCGGATCAGAGCCGTATACCGTATATCGTCAGCCGATTCGCCTTTCGTTTCCGTAAACCGTATGCCGATCTTTGGTTGCGGCCGCAGGCCGCGTTAATAGCTATCCGGAAACCCCTCCGCAGGCCCGAGGCCGAGCGAGGGCGACAAGCCCGCGCCGACCGCAGCCGACCGAAGCCCGAAGGGGCTTTCGAATAGCTCTTTCAGCATCCCGGTGCGGTTTCCTGCCCACGCGTGCCGGACGGCGGGAAATTCTCCTTGACTTCGGGCCTGTCCCGCCGTAAAATAAGGCGATTACATGTGTTATGCCATAAGGTAGTCAAGCCTATGCGCGGCCCGCTTTTGTTCGCCCTGCTTGTTCTTGCCTGCGCCCCCTTCGGCCTGGCCGATGTCTCCTACGCCCTGCGGCCGGGCGACATGATCGAGATCACGGTCTACGATGAGCCGGACCTGCACACGATCACGCGCATCTCCTCCAGCGGCGAGATATCCTTTCCGCTGGTGAACATGGTGTCGATCAAGGGATTGTCGAGCCAGGAGGTCGAACGCCTGCTGCAGGACCGCCTGCGCGAGGGAGCGTTCATCAAGAACCCCCAGGTGACGGTCTATGTCAAGGAATTCTCGCGCCAGAAGGTGTATGTCTACGGCGCGGTCGCCAAACCGGGCGCCTACGAGTTCCAGCAGGATGTCCCCACCATCCTCAAGGCGGTCGCCATGGCCGGCGGCATGACCGACCGGGGGTTCGAGACCGCCATCCGGGTGATCCACCGCGCCAGCGACCGCAAGTACACCACCTTCACCGTGAGCATGCACGATCTGATCCTGGGCAAGGACGGGGTCTTCGATGTGCCGCTCGATGACGGCGACATCGTCAGCATCCCCGAGGCCCCACCGGTGTATGTGTTCGGCGAGGTCAGCAAGGAAGGCATCGTCTACTTCGAAAAGGACATGCGTATCCTGCAGGCCGTGACCATGGCCGGCGGGTTCACCGAAAAGGTCAACCGCAAGAAGGTCATGGTCCTGCGCCTGGTCGAAGCCACGGGCAAAATGCAGATCGTCAATGTCAACTTCGACATCATCATCGAAAAAGCCGACCGGGAGGCCAACATCCTGCTGCAGCCCTACGACATCCTCATCGCCCCCGAATCGTGGCTTTGAGCCGGAGACCGGACATGGAACAGCAGCATCCGCTCGAGCACGGCGAGATCAACCTGATCGACTACCTGCGCGTCATCTACGAACGCAAGTGGTATGTGATCATGGCCGTGGTGGTCGTCATGACCCTGGGCATCATCTACTCGCTCAACGCCACGCCCGTCTACCGTTCCACGGCCGAGATCGAGATCTCGCCCTACATCTCCTCCTTCTACGACACGGACGAGTTCTACCGCACCCCCCGCAACTCCTACGAATACGCCCAGTACAGCAAGACCCGCATCGCCGACCTGGCCAGCATCTTGTTCGGCGACCGGGTGCGGGAGATCCTGGCCCGGAAGCACGGCCGCAAGGGGTACGCCACCGAGGAACTCCTGGCCATGATCAGCGCCGAGCCCAAGCCGGACACCTTCAAGTGGAACATCTCCTCCGAGGGCGTCCGGCGCGACGACCTGCCCGTGATCCTCAATGTGGTCATTCGGGTGTTCATGGAGGACAATGTCGCCAAACGCCAGGAAGCCTCGCGCCTGATCATCGCCAACATCCGCAAGGAGATCGAGGACCTCGAGGCGGAACGCCTGAAGCACAGCGGCGACCTCCTGCGGCTGAAGCGTGAGGCGATCCAGAACGACGATGTCTTCTTGAGCCCCACGGTCAACGACGAGGCGGCCCTCAAGCTCGCCGCCATCAACAAGGACCTCGAGGACACCGCCCGCACCGTCCAGCAGATCGAGACCATCATGGCCCAGTTCGAGGGCAGCAAGGTCACGGGGCTCTCGGTCCCGTCGTCGCTCGACGACCTGCACTGGCCGGCGATCGAGAACCAGAAGAAGGATTACTTCACGGCCTTCGAGTCCATGGAGGAAAAATATGGCGCCAACCATCCCCGGCTGAACAAATCCCGGGCGGCGCTGGCCAGCATGATGAAGAGCATGGAGGAGACGATCCGGTGCGAACTGGTCCTGCAGCAGGCCAAGGCGGAGCGGCTGCGGGCCGAAAAGGACGAGCAGTACCGGCGCATCCGCAACCTGGAGGTCCTGTTCCCGCCCTTCAAGGCGGTCTTCGACCGGATCGAATCCGTCGGCAAGAAGCTCGAGGCCTCGGAACAGGACCTGCTCAAGTACTCCCCCTCCATGTGGGATACCTCCAACAACATCAGCATCACCAACGCCGCCTCCGAGGCGGTCCAGGTGAAACCGCGCCTCTTCGTCAACATCGCCCTGGCGTTCATCCTGGGCTGCCTGGCGGGCACGGGACTGGCGTTCCTGCGCGAATATGTGGACCGGTCCATCAAGACCACCCGCCACTTCGAACAGATCTTCGAGCGGCCCGTGATCGCCATCCTGCCGTTCATCAAGAAGGACGATGGCCCCCGGGAAGCCGTCGTCCACAACCACGACACCTCGATCCATGCGGATGTCTTCCGGCTCCTCCGCACCAAACTGGTCTACTTCAACGAGGAGACCCCCGGCCTCAAAGTGTTCATGGTCACCAGCCCCAGCCCCAACGAGGGCAAGACCCTGGTCTCCATCAACCTGGCCTTCTCCTTCGAAAAGACCGACCGCCGGATCCTGCTGGTCGATGCCGACCTGTGGAAACCGGGCATCCGGCGCGTCTTCCAGTCCTTGGACGCGAACCTGGCGTCCACGGGACCGGGGTTGTCGAACATCCTCGAAGGCGACGCCCGGATCGAGGATGTGGTCCATGTGTTCAACCCCGGCAAGGACTCGTTCCATATCCTCTTCGCGGGCGACTCCAGGCACGCGCCGTCGGAGGTGATCGCCCCCGAGCGCTTCCGGCACTTCGTCGAAAGCATCAAGTCCCGCTACGACTTCGTCATCATCGACACCCCGTCCATCAACGAAAAAGCCGACGGCGCCATCATGGCCTCCTGCGTGGACGGCGTCCTGGTCATCGCCAAGCGCGGCGCCACATCCTGGGAGGCGGCCGGCAACGCCCGGCGGATCCTCGGCGATGTGCAGGTCAATGTCATGGGCGGCATCCTCAATATCACCGCCGCGGGCCGGCATTACGGCGCCTACAACATGTACCAGAACTATTACTACCACCACAAGACATGAGCCCACGGGCCGTTTCGCACACCGTTTTCACTCTGATCGCCGTCGCGGGCACGGGCGCCGTGGCCGCGGCCGGCGGCCGCGACCCGTGGGCCGCCGCCCTGGCGGGGTTCATGCTGGCGGTCGCCCTGTTCCTGGCCCTGCTTCTGGCCGTCCGCAACGGCGAACCCCTGCGCCGCCCGGCCCCGGACATCATCATCCTCCTCACCATCGCCTGGTTTGCCGGCCTGGCCGTCTACCGCGGGGTCCTGCCCGTGGCCGCGCCCTTTCTGGTCCGCATGGGCACCTACGCCCTGGCCTTCGGCACGGCCTTTGTCTATTGCGGGTCCGACCGCCGCATCCGGCGCTTCTGCGTCACCCTGGCCGCAGCGGGAGCGGTGTTCGCCCTGTGGGGCCTCATCAAGTTCCTGACCGACCTGGCCGCCGGCCACGGCACCGGCGGATTGAGCGGCCCCTTCGTCAACAAGAACCACTTCGCCGGCCTGATGGAGATCCTGCTCCCCTGCGCGGCCGCCCTGTTTTTTTTCCCGTTCAAACGGTCTCAGAAACTGGCCGCGCTCTATCCCCTGGTGATCATGGCCGCGGGACTGGGGTTCTCGCTCTCGCGCGGCGGCTGGATCAGTTTCGGCATCGGCTTGGTCGTCTACCTCATCATGCTCGTCCCCCTCGGCGCGCGGACGGGCCGGCTGGCCGCCGTGGTCACCCTGGCGCTCATCGTCGGCCTCACGGCCGGATTGTTCCGGTTCATCGGCCTCACCCCCATCCAGGCCAAGGTCACCGCCACGATGGACGATGAATACCTGGGTCTGGCCGGCCGTTCGCAGATGTGGGCGGCCAGCTTCGACGCCATCCGCGCGCATCCCGGCGGCTTCGGCCCGGGCACCTATCCCTACGCCTTCACCGCCTACCGGCCGCGCGGGCTGGCCTGCTTTGTGACCTTCGCGCACAACGATTACATCCAGGCCGCGTTCGAAGGCGGGGTGATCGGGCTGGTGCTCCTGGTGATCCTGATCGAGCGGCTCTACAACACGATCTTCGCCGCGTTCTACCAGACCCTGGACCGCCTCAAGCGCAAGGCCTTCACGCCGGAATGCGACGAAGCGGGCCTCATCAGCCGGGCCGGCATCCTCATGGGCGCCGCGGCCGTCCTGACCGCCATCGTGGTCCACAGCCTGGTCGATTTCAACCTGCACCTCGCGGGCAACGGCATCTTCTTCGCCCTGATCATGGGCCTCGCCATGCGGGTGTCCGCCGACACGGCCGCCGAAGCCGCGCCCGCGGACAAGCGGGCGTGAACGCGGCGGGGATCCTCGACCACCTGCGCGGCCGGGTGTCCCCCGGCCTTGACCCCGCCGCCTTTCTGCGCGACCAGATCGCCCCCCTTACGCGCCACCGGCTCCACCCCCTTGCCGCCCGCGACGCCCATGCGGCCGGGGGGACGGGAACGGCCGCCGCCGAAGCGCTCCTGGCCGAAGCCCGGGCCCGCCACGCCGTCTTCGCCCTGGGCGTGGCCGCCGCCGAAGCGCTGGAACGGGCGGGCATCGAGCATGTGATCCTCAAGGGCCCCGCCGTATGGCCGTTCTATCCCGCCGCCCCCTTCCTACGCGACCGGGGCGACCTGGACATCCTGGTCCGGCCCGATGCCGCCGCGGCCGCCCGGGCCGCGCTGACGGCCCCTTGGGGACCGCCGCGCACCGTTACCGCCGGCGCGGGCCAGACCGCCCTGGCCTTCGCCGGGGCCGGGATCCCCGATGTCGAGGTCCACACCGCGGTGGCCCCGCCGTACAAGAACTGGATCCCGCCCGGCGCCATCCTCGACCAGGCCGGGACCGAGGTGATCGGCGGCGTGCGACTGCGGGTGCCGGCCCCGGCCTGGCGGCTGTTCCATGCGGCCATCCATGCCGCCAACCACCACCTGGTCGACCGGTTGATCTGGCTGTATGACATCCGGTTCATGCTCGAGGCGGGGGTGGACACGCACTTGCTGCAGAACGCGCACGGCCCCCATCGCCGGGCGGTCTACGCCGCCCTGCACTACACGGACGCGATCACGGGGTGCCCGGCGGCCGGGCTGGCCGACGGGATCAGGACCTCGGGCTTCTTCCGGGCCGCGCTCGCGCGCCTGGTGCCTGAAGACCGGATCTTCGACAATCCCGTCAGCCGTTCCCGGGTACGGCGGGACCTTTACAACGCCCTCCTGATCCAGAACCCCGTCAATCTGTTCCGGGCGGCCCTGCGATGACCGCCCAACCCCCACCGGCCGCACCTTCCGCCAAACCAAGGACCAAGATCATGCACATCATCCTGTCGATCGTCACCATATACCTCCTGGTCGTCTTCCTGATGATGCTCGTCCAGCGCCGGATGATCTACTTCCCCAGCCGCCTGGAGCCCGACTACCGCTTTGAAGGCGGTCTCCCCGGTTTTGCCGAGGTGAATATCCCCTGCCCGGACGGGGTGCAGGTGAACGCCCTCTTTGTCCCGCCGCCGGAGGGACGGCCACTGGTGCTCTGTTTCCATGGCAACGGCGGCTGCCTGGCCGACTGGGAATACCTGGTCCACGGGTTCTACGCCCGCACCTGCGGCGTGCTGGTGATCGACTTCCACGGTTACGGCAAGACCGGCGGCCGGCCGTCGGAAACCACCCTCTACCGTAACGCGGAGGCGGCCGTGGTCTGGCTCAAGGATACCCGCGGCATCACCCCCGACCGGATCATCGTTTTCGGCAAGTCGCTGGGCACGGGCGCGGCCGTGGAGATCGCCACCCGGTACAAGTTCAAAGGGCTCATACTCGACTCGGCCTTCACCTCCCTGGCCGGGCCCGCGGCGGCCCATTATCCCTTCCTGCCGGTCCGACTGATGCTCCTGGATAAGTACGACAACCTCGGCAAGATCGGCCGGATCAACTGCCCGCTCCTCGTGATCCACGGCAACGCCGACTCCATCGTCCCTTACACTGAAGGGGTCAAACTGTTCACTGTCGCATCGGAGCCCAAACAGATGTATACCCTCGAAGGCGGTGACCACAACGACAATTCACCGCCTGAATATTGGGCGACCATCCGCACATGGATCGACCAGCTCAAATGACAAGATCCCCGCTCTTTCAATGCTAATTGCGAAATGACAAAGGTTAAATTTGACGGCCTCGCAAAAAGTCCATAATCCATCTGTGCGCGGTGCTTTTCCCCGTAGCTGCGACCCTTGCGGTCGCCCATCCGGAGGCGGGGTCAAGCCCCGTAGCTACAAGAACTTGCGTGCACGGTTCAGGGGCATCATTATTACCCTTGGCGGGACCTTTCCGGGTCCATGGAACAGGCAGTGATCCTTTTTGCGGCGGCGTCAAATTTGCAATGAAAGGGTTTTAGAATGCCCCACTACGGATTCAACTTCCTGTGGCTCTTTTCCAAACACGAGCCGGACATCCAGCCCCAGCCGCCCGATGAACGGGCGCTCGATTTCATGGCCGCGCATGGCCTTGATTTTGTGCGTATCCCCACCGATTATCGGTTCTGGACCCGGGATTTCCGGCACAGGGAACCGGACGAAACCGTGCCGGCCCAGATCGACCTGTACCTGCAGATTTCCTGATCCCGGCGGAAAATGCTTTGGCACTTTTTGGCGTCAGCCAGGCGCGTGAATCAACCATAGGCCGGTTTGGGTGGTTAGTGCCCGTAAATAAATAACCTATCCATTTCGCGTGCGGTGCAGAGTGATG
>JBDREB010000326.1:0-3605 GCA_043820325.1 Planctomycetota bacterium | reverse complement strand
TCTAATCGCGAAACGGCAATAAAGGGCGGGTTTCAAACCCGCCCCTACGGTAACCACCCAAACCGGCCTATGGTTGATTCACGCGCCTGGCTGACGCCAAAAAGTGCCAAAGCATTTTCCGCCGGGATCAGGAAATCTGCGGTTACGCCAGCCGGCCGCGGGCGTGCGGAGGACCGGATGAAACCGGGGGGCCGCAAAAGTCACATTTCCCCTGGAAGGCCGTGCTTCTGCGCCGCATTCCGCTGCCATGGAAATGAGCCCCCCCCCTGCGACCAAGGTCGTGGAAGGCGACCGCAAGGGTCGCGGCTACAGGAGGGCGACGATCGCCCACAACACCCTGGTCTTCCCCGACTCGTCCCGGAACGACGAGGGCGGCCGGCGGGTTTTCAGCGAACAGGACATCCGGTCCATGGCGGCTTATAATTCGGCACAGGAATGCCACACGGGGCGGATCGCCGCCTATGAGGAGCAGGGGCGGTTCGTGCATGTGGCCTCCGATGTGACCCCGGCCTACCCGGCGGGCATGGTGCGTTCGTTCCACCGCCGGCTGGTTTTTGTCGACCGGACCTACCTGATCGTCTACGACCGCGTGGAGGGGATCGCCCCCGGCCGCCGGGCCACCTGGCTTTTGCACAGCCCGGGCGAACCCGACATCAAGAAGAATGTCTTCACGGTCACGGACGGCGCCGGCAAGCTCCAGGTCGCAACCCTTCTGCCGGCCAACGCCGTGGTGACCGCGGTCGGCGGGCCGGGCCGGGAATTCTGGTCCGAGGGTAAGAACTGGCCCGCGCCGGTGATGGGCGAGAATGTACCCGGCGCCTGGCGCGTGGAAGTCACCCCGCCCGCCGGCGTGCCGGCGCAGGTCTTCCTGCATGTTCTGGCCCCGCGCGGGACCCTGCCCCCCTGCGCCCTGATCCCCGAACAGGGCGGCGGCGTGGCCATCGGCGGGGCCAAGGTGATCTTCGCCGGCGATGGGCTGAAAGTGACGATGCAATGAGACGGACAAGCAACAAAGAGTCACAGGTCTCAGGTCTCAAGTCCCAGGTCAGATCCGGGATCTTTGACATGCGACATGCGACCTGTGACATGCGACTCTTCAGGCAGACGATGCGTGCCTGCGCAACAAATGTGACCGCCACGGATAAGCAACAAAGAGTCACAGGTCTCAAGTTCCAGGTCATATCCGGGATCTTTGACATGCGACCTGCGACTTGTGACTTGCGACTCTTCAGGCAGACGATGCGTGCCTGCGCAACAAATGTGAATGGCTATTAAGGAATTAACATGGATGCCTATGACCGCTACCGCCGCACCGTTCCCGCGCCCGTGACCAACCGTTCCTGGCTCCTGCGGGGGGCGGGCATGGAGCATTTCAACCTGGCGGATGAGCCGGTGCCCGTGCCGGGCCCGCGTGAGCTTCTGGCCCGCGTGGACGCCATCTCCATCTGTTTCAGCGATGTCAAGCTCATCCGCGCCGGTAACAAGCACCACCGGGTCCTGGAACCCCTGGAACAGCGGCCCACCGTGCCGGGACACGAGGTCGCCCTGACCGTGGTCCAAGCCGGACGGGATGTGGCCGGCCGGTTCCGCCCGGGAGCGCGGTACATCATTCAGGCGGATATCTACAAGAACGGCAAGATCGATACTTTCGGATACACCCAGCGGGGCGGCATGGCCCTCTTTGTGATCCTGCGCGAGACCGCTCTTGACGGCGACGCGGGCTGTTACCTGCTACCCATGGCCGATGCCACGGGTTACAGCGAAGGGGCGCTGGTGGAGCCGTGGGCCTGCGTGGAAGCGGCCTATCATATTTCCCGCGCGACCGGGTTTGAAGGCCGGCCGGCCGGGTTCGTCCATCCCCGGCTCCGGAATACGCTCCAATCGGCGGTCGGCCGCGCCGGGTGCGCGCTGATCGCCGAGGGCGACCAGGCGACCCGTCCGGCGCGGCTCTTTATCCCCGCCGGCCTGCCCGCCGATGAATACACGGCGCTCGAGCACCGCGCGGCCGACGGCGCGGTGATCGCCATCGCCGCGGAGAAGGAAGGAACCCTGCCCGTGGACGCGGGCGCCATCCACTACCGCAACCTGCGCGTGGTGAGCGGCAAACCGGGCAACCTGATCGAACTGGTCGACCGGGCCGACCGCACCGACCTCCTGGCCGGCGGCCGTGTCCTCTTTGCCGGTGCCGGCGGTCCCATGGGCCAGATGCACATCCAGCGCGCCTTCGACATGGCCAACCGGCCGTCGGCGATCGCGGTTTCCGACATCAGCCCGGCGCGGCTGGCGTTCATCTGCCGCCGCTTTGAGGCGCGGGCCCGCCTGGAAAAGGTGGCGTTCGAGACCGTCGATGCCTCGCGCGACCCGTCCATCGTGCGCCGGGACCTCTATGCCTTCAGTGAAGGCGGTTTCGACGACATCGTGGTCATGGCGCCCGTGGCGCTCCTGGTGGCCGAGGCCCAGCAGCTGGCCCGCCGCGGGGCGTTGGTCAACATCTTCGCCGGGTTGGTGGTCGGGACACCGTTCGGGTACGAACCGGCCCGGGCGGCCGAACTCAATCTCCGTTTCACGGGCAGTTCGGGTTCATCCATGGAGGACATCCGGCGCGCCTTGGAACTGGTGGAGGCCGGGCGCCTGCGCTCCGATACCATCGTCCGGGCGGTCGGCGGCCTCAAGGCGCTCAAGGAGGGCGTCCAGGCCGTGGCCGAAGGCAGTTTCCCCGGCAAGGTGGTCATCTATCCCCACCTCATGGACCTGCCGCTCACCACGCTGGAGGCGTGCGCCGCGAAATACCCGTCCGTCGCCGCCCGTTTCGACGATGGCGCCTGGACCCGCGATGCGGAGCGGGAACTTTTCAACCGGATGCTGGGATGATCATCAAGAGTCGCAGGTCCCAGGTCCCAGGTCAAGTCGGCAGGAGTCTCGGGGCACAAGTCTCAAGTCACAGGTCAAAGTCAATATCCCGGACTTGCGACTCTTTTATCAAACGACCTGCGACTCTTCTGCATATGACCTGCGACTCCGCTTGTATGCAACAGTTGCAAGGGGAACCCCATGAGTGAACATGATTCTGAATTTGACGGAAAAGTCGCCGTGGTGACCGGCGCCGCCCAGGGCATCGGACGGGGGCTGGCCGAGGGGCTGGCCCACAATGGCTGCCGGGTGGTCTTCCGACCTGAACGGTGAAGCGGCCGCGGCCATCGGCGGCAGGGACCGGGCCGTCGCCTGCCGGGTCGACATCACCGACGCCGCCTCGGTCAGGGCGCTGGCCGATGCGACGCTGGCCGCGTTCGGCCGGGCCGACATTCTCGTCAACAACGCCGGCGTGCTCAAATCCCATTTCATCGCCGAGTTCCCGGTCGAGGACTGGGACCTGGTGCTCAATGTCAACCTGCGCGGTGCATTCCTGTGCATGCGGGAGTTCGCCCGGATCTTCGCGGCGCAGAAAAGCGGGTCGATCATCAACATCAATTCAGATTTCCTGATCCCTGTGGGGTGGACTGATGGTTTTCCGGAACGGGTTTGGCGCATTTTCCGCGTGACAAATGGGCTGCGGCGGCTATCCTTTCTGGGGTCTGACTTCAGGATGATTGGTCATGCACCAGATG
>JBDREB010000325.1:0-2997 GCA_043820325.1 Planctomycetota bacterium | reverse complement strand
GGGCGGGTTTGAAACCCGCCCACCCGTCTAATCGCGAAAAGGCAATAAAGGGCGGGTTTCAAAACCGCCCCTACGGTAACCACCCAAACCGGCCTATGGTTGATTCACGCGCCTGGCTGACGCCAAAAAGTGCCAAAGCATTTTCCGCCGGGATCAGGAAATCTGCTATTACACGGCGATCCAGGACATGATCATCCGGTATCCCACGGGCGTGGTGATCGGCACCAACAACGAGGTGCAGAAGGCCAATGTGGGCGATGGTTTCGTCCAGGGCGCCGATTTGACGGGGAAATGGCGGATGGACCCGGAATGGTCACTCTTCGGCGGGTTCAGCATCCTCTACGGCGAAACGACCACCTACCCCACTGCGGCCAAGGTCGAGGAGGTCGAACCCATTTCGAAGATGATGCCGCCCACCGGCCTGCTGGGCATCGGTTGGCGCCAACCCTCCGGCCGTTATGCGGTTGAGGCATCGGTGGAGATGGCCGACCACCAGCATTGGCTCAATTCCCTTGACCAAGCCGACACCCAGCGCATACCTCCGGATGGCACGCCGGGGTACGCCGTGGTCAATGTGCGCGGGGAATTGCGGCCGCGGGAGAATCTGTCCGTTGGCCTGGCGGTGCGCAACATCGGCAATGTGGATTACCGCATCCACGGTTCCGGTTCGAACGAGCCCGGGACGAATTTTGTCATATCGGCCGACTGGAAATTTTAAGTGCCCATCCGGAGAATTGTCCGCAGAACAGGGGCGGTTGATCCGGGCCATGGGCGGTGCATTATGGCCCGGGGGCGGAAACCGCTTGCACTTTCCATGATGCCGCATATAATCGGGATTGCATATGTCGGCCGCAATGGCCGTGATGGTTGCTCGGAATGGTCTCATCCTTGAAGGAGATGTAGATGCGCAGTATCCTGCTTGCTTGTATCGCGGCGGTCCTCTGCATGAGCCTGGCCTGCGGCAAGGTCGCTCAAGCGCCGCCGGCCCCGCCCGCACCCGTGGCCTCGGTCGCGACTGACGCCGACCTCACGGCGCGGGTTGATGGTTCGATCGTCAAGGGCGTGGCCTTCCTCATGACTCAACTGGATGAATCCGGGGTCTGCATGGTCGAATATGAGGGGAAAAAGTTCCCCGAAGCGGGGGTCACCGGGCTGGTCATCCTGGCCCTCACCAACGCGCCCGACCCGGACGAGAAGGTCAAGGCGGCGATCCAGAAGGGGGCCGCGTTCCTGGCCGCGGCACAAAAGGAGGATGGCGGTGTCTATCTTGACCCCAAGGACGCGCCGGCCACCTATGTGACCTCGGTCGCCATCATGGTCCTCAACACCGTTGACAAGGCCCAATACGCGCCGGTTATCGCCAAGGCCCAGACTTTCCTCATCAAGGCACAGGGTGCGGACATCAATGACAAGTGGAATTACGGCGGCATCGGCTACGGGTCGAACAAGACCTCCAACCTTTCGACCACCCAGTTCGCCATCGAGGCGCTCCGCACCTCCGGCTGCACGGACAAGGAGGCCTACCAGCGGGCGCTGACCTTCCTTTCGCGCTGCCAGAACTATTCCGAGTATAACGACCTGGAATGGTCCACCAATGACGGCGGCGCCGTCTACAGCCCCCACGAGAGCAAGGCGGGCGAGGTGGAGGAGGAGGGCGGCACCAAAGGTTACAAGTCCTACGGCACCATGACCTACGCCGAGATCAAGAGCTACATCTATGCCGGCCTGACCAAGGACGATCCGCGCGTACTCAAGGCCCTGGAGTGGATCAAGGCCAATTACACGATCGATGCCAACCCCGGCATGCAGGACGGGGCGATGGGGCTTTATTACTATTTCCTTACCATGGCCAAGACCCTGTCCGTGCTGGGCGTGGACAAGTTAGAGGATACCGCGGGCATCAAACACGATTGGAAGCGCGAACTTTCCGATAAGATGATATCTCTCCAGCAGGCCGACGGTTCCTGGCAGAACAGCCAGCCGCGCTGGTTCGAGGGCATGAAGCCGCTGGCCACGGCCTATTCCGTGATCGCGCTTGGGTATTGCCGCTGAAGATCGGGAGTCGCAGGTCACAAGTCGCAGGTTTCAGGTCAGAACCAAGAGGCACGGCACGCCGTGTCCTCTTTTTTGTGGAATATTGACTTGAGAGTTGAACATTGAAAATTGACGGACTCGCAAAAAGGATCTTTGTCATGCTCCACAGGTCCCGGGGCGGTCCTGCCGGTGGTAACCATGCTTCCTCGCAAGTCCTTGTAGCTGCGGGGCTTGACCCCGCCTCCGGATGGGCGACCGCAAGGGTCGCAGCTACGGGGAAAAGGATGGGCGACCGCAAGGGTCGCAGCTACGGGGAAAAGCGCGCACACAGTAGGATTGTGGACTTTTTGCGAGTCCATCCTTGTTGTTGGTTCAATCGGTGCAACTGGGATTATATTCTACTCATTGGGTGGGCATTGCAAGGCTTATAATCCCGTTCGGTAGTCCACGATATCCTGGCACTTGTCAGCTAAACCCTGAAATTGCAATGGATCTGTTCAGGTCTTACGGCTGACCGCCTGTCGTCGGCGGCATGGCCGACCCGGCCGCTTTCTTCATCGCCAAATTCGCCTTGACCTTCATGTAGTAGACCCGCAGGATGACCAGGATGATCACGATGACGGCGATGACGGCCCAGGGGACATATTCCTCGAACCGTCCGCCGAGGTCCTTGAGTTTGTTGAAAAACACATACCAGGAGATCATGGCCGCCGCGTTGCCGATGGTGGACATGCACACATTGAAAACGGGCTTGAGCCCCCTGAAATAACCGAGGAATGTGCCGGCCAGGGGTCCGGTCCCAGGCAGGGGGATCCATACGAAGCTAATCCCAAAACAAGCGCGCTTTTTACACAAAAAAGCTTGAAATGCTCCAAGTAGTTGATATAATTGGAGTTGCGAAATAGCAACCATATCAACAAGGAGCATTTCAAGTGAATAGAAATGATAGCCGGATCCATCAGA
>JBDREB010000324.1:0-3502 GCA_043820325.1 Planctomycetota bacterium | reverse complement strand
CGCAAGGGGGAGACGATTGAATGGGAAGTCGTTTCCATCCATTGCTTGACCATGAAGAGATCATCAGTAATATCAAGCGGTTGCACCAAATCGAGGAGGATTCCCAAGAAAAGATAGTGCCTTATCTATGTGCCATTCGGGTCAAGCCCCGCAGCTACAATGACTTGCGTACACGGTCCGGGAAGTGCGGCATTGCCGGCGACACGGCTTGTCCATGACCCGTGGAACATGAAAAAACCTTTTTGCGAGTTCGTCAAGAATGGAATTCATTTTAAATTCGGCATTTATCATTTCCCTGAAAATGCCAAATGCTGTTTTGCAATGACGCTTTGTTTTAAGGAAGAATATGCCTCGCATCAATGTCATCGACACCTTCGCCATCCCGGTGCCCTACTATGACACGCTCAAGGACCTGGGGATCGTGGCGATCTGCACCGATGTGCCGATCGCGGAGGAGATCACCCTTAAGCGGGCGGCGGGCGCCGATGTGCTGGTCGTCAACAAGACCCGTCTGACCGCCGCGGTCATCGGTCGGCTGGATGATTCCGTACGCTTGGTGGCTGAGACTGCCTCGGGTTACGACAACATCGACCTGGCCGCGGCCGCGGCGCGGGGCATCACGGTCTGCAATGTGCCGGGGTATTCGACCGACTCGGTGGCCGAGCACGCCTTCGCCCTGATCCTGGCCGTGGCCCGCAACTTGCGGCCCGGGATCGAACAGGTGCAGGCGGGCGGCTGGCTGGCCGAGCACCTCATGGGCATGGAGCTCGGCGGCACGACCCTGGGCGTGGTGGGGTTCGGCCGGATCGGCCGGGCCGTCTGCCGCATCGCCGAGGGGTTCCGCATGCGGGTGCTGGTCCACACCGGCCGGCCCGAGGTCTACCAGGCAGCCCATCCCCAGTATGTATTCGTGCCGCTCGACCGGCTTGTGGCGGAGGCCGACATCATCACCCTGCACATACCCCACGCCCCGGCGACCGACAAGCTCATGAACGCCGGACGGATCGGCCGGATGAAGCCGGGCGCGATGCTCGTCAATACTTCGCGCGGCCGGGTGGTCGACGAGGAGGCCCTGGTGGCCGCGCTCCGGGAGGGCCGCATCCGGGTCGGGCTGGATGTCGTGGCCGCCGAGCCGATCGCCGCCGGCCATCCGCTCATCGGCCTGCCCAACGCCCTGGTGGTCCCCCATGTGGGCTGGTACACCGAGGCGGCCGTGACGCGGCTGATGCAGGTCACCCATGACAATATCGCCGCGTTTTTTGTCGGCCGGCCGCGGAATGCGGTGACGGCCTGATGCGCGGCCATGCAGGACGCAGATCGCAAGTCGTACATCGTTGGAGGCAGGGTCCAAGTGACGAAAGGTCCAATAGACCAAAAGACAATGAAGCCGGCTTTGCCGGCACCTTCGACTTTTTAACGTTTCGACCTTTGGACTTTTCGACCCGGCTCGACCGGGACGAGGTACGATCTGCGCCGCATTGTCCATTTTGCAATTGACGCCGCCGGCATTTGCCGTATGATAGTAGGCTGGCATCGCTATGAAGGACTGCCATGGGAGCGCTGGAAGTCAAATTCACCCTGCCCACCTGGGTGGACGGTTTCACCCGCGGTTACAGGGGCGGCCTGGCCACCACCCGGGAACGGATGCGGTTCGTGATCGAACTGGCCCGGCAGAATGTGATCCACTGTACGGGCGGCCCGTTCGCCGCGGCCGTGTTTGACGCGGAAGGGGCGCTGGTCGCGCCGGGGGTCAACATCGTGGTACCGGCGGGCTGTTCCCTCCTGCACGCGGAAATGACCGCCCTGGCCCTGGCCCAGAAGCGGACCGGCACGCACGACCTGAGCGCCGCCGCCGGGGCGCCCTTTGAACTGGTGAGTTCGGCCGAGCCGTGCGCCATGTGCCTGGGCGCGATCCCTTGGTCGGGGGTCGGCCACCTGGTCTGCGGCGCGCGCGACGAGGATGTCCGGCGCATCGGGTTCGACGAGGGGGCCAAGGTCGATGACTGGGCCCGTGCTTTGGAAAAACGCGGCATCACGGTCACGCCCGATGTAGTGCGTGACGAGGCGGCGGCCGTATTCGACCTCTATGTCCAGTCGGGCGGCTTGATCTACAACGCGGGCCGCACCCTGGCGGCGCCGAAGAAGGAACGCAGATAGCGCGCACGCGCCCATGGGCGGTTCCATTAAATTGACAGGATCACCGTATGCGCATACTGGCCGTGAACCCGGGGTCCACTTCGACCAAGGTCGGCCTGTTCCAGGACGACACCCCCGTGTTCGCGGAAAAAATGGTCCACGAGACCGCCGCGTTGGGGGCATTCAAGGCGATCACCGACCAGCTGGAGTTCCGCATGGGCGTGGTGCGCGCGCTTTTGTCTGCGCGGGGCGTGGACCCGGTCGGGCTGGCGGCCGTGGCCGCGCGGGGCGGCCTGCTCCGGCCCCTGGAAGGGGGCACCTACCGGGTGAACGACCGCATGCTCGTCGATCTCAAGGCCGGGGTGATGGGCGAGCACGCCTCCAACCTGGGCGGGCTCATCGCCGAGGCCCTGACGCGCGGCACGGACATCCCGGCCTACATCGTGGACCCGGTGGTGGTGGATGAGCTTGCGCCCGAGGCGCGCGTCACGGGCGTGCCCGAGATCAAACGCAATTCCATTTTCCATGCCCTGAACCAGAAGGCGGCGGCCCGTTCGGCGGCGCGCCGGCTCGGCAAGCGGTACGGGGATGTCAACCTGGTGGTGGCCCACCTGGGCGGCGGGATCTCGGTCGGGGCCCACTGCCGGGGGCGGGTGATCGATGTCAACGACGCGCTCTATGGCGACGGTCCCATGGCGCCCGAGCGGGCGGGGCGCGTGCCGCCCTACGCGTTCGCCGCCCTGGCCGCGGCCCGGGGATGGGACGACCGGGAGATGCGGCGGCGCCTGGCCGGACAGGGCGGCATGGTGGCGCACCTGGGCACCCACGACATGGCCGAGGTGGAGGAACGGGCGCGGGCGGGGGATGAAAAGGCCGCGCTGGTCTATGCGGCGCTGATCCACCAGGTGGCCCGGGAGATCGGCGCCATGGCCGCGGTGCTCAAGGGCCGGGTGGACGTGGTGGTCCTCACGGGCGGCCTGGCCCACAGCGTGGATATCATCCGCCGGATCAGTGAATACACCGCCTTTCTGGGGCGGATCATCGTGATCCCGGGCGAGGAGGAACTCGAGGCCCTGGCCGCGGGCGCCCTGCGGGTCCTCCGGGGCGAAGAGGCCGCCCGGGAATACTGATCCGCCGTACGCCGCCGCCATCGGCGGAAGCACGAAGTTCTAAGCACGAAATCCGAAACAAATCCAAATTGGAGATACATCCAATGTTCCAAATGTGACGGACTCGCAAAAAGGATCTTTGTCATGCTCCACAGGTCCCGGGACGGTCCTGCCGGTGGTAACCATGCTTCCTCGCAAGTCCTTGTAGCTGCGGGGCTTGACCCCGCCTCCGGATGGGCGACCGCAAGGGTCGCAGC
>JBDREB010000323.1:0-5279 GCA_043820325.1 Planctomycetota bacterium | reverse complement strand
CATCTGGTGCATGACCAATCATCCTGAAGTCAGACCCCAGAAAGGATAGCCGCCGCAGCCCATTTGTCACGCGGAAAATGCGCCAAACCCGTTCCGGAAAACCATCAGTCCACCCCACAGGGATCAGGAAATCTGAATTTAAAATGAATGCCCCGTTCCCTGCCCTTTAAGGAGCTCTCCGCCATGCGCGCCTACTCCCCCTGGGTGGTCTCCGAAGGACGGCCCAATGTGTCGACCTTGGACGCCTTCGTCCGCTCGCCGCAATTCGCGGGGCTCAAAGACGAGGAACTGGCCGTCGCCCTGTGGCGGTACTTTTCGAGCGACACCGAGGGCGTCTACCACTACTGCCCGCCGGAAGACGAATTCCGGGGCCGCGAGATCCACGACATCATCCGCATCCTGAACTGCTTCGGGTTCGCCATCTGCCACATCCACGCCCACATCCAGGCCCAGGCCTTCCTGGCCGCGGGGTACCCGGCGCGTATCGCGTGCATCACTGGCCACGAGGGCACGGAGATCTTCTACGACGGCGGCTGGCACTACCTCGACTGCGACCTCAAGGGCTACTCCCGGCGCCACCCGCCCGAAGAGCACATCATCGCCAGCCGCGAGGACATGTTCGGCGACCCCACCATCGTCTCGCAGCAAAAGACCCCCTCCACCCCGACCTACTATGTGCCCGACCGGCCGCCGGAGTACATCGCCAAACTGGTGGCGACGCCGCCCGAATACCTGCGCCCCATCGACGAGACGCTCCATACCATAGACTTCGTCCTCCGGCCGGGCGAACGGCTGGTCCGGTACTTCGACCACCACGGCAAGTGAATCGTCTTTCCCCATTACCGGGAGATCCGAAAACGCTATACCGGCGAACCCGGGCACCAGGGCCCGGAGGAGCGGTTCGCGCCTCACCGGCGCTGGGCCAACGGCGACTGGACCTACGCCCCGCATTTCGAACAGGCCTTCGCCGACCTTGAGGCCGGCGCCCTGTCCGTCACCGGCCTCACGCGCACCCCGCAGGGACTGGCCGCTCCGGCCGGCGGTGCGGGCGCGGTGGTCTTCGCCTTCGACATCCCCTATCCCGTGGCCGGAATACCCGACCCCGACGGCATCCTCACCTCGCGCGAAGGCGGGCTGGTGCCCCTTGACCTCGTCCGCGGGCGGCCCGACGATTCGATCCGGCTCAAGATCTCCACCGACGCCGGCCGCACCTGGCAATTGATGTGGGAAAGCTTCGACCGCGGCACGACCGTGCACACCGTGGACATCACCCCCTTCGTGGAGGCCCGCCACCGGTTCCACCTCAAGGTCGAACTGGCCGCCGGCCGCGGGCCAGGCGCTGCCGCCCTCCTCAACGGGTTCATGGCCCGGTTCAGCCTGATGCTCGCCCCCTGGACCCTGCCCGCCGTACGCTCCAAGTCCGCCACGGCCATGACCTACCACGCCTTCGACAAGACCGGCCGGCCCACGGCCAAGAATTTCCTTGAAGTCGACTTCGCCGACGCAACTTCTTCTTCAGGCCATAGGGATTCATATCCGCGGCCTCCGGCTGGACGCTCTCGAGGACATCCAGGCCGATCTCGACGATGTCGCCCATGATGGCCGCCGCGCTTCCGCAGCAGTGCATGATCGCCAGCTTGCCCTGGTCGTGGACCGCCTGGAATATCCGCGCATAGCGCGGCTTGAAGAACCGCCGCCACCGTTCGGGACCGATCAGGACACCCTGCTGGGTGCCCCAGTCGTCCCCCATCATGATCGCATCGGCCGGCACATCCGCGCAGGCCTTTACCGGGGCCAGGGTCAGGCCGGTGAACCGGTCGAGCAGTTCGGCATAAAAGTCCTCCTCGGCCGCACAGTCCATCAGCGTCTCCTCGAATCCCCGCACATACCAGCTTTCCCACAGGCACATGCCGGTGGAGACGATGGTGAAGGAATCGGGCGAGGCCGCGATGCGTTTCTTCGTTTCGGCCTTCGCGGCCGGGTCGAGGAACATGTCGGCCGATGGGAAGGTATAGCCCTCGAAGGTCGGGGCTTTCAACCCCCGCTCCACGACGGACGAGGGCAGGCTGTCCGTCCGCCACACCGTGCCGAACGCGTCGCGATGGTGGGTGTCATCGATCTTCACATTCGCGGACTTGCAGACGCCGCCGCACGAGGCCATGTAAGGGACCAGCTTCTTGTGCCAGGCGTCCCCGCCGAAATGCGCGTTAAGCCGCGCTTCCACATCCGGCTCGAACCCCAGAGTGTAGAGCACGGGTACGGTGTCGTGGTGGCGGATCTGACCGAGGACTATGTCGCGTGGTTTCATTTGAACCCTTTCCGACTGAATGGCCGTGCCGGCCGATCGATCTCCAGCATGGAAAGCATCTTTGTCACTCCCGCATTATATCCGTCCGGGGCGGAGGGGCAAGGGAATTCGGCCGGTCAACGGTGCGCGGTCAGGATCCACTCCGGCGCGGGGATCACCCGGATGGTCTTGCCCCCGGCCTTGAATTCCTCCTTATGGTCAACGGTCAGGATGGTCCCCTCGTCAAGCTTGTACAGGTCCAGCGCCTCGCACAGCCCGCGGACTTCCCGCGGCCGGCTCTTTTCATCGAGCTGTGCGGCGACCTGTATGGCACCGGTCACGGCAGTCCCCTGCTTGACGATGAAATCGCATTCATGGGCACCCTTGTGGTAATAGATATCTAGGCCGCGCCGCTTCAGTTCCAGGAACACCAGGTTCTCCAACCGGCGCCCGGTGTTCTCACTGAAAGCGAACCCATTGGCCCGGGCCAGGCCGTTGTCGATGACATATACCTTCCGCTTATTCACGGCCTGTCGTTTCAATGACCACGCGAAAAGCGGCACCTCGAAGAACAGGTATACTTCCCTGAAATATCCCATGTAGTTCCGGACCGTATGGGAACTTCCCAAGCCGTAGGTCTTGCGGAGCGCATTGTATGACACGGAGGTCGCCACATTGCTCACCAGGTATCCCGCCAATTCGCGGATGGCTTTGGACTCGCGCACCGCATGCCGCAGGATGATGTCCTTGGTGACCATGTCCGTGAAAAGCGCCTGCAGGATCTGGGGATCGCCCTGCAGCAGGAACTCCGGATAACCGCCGGAGTCAAGATAATCCGCGAACAGCGCATTCAGCCGGGCCCGGCGGGGCGTGACGAGCAGATCGTCCACCGCGAATGTGAAATCCCTGGCCCGGAGGAATTCCCCGAACGAAAACGGGTAAAGCTCAAAGTCGATATGCCGCCCCGTGAGCAGGGTGGAGAGTTCCGTGCTCAGCAGGTTGGCGTTCGACCCGGTCAGCAGGAACCGCGCCCCCTGCTCATACATCCGATTGACGAACCGCTCCCAGCCCTTGATGTTCTGGATCTCATCGAAGATGAACAAACCGCGTTCGCCGTGGATCTCCAGAAAACATTCGTGGAGCAGGTTAAAATCATCGGCATTGAAATGGAGCAGGCGCTCATCGTCGAAGCGGAGAAAATGATACACATCCTCCTTGAGGCTCGTGCGCATGATCTGCAGGAGAAGCGTGCTTTTCCCCGAACGCCGGGGGCCGGTAATAACAATATTATGCTTCAACCGGAGTTTGGGAGTGATCATGTCCAATGCTTCCCTCGGGAAGCCGGTGTCCTTCTTCCGCAGGTAGGCATTTTGCTCGATAATGACCGATTTCAAGCGGTTCTTATCCATGTTAATCATCCTTTACAATGCACACTGTTTGCATATATCGTGCATCATAGTGCACACTTTATTATATGGGATTCAAACCATTGTCAAGGAAATACCGGGATTTTTGGGGAGCCCTGTCATCCGGTCACTGCCGCATTATACCCGCCCCGGACAAATGGTCAAGGGGAAATGGGGGTGGGCTGGATTGCGGTGATCCGCGGCCGGCTTGCCGGGAGGTTCCGGGGACACTGCGCTTACAGCTTCACCGTCGTTCCCGTTTCCATCGCCTTCACTGTGGCCTCGATCAGCCGCACGCTCTGTGCGCACGCATCAGGCGGACAGATCGCGGGCGGTTTGTTCTTCCGCGCGCGATCGAGGAAATAGACCATTTCGAGGTAGTGCCCGCCGTGGGGCGAGACATTCAGCTTACGCGGTTTCCCCCCGACCGAGTAGAGCATCGCGCCGTCCTTGCCGTGATCGAGAACGCCCTTCTTGAATCCCGCGCGCATCTTCATGAAGAACGGCGTGTGGTGGTCCCACGAGCCCCTCAGCCCGACGGAAACGCCGCCGGGGTAAATATAATGGGCGTCGATCTCCGACCAGCCGCCGCGCTTGGGGTCGTACACGCCGACCGCCTGCACCGCCCTGGGCATACCCAGCAGGAAGTTAACATAATCCGCGTCGTGGAGATGCAGGTCCAGTACACAGCCCCCGGAGCGTTTTTCATCGATGAACCAGTTGTCGTGTTTGAGCCATCCCGGGACGGCGCCGTGGCGGTCGAGGCGCAGTGATTCGAACTTCCCCAGTTTGCCGGACCGCATATATTCCTTCACCGTGTCCCAGCCGGGCCAGAACCGGATGCACTGGCCGATCATCAGCACGCGGCGCGCCCGTTTCGCCGCGGCCATCATTGTGGCACATTCGCCGGAGGTGCGCGCCATCGGTTTTTCACTGAAGACATGCAGACCCGCCTGGAGCGCCCAAACCGCGTACCGCGCGTGCTCATGGGTGGGGAGCGTCGCAACAACGGCGTCGACCAGGCCCGACGCGAACATCGCGCGGCCGTCGGTGAATGTGGCCACCTTGCCAATGTCGAGCGTTTTACCGGTCTCTTCGGTGAAGAACAGTGAATCCTTGCCGGCACTGGGAAATAATTCGTGGCCGCAATGCCCGGGTATCTTGAAGGACCTTTTCAACTTGAGCGCCGGGTCGTTCTTTTTCATGTTGTATTCGTAACTGCGGATCTCGTCCTTCCCCATGGCCCAGAGGACCTGCCGTTTTTTATCCCAGACCACACCGTGACCCAAGGGAAGCGGATACGAAACGGCAAGGTCGGAACCCGCAAGGGTACAATGCACCTTGACCACATCCCCGCCCCCGGAAAGTGCGACAGCTATGTTCCCGTCCGGCAGCAGTTCAGCCGAATGGGCGTTCACGCCCCGGGCCAGGAATAGTAACATTTCTTGAGACTGTAGCAACAATACAGAGTATTATGCTTGACTTTCCATTCGATCCGGCGATAATAGGGGGCATTGCGTCATCAAGCGGAGGCCAATGCCATGTCTGGACCGGGAGCATACACGCCGGATACAACGGAGGGGATC
>JBDREB010000322.1:0-3369 GCA_043820325.1 Planctomycetota bacterium | reverse complement strand
TTCGTTATTTTGTTGATTTCGATCCTGCAACTCGTATCATATATCGTCGAAGCAAAATACTTTTCGTAAATGCGGCTGAAAGTGTCGTTCTTGTGGAAGCGTGAAGAATCCGGGATTGCCGAGAGGTTTTGCAAGTCCCTCACTCTATTTGCTAAGATGGGCTGTCAAACCGAAACCGGGGATGTCCGTCGCTGGAAGGATAGAGTCGTGAGGAACGTTTTTGTCCGGCACCTGAGTGTTCTGCTGCTCGCGGGTCTATGGCTCTTCACGGTCCCTGGGACCGCAGTGGCGTACGACTTCTCCGCGGTCACGAAGCAGATCTCGGACAACCTCGACATGTACGGTGGCAATGTCCTGGTGATCATCCAGCAGGGCGACCTGGAGATCTTCCGCTTCCAGGCCGGCACTACCCAGGATGACACCAAGTACGGGCTGGCCTCCTGCTCCAAGTGGCTGTCAGGCGCGATCATCCTGCGCATGCACGAAAATGATCTGTTCAGGTTCGAGGATCAGGTCGGCACGCACCTGCCGTTCTTCAACAACTACAGCGGCCAAAACGGCGTTACCGGCAGCTGCACCATTGGGCAGTGCTGCTCTATGAAATCTGGACTCTACTCGACAACCACCAACCCCGAGATCAACCGCTTCCTGACTCTCGAAGAGTCGGTCAACCGGATCGCCTCCGACATTCCCCTGGCCTTCGCCTCGGGGACCAAGCTGGCCTACGCGGGTTGCGGGCTACAGACCGTCGGCCGGATCTGCGAAGTGCTCGATCAGAATCACCGTGCCTGGCGGACCATCGCGGCCGATGAACTCTTCACCCCGCTGGGCATGGAGAACTGCGACTACAACTACTTCGGTGACAAGAACCCCGCGATTGCCGGCGGCGCCCAGGGCACGGCCATGGCCTACCTGCGCTTCCTGCATGTGCTGATGAACGGCGGAGTCACGCCGGGTGGCCAGATCTACCTCCGTCCGCGCTCGTTACGGCGACTCCTGGTTAACCAGACGCGTGACCTGCCGGAACACTTCAGCCCGTTCCAGGACCCATCCGAAATCTACCCTAACAACACCAAGCCCGACTACGGCCACGCGTCCTGGATCATGGTCGATGACCCGAACTTCCCGCAGTCCCAGGTTGCGATCGAGGTGGCCAGCCCCGGGGCCTTCGGCACATGGCCATGGATAGACCGCCAGCGCAACCTCCGCGGCATTATCTACATGTTCGATTTTAATGGACTGACTAACACCATGCTGAACAACTTGACGGTTATTCAGGCCGTACGCGACGCCATCGACGCGGTGGGCGAGCCGGCCAAGCCGAAGGCGATCATCGCCACCAGTGCCGTTGCCGGGCAGGCACCGCTGACCGTGGACTTCGACGCCTCCGGGTCGACCGACCCAGAGGGCGATGCGCTGACATGTGTGTGGGACTTCGGAACGACTGCGGTGCTGGGCAAGCAGACCAGCCACGCCTTTACGGATGCGGGCAGCTACGAGGTGATCCTGAGCGTGACCGACTGCAAGGGCACCTACGCGACGGCGACGGTAACCCTGACCGTCATCGCCGCCAGCGGCGGTGGAGGTAGAGGCGATGGCTGCTCGCCGGCCGCCGGGCTATCGTCAGCGGTTTCGACGCTCGGCTGGCTCCTGCTCTGGGCGGTGATACTCACAGCGTGGGTTCTGGGGAGGCGGGGGAAGGGCGCGTGAAGCGTGTCCACCAGGCGCGAGATCGCACATTCTTGACCGGCGATCAGAAGCCGCAGGAGGGTCGGATAAAGCGGAATAGTAAAGTGGAATAGTGACAAAGCGGAATAGTGACAAGCGGAATAGTGACTGTCCCTAAATAAAGGGCTTGACAGCGGCGGCGGGCGGATATAATGGTTTGCGGCATGAAAACCGAGGTAATATGACGAAAGAGGCCCATCATTCCCGGCCCGGTCTGAAAATGAGCCTGGACTGGGAAAATGCAGGAAAAATGAAAGGCATTGAATGGCGCGGATGAAACGGATCAAGATGCCCGGATGCACGGCGGCGGCCTACCTGCTCAGGGAAATATTACCCAGACTCGGAATGAAGAAGGTCACGATTTCTTCATGGAGTATGACAGCCTCGGCCGTCTGAGCCGGAAGTATGGGACGGTATCGGGCGGGAACGCGGGCTTCGATGTCTCCTTCGTCTACACCGTGGATGTCCCCAAGCGCACCTCAAAGAACAAAATCCTCAACAATGTCAGCGGGGCCTGGCAGGAAGAACACCTCGGCTGCTGCGGCCGAGTTTATAAGACGCTCGAAAGCATCAAACAGGGCCAGTATTCCCAAGAGACCAGGACCTATTACTTGGGCGATGGGAAAGTGGGCAAGGTGACCTATCCTGACGGCAGGATCTCGGAAACCGCCTTTGACGAGCTTGACCGGCCCGTGACTGAAAAACGGAATGGCGACTCGTTGCTGTCCATTGCCTATGACGAAAATCCCGCCATTTATGATACCCGGCTTTCTGGACTCCATTGCGGAAGCGTGGTCCAGACCACGGATGCGATGGGCTCGACCACCCGGACCATCCGGGACGGTTTGGGCCGCACCCTGCGGGAGATCGATGCCCGCAATTATCCCACGGTCAGCTACCCGGCCGAATACACGGCCACACATACAGACTACCTTGGCGGTCATATCCCCGTGTGGGTCTCCCGTGTGATCGATGCCCGGTCGGTCCCAACGAAGATCGCGCATGACATGCTGTGCCGCGAGGTCAGCCGGGGGGTAGACCCCCTGGGGCTGGCCCTTGCATCGGAGGCCATGTATGACTTTGGCGGCAGAAAAACCCGGGATATAGCCTACAACGACACCGTCGCCCAGGTCACGGTCTATGCCTTTAATGCCCGCAACCTCCTTGAGAGCGCCACCTATCCCGATGGTGGGGCAAAAACCTTCACCTATTATGCTGATGGTCAGCTTGAAGAAACCATCGATCAGTCGGGCAACCACATCCTGAATGTCCGCGACCAATTAGACCGGGTCACGGCCGTATATTACCAGGACAGCTCGCTCAATGATAAAATGCGGGATGTCTTCAGCTATTATGATGCCGCCAACCGGATCGATTCTTTCCGGTATGTGAACAATGTCTTGACATCTGAAGCCCGGATATATAATAACGACCTGGGTCAGATCCTTCAGGAACGGCAGCGCCATTATCTGAGCGGGTATGAAAGCGCCATGAATACCATAAATTCAGATTTCCTGATCCCTGTGGGGTGGACTGATGGTTTTCCGGAACGGGTTTGGCGCATTTTCCGCGTGACAAATGGGCTGCGGCGGCTATCCTTTCTGGGGTCTGACTTCAGGATGATTGGTCATGCACCAGATG
>JBDREB010000321.1:0-6034 GCA_043820325.1 Planctomycetota bacterium | reverse complement strand
ATCCGATTATTATATCCGGCTATCGGGTATTGTCAACAAAAAAACGGCATGAAAATATAAAAATGGGCAACCGCCATTATCCGTGGCCCCCACCCCAACCAACCACATTTTTCCATTCAGGCACCTGAATAGTAACCTTTTCCCGTGCATTCAGGTAATACATGCACACTGCAACTTGTAACCCCCGCCTCCCCGGGCGGGTTCCGAAATAACTTGACTTTTACCCCGATTCCGCTATAATACCGGGCTTTTCCGCCTCCCCGCCGGGGTCCTCTTCCAGATAAAGGTCGCGCATGCCGCATCAGAAACGCCGCAAGGATGTGCGCAACATCGCCATTATCGCGCATGTCGACCACGGCAAGACCACACTCGTCGACGCCCTGCTCAAACAGACCGGCGCCTACACCTTCAAGGCCGGCGAGTCCACCATCATGGACTCCAACCCCATCGAGCGGGAGCGCGGCATCACCATTTTCTCCAAAAACGCCTCGTTCATATACAAGGGGGTGCAGGTGAACCTGGTCGACACCCCCGGCCACGCCGACTTCGGCAGCGAGGTGGAGCGCATTCTCAAGATGGTCGACGGCGCCCTGCTCCTGGTGGACGCGCTCGACGGTCCCATGCCCCAGACCAAGTATGTGCTCAAGAAGTCGCTGGAACTCCACCTCAAGCCGATCGTGGTGGTGAACAAGATCGACCGGCCCAACGCGCGGGCCCACGCGGTCGCGGACATGACCTTTGACCTCTTCTGCGAATTGAACGCCACGGACGAACAGCTCGACTTCCCCATCGTCTACGCCTCGGGCCGCGACGGCGTGGCCACCATGGATATGGACGAACCGGCCGTGGACATGAAACCGCTCCTGGATACGATCCTGCACCGGGTATTGCCGCCCGTGGCCGACCCGGAACAGCCGTTCCAGCTGCTGGCGACCATGCTTGAATACGACAACCATCTCGGTTCGATCGCCACAGGCCGTATCCTGCACGGCATGGTGCGGGCGGGCGAGACCATCGCCTTGGTGAAAGCGGGCGACACCGTTGTCCGGGGGACGGTCTCGACGATCATGCGCTACCAGGGCCTCAAGCGGGGCGCGGTGCCTTCCGCGGAAGCGGGCGACATCGTTTCCATCGCGGGCCTCGACGGCGTGGAAGTCGGCGACACACTGGCCGGCGCCGTGAATCCCGTGGCCCTGCCGCGGATCAAGGTGGACGAACCCACGGTCGCCATGGTCTTCGGCGCCAACACCAGTCCCCTCACGGGCCGCGACGGCGGGCGCTTCCTCACCGCCCGGCATATCCGGGAACGGTTGGAACGCGAGCGACTGAACAATGTGGGCGTCCGGATCGAGAAACTGGCCGGTTCGGATCGCATGAAAGTCGCCGGCCGCGGCGAACTGACCCTGTCGATCCTGATCGAGACCATGCGCCGCGAGGGGTACGAGCTGGAAGTGTCGGCGCCGCATGTGATCATGATCGAGGAGGGCGGCCAGACCCTGGAGCCGTTCGAGGAACTGCTGGTGGATGTGGACCAGGGGTACGAGGGCAATGTGATCCAGGCCCTCGGTCAGCGGCGGGGGGAGATGAAAGACATGCAGGTCACCTCCACCGGCGCGGTGCGCATGAATTATGTCATTCCGACCCGCGGCCTGATGGGCTTCCGCAGCGACCTTTTGCAGATGACCCGCGGCACGGGCGTGATGTGCCAGAACTTCCACGGATACAAGCCGTTCAAGGGTGAGATCCCGCACCGGCAGGTGGGCGTGCAGGTCTCGATGAACGCCGGCAAGGCCGTGGCCTACGCCCTGTGGAGCCTGCAGGAGCGGGGCGACCTCTTCGCCGCCCCCGGCACGGAAGTCTACGAAGGGATGATCATCGGCGTCAACAACAAGGGCCGGGATATGGTGGTCAACGCCCTGCGCGGCAAAAAGCTCACCGCCATCCGTTCCACGGGCGCCGACGAGGCGATCGACCTGGTGCCGCTGCGCGAGATGACCCTGGAATTCGCCCTCGAGTTCATCGAGGACGACGAATTGGTCGAAGTCACCCCCAAGCATATCCGCCTGCGCAAACAGCTCCTCACCGAGAACGAGCGCCGGCACGAAAAACGCGCCAACGCCTGATCCCGCTTCCCCGCACTATTCGCCACAGAGAACCACAGAGGGTGGTGGGGTATGGAGAAGAAAAGGATTGCCACCCCGAGGCGCAAAGTGCGCTCGGGGTAAACTCCGGGCACAAAGGGGGATTTGTTTGCAGTTAAGAGCCTCGTATGAGCTGTTCCGATCCTATGCTTCGACATCCGGCGTCCGGTGCTCAATATTCGGGGTTCCTTTCCACCGGTTTTTCCTTGCGGCGGGCGATCATAGGAAATCTGGATTGCCCAATCAAGTCGGGCAATGACAGCGCAAGAATAAGCCTGATGCAAGTTATCCACCTTCATCCGTCATCCCCCGGCTTGACCGCATAGCTATCAAGTTAAGCCAAGAGGCGGCTCCTGTCCAACCGACGGACAACCTTTGTGAGGGCGACGGAGAGGATTTCCTCGATGGTAGGCTTGCTCGCCTGTCGCGTCTTTCTGCATAACCTGGCCAGTGTGCGGATCAAGCCGGCCACGAAGGTCTCGTGTGCAGCGGTCCCGTGCATGATGGCGAGGGCCCAGTTGGTGGCGATGGCCCTGACACACCTGGCTGCCTTGTGCACGCTGATGGAGAGGCCGTCGAGGAAGGCCCATGCCGCGGCGCAAAGCGAGCTGACCAGCACGGCGACGGTGAGTTTGCCGTAGATCTCGCAGAACACCCGATTCGACTAGGCCGAGCGCACCCGGTGGATGTTGAGGATCGACTTCCAGACCTTGAACACCAGCTCGACCTGCCAGCGGATCCTGTAGAGGGCGAAGAGCTGATCCATGGCGAATTCCGGGGGCAGGCTGGTGACAAAGAGGGCGTAGTGCAGAAAGAGCCGGTACTGGTCGGAGATTTGGCGGGATTTGGATTCGGAGGCCTCGTTGGCCTTGCGGATCCTGCGATTGACCACAGCGTCGGGAAGCCGCTTGCCCACCAGCCTGCAGGGGGTGTCGCCCATGCGGACGGGCAGGTCGAAACGATCCGGTTTCTTCCCAATCAGAGCGCGCAAGTCCAGGGCGGTTTTGTCAGGATTGTTGAGCGTGACCCCGAATTGGAGCTTGGACAGGAAATGCCGTCCCGGCCGGGTACGGATCTCGGCGAAAGTCGTTGCTTTGAAATAGCCCAGATCGGCCAGGAACAGGCAGATCCCGTCCATGGGCAGGCGCTGGTCCTTGACCAGTCGGGCCAATGTGTCCGTGTCGGACAGCCGTACATCGCCGATTTCCACCTGCATGATGCCCGTCCGGTAATCGAAGAGGAATTGGATGCGCATGGCAGCCTTGGACGCGTCGCCGCCATTGCCCTTGAACTGTGGGGCGAGCGCGGGATGCAGCGCGAAGTTGGTACTATCGATCACATAGACATGATCGAACAGGGCCAGGGCTTCCAGGTGCGCCCGGGTCAGGCGTGCGGACATTATCAGGGCCTTGCGCAGGCACAGGCCGATGAAGCGCTTGGCCGCGGCATTGATGCGCCCGTCCACCGCCTGGGGCGATACCGCGGTCCCGCATGTGGTCCCGAGAAAGGCGGCCAGTTGCGCCAGGGTGCCACCATCGGGCGTATTGAGCGGCCCGGTCGTGAAGGTGCCCAGAAACTTCAGCCCTGTTATCGGCGAACACCGCTCGACGAAGCCCGTCTCCCGGGCCATGCCGGCGACCTCCGCCGGATCGAAGAACCGCAGAATTTCGATTTGCACGCTTGACATCGCTTTCTCCTTCGATATAATATAAGCCTATGTTACTTATATTATACCATTAAAAAAGGAGAAGTCCATGCAAGACCGCCGTCAAAAGCTTCAGTACCGGATCGATGCCTGCGCGGCCCGGATGGCCGAACTTGGAGCGATGCTGAAGGGAACGGTAAACAAGGTGGATCTGGGCCCAAGAAAGCGAGGTGACGGACAGCGGATCGCGTACCTGCTCACCTACAAGGGCGCGGGGAACCGGACCCAAACGGTGTATGTCCCGGCTGACCGTGTCGCAGAGGTCGGACGCATGATCAACAACCACAGGAAAGCCCGGGCATTCCTGGATAAAATTGTGGAACTGAATGTCGCCCTATTCAAATCCAGGCAATAACCTTAGGATCTTCTGATGGTTATGGCACTAGCTTGATAGATATGCCCCCCCCCTTGTAGACTTTTGAACGGCTACGGTTACGAGGCCCGTTTCGGTGAGGGTCAGGGTGACGGCCAAAGACGAAGACAAGTCACAATGCTCAAGGGCAGATTTCCTGATCCCGGCGGAAAATGCTTTGGCACTTTTTGGCGTCAGTCAGGCGCGTGAATCAACCATAGGCCGGTTTGGGTGGTTACCGTAGGGGCGGGTTTGAAACCCGCCCTTTATTGCCGTTTCGCGATTAGACGGGTGGGCGGGTTTCAAACCCGCCCCTACACGGTTGACATCCGGATGTTCCCCGTACAATCACCTGTGGGTCGAAAAAAGTGCCAAACCTTTTTCCGAAAAACATGACCAGTTACGGATAGGGATCAGGAAATCTGAACTGGATCCCCGCGCTTTCCTCCAAACCCTCCTGACCCGCGGTCCGGAGGTCGCCGGTCATTCCCTCTTCCCCGAGGCCGCTCCGCTATCGACCGACTCGTCTTGACACCTATCCCCCCCCCATAAAACCACTAAACTGTTACCTTGCCCAGACACCCGATGAATAGGTCGAAATTATCGATCAGACGCTTTGGCATAAGAGTTCCTCATACCACTGGACGGGGCACCCGAGGGACGAGGTCGGCAGAAGTGCTTTGTTCGGCCTCCGTTCTACTCGTCTTCCGGGTCGGGGTACTGGGGCGGCGAGTCTCCTCGGCACTCGATCACTCTCGGATACTTCACCTTGGCTTGCAGTGCCTCCACACCCTCAACCGTGACCTCGTGCCACCACTCGTCACCGAAATCGAACAGGTAATCAAAGGTCGCCGTGCACTTCAGTTTCAGATCTCCAATCCTCGTCTCCGCCGCGTTGAACTGCTTGGTTTCGAGTTGGTCGCGCCTTCCCTCAAAACAGGCGGGGCTTGAGTAGGACAATGCGTCCATCAGTCTCCGCCTGCTTGTGCCCTTGGCCGCGGACATGTAGAAGGAGTACAGGTGCTCGTCATAGCGATCAAAAGCGCGGAATATCGCACTGTGGAGATCGTTCAGCGTTTGGTCGGTCCGGATAGCGATTCGCCGCCAGATTCCCTTCGCGCCCTTCAGCGCTACCTTCAGAATGACTACCCCGGGCTCAACCGCCATGTCGATCCTCCTGCCAAACATAACGCTCACCGGCACCCCACTTTTGGGGCGATCCGGTGGAGCGCCTTGTTATATTTTATCTTTGTATTCCCTGAAAGCCTCCAGCAATTGCCGGAATGAAGTGGGATGGTATTTCTCAAGGCTCTCTTCGTCCACATAAAGAAAGTCGTACTTAATGATTGTCTGTACCCGGTTGATGTCTTCGCACCATTGCCGCAGTCGCGCCATCTTCAGCGGAACAGCCAAGTCTTCCGAGACTGTAGCACCAATACAGAGCATTATTTAATAGGCGATCTGGCCAGATGGAGCGTGGAAACAGTTTGGAGCCGGCGGGGAGCCTGGGCATCCCGCTGCATATCGAGGGCGATGCGGGCATTGATATTATCGGCGGTACGGACGCGATAGACCATCTTCTGCATCTTGCGATAGCGCCGATTGCCGCGTTCCACGGCGTTGGATGTGGACGGGAGCAGGGATTCATCGAGGAAGGTCAGCGCCTTGGCCACGGAGGGGGCAAAGAGTTTCTGTAGAGTGCGGCGGACGGATTTGAAGCGGCGGACGCGCCGTCGGAGGGCCGCCAATTTGGCCAGGGCGGTGTCCATCCGACAGCGGCGGTCAAAAAGGCGGTAGACTTCAGTCATGATCGCGCGCAGGGCGGTCAGGACCGGC
>JBDREB010000320.1:0-12306 GCA_043820325.1 Planctomycetota bacterium | reverse complement strand
CCAAGCATGGCGCAGATAACTTCTGCCTTATTCGCTCAATCATCTCGACAACCGTCAAGCAGACCGGTAAGGTCATGGATGCCATAGGTGCCTTGACCAAAGGGATTCCACCAGATATCAGCACCTGAATAGTAACAAAGTTTGTGGCATACCAAGCGAAGGTGCAAGTTACATGTCCGGGATCAGGTTCCAGACCTGAAACCTTCGTCAAACCTGCAACCTGTGACTCATATCATCCATGGCCTCATGGGGCCGTTCATGGCTCCCATGCCGGATTTTTATTGTATTTTGCATAAAACGGTTATAATCATGCAGTTGCCGCCGACCGTCAGGCGGCGTCAGGTATGGAGATGGTATGCAGGTCGTCCGGTTGGTGATCGTATCCCTGCTCGCAGGGGTGCTCCCGGTCTATCCCATGGCACCATGGGAACTGACCGGCACAGGCGCCCTGCTGCAGGATGCCATCGGCGCCGGCAATGATACGACCCCAATTCTGGGCGGCAGTTTCGAGGCCGAACGGGAGCGGGCCGGCAGGGTGATGATCCCCGTGGTCATGGTCGAACCGCCCCCGGCACCGGCCACCGAGCCGGACGGGGGGGGACCGGTCTATTTCACCCAGGCGGTCGCAGTGCCCGGTGATGCCCCCTGCGTTGATGCCGGTCCCGACCGGTACGGCGCCGTGGGCCGCACCATGACCCTGGAAGTCCAGGGGCGCCTTCCCGATGAAACACGCGTAAACTGGTCGTTCATCAGCGGCCCGGCCGCGGTGATCGACGATCCCGGTGCCATGCTGACCACCTTTTCCCCCCCGATCGAGGGGGTTTACCGGATCCTGCTTGAGGCCGTCTTCCCGGGCGGTGAAGTCGCCGCCGATACGGTGCTCTGCGTCATCGACGCGCCCGGGACCAATCGTATCCCCGGCGCCGATGCCGGCCCCGACCTGGTGGTGGTGTGGCAGCCGGACGCATGGATCCCGGTCACCGGCGGCGGGTATGACGGTGACGATGATCAGCTTGCCTATGCCTGGCGCCAGGTCGCCGGCCCGGCCGTGACCGTCCATTTCGCACGCACGGAGACGATGGAATTCACACCTCCCGCGCCCGGGACCTACTCGTTTGAGCTTACGGTGAACGACGGCCGTGCCGACAGCGTTCCTGATGCCATGACCGTGGTCTGCACTTTGACCGACGACATGCCGCCCGTGGCCACGGGCGAGGATGTCCGGATCACGGAAGCCGCCCTGCCCTGCGTGGTGATGCTCGATGGAACCTCCAGCCGCGATCCCGAGGGCAGCGGTCTCACCTGGTCCTGGGAGCAGGTCGAGGGTCCGCCGGTCGCGCTCTCCGGCGCCGACACGGCCGCCCCCTGCTTCATGTGCACCCGCGAGGGCAATTACTGGTTCCGGCTCACGGTGGATGACGGCTTGAACCGGAGCCTGCCCGAAGAGGTGAGCGTGGCCGTGACCACCGGGTCGGACGATGCGCCTTACGGCTGTCTGCCGGGCTCGGGTGGCACACCCGCCGGCGGGTTGTATCTGCTGGCCGCGGGATGCTGGTTCATGCTGCGGAGGAAATTCAATGTCTAAGTTCGCCATAGGCATCGACTACGGGACCGAATCCGGCCGGGCCGTGCTGGTGAACATCGCCACCGGCGCCGAAGTGGCCCAGGCCGTGCTTCAATATCCCCACGGGGTGATGGACCGCCGTCTGCCCGACGGCACGCCGCTGGCCAAGGACTGGGCGCTCCAGCACCCGGCCGACTACCTGGCCGTGATATACCGCACCGTGCCCGCGGTCCTCAAACAGGGCCGGGTCAAGGCCGCGGATGTGGTGGGCATCGGCATCGATTTTACGGCCTGCACCATGCTGCCGGTGAAGGCCGACGGCACGCCGCTCTGCTTCCTCAACCAGTTCAAGTCGAACCCCCACGCTTATGTGAAGCTCTGGAAACACCACGCGGCCCAGCCCGAGGCCGACCGCATCAACGCCCTGGCCCGCAAGCGGGGCGAGAAATGGCTCAAGTTCTATGGCGGCAGGATATCCTCCGAATGGTTCTTCGCCAAGGCGTTGCAGATATTGGACGAGGCGCCGCGCGTCTACCGCGCCGCCGACCGGCTGATCGAGGCGGCCGACTGGACCATCTGGCAGCTCACCGGTGTGGAGACGCGCAACGCGTGTACGGCCGGGTACAAGGCGATCTGGGACGCGCAGACCGGCTACCCTTCGCGCGAATACCTGCGCGCGCTCGATCCCGCCTTCGCCGATGTAGTCAGGGACAAAATGGCCGGCCCGGTCCTGCCCATCGGCGCGCGCGCCGGCGGTCTTACCGCGGCCATGGCCAAAAAGACCGGCCTGCGGCCCGGCACGGCCGTGGCCGTGGCGAATGTCGACGCCCATGTGAGCGTGCCGCCGGCCACCATCACCTCCACGGGCAAGATGCTCATGATCATGGGCACCTCCATCTGCCACATGGTCCTGGGCAAGACCAAAAAGGCCGTGGAAGGGCAGTGCGGCGTGGTCAAAGACGGCATCCTGCCCGGGTTCTACGGCTATGAGGCCGGGCAGTCGGGCGCGGGGGATATCCTGGCCTGGTATGTAAAAAACGGCGTGCCCGCCGCGTACGCGGCCGAGGCCCGCGCGCGCAAAGTCGACATCCACGGCCTGTTGGAGCAAAAAGCCGCTGCCCTGGCGCCGGGCGAGTCGGGCGTCCTGGCGTTGGACTGGTTCAACGGCAACCGCTCCGTGCTCGTGGATGTGGACCTCACCGGCATGTTCGTGGGGCTTTCCATCACTACCCTGCCGGAGGAGATCTACCGCGCCATGATCGAGTCGCTGGCCTTCGGCACGCGGACGATCATCGAGAACTTTGAATCCCAGGGCATCGCCATCCGCGAACTCTACGCCTGCGGCGGCCTGCCCGAGAAGAACGACCTCCTGATGCAGATCTTCGCCGATGTGACGGGGCGGACCATCCGGGTGGCGCGGTCGGCCCAGGCCCCGGCCGTGGGGTCCGCCATGTTCGGCGCCGTGGCCGCGGGCCGCGCGGGCGGCGGGTATGCCTCCATCGACGACGCCGTGCGCCGGATGGCCGGCCTTAAAAAGAAGATGTGGAAACCCGACCGGGCGCACAAGCCGGTCTACGACCGCCTCTTCGCCGAGTACTGCACCCTGCATGACTACTTCGGCCGCGGGGCGAATGATGTCATGAAACGGCTGAAGCGCCTTACCGCCGCGCAGAAAGAACATGGTCGGGGCGCGGCAAGCTCTAAATCCTAAACTCTAAATTCTAAACAAATAAAAAGCAACAATGTTCAAATATCAAAGGTGGAACAAGAACGGGTTTCCCGCCGCCCGAGTTTGGTGCTTGGTCATTTGCCTTTCATTTGAAATTGAGCCACTTGCAAAACCCCCTGACCGCTTCTATATGTAGTGGTTATTCTTGTTGCCGCCACCACAGACCGTGGCTTGCTCGCTGACTCTTGGGGGTTTTGCAAGTGGCTCAATTGTTTAGAGTTTAGAATTTAGGGCTTAGAGCTTTCTTCATTCGAGGTGCATATGAATATCCTCACTATCCTTCAACCCTGGATGTTCCCCAGCATCGTGAGCGACATGACCAAAGCCCGGCTGAAAAAGCTCGGTGCGGTCACCTATCGCCCTGACCTGGCCGTGAAGGGGACCACGGCCGACGCCTACGCCAAGGCCCTGGCCGATGTACGCGCCGAAGTGGTGGTCACCTGCTGGGGTTCGCCCAAACTGACCCGCGAGGTTCACGCCCGCGCGCCGCATGTGCGCTACATGTGCCATCTGGCCGGCACGGTGCGGGATTATGTCGATCGCGAAGTGATCGCCGCCGGCCTCATTGTCACCAACTGGGGCGATGTGATCGCGCGCTCCGTGGCCGAGGGTGCGCTCATGATGACCCTGGCCGGCCTGCGCAAGGCGGCCCACTTCCAGTTCGAGCTTCACACCCGGCGGGGATGGCATTCGGGGAAGGAGCCGGAAGGGCTCTTCGGCCGGCGCGTGGGGCTCCACGGGCTGGGCGGCATTGCGCAGGAATTCGTCAAACTCCTCGCGCCCTTCGGGTGCCGGCTCATGGCTTATTCGCCCAATTGCCCGGACGATGTTTTCCGGAAACTGGGGATCGTCCGCGCCGGTTCGCTGGAGGAGCTATTCGCGAAAAACCGGGTCATCTCCGTCCATGCCTCCAACACGCCGGCCAACCATCATATCATCAACGCGGCCGTGCTGGCGCGGCTCGAGGACGGCGGCCTGATCGTGAACACGGCCCGCGGTGCGGTGCTCGACACGGCGGCACTGGTCGCCGAACTAAAAAATGGCCGCATCCAGGCCTCGCTCGATGTGTACGAGGAGGAACCACTCCCGGCCGATTCGCACCTGCGGGGCCTGGAGAACTGCCTCCTTATCCCGCACATGGGCGGGCCCACGCCCGATCGGCGCGTGGACATGGGCGATCTGGGCGTGGCGAACATCGACAATTTCGTCCACGGCCGGCCGGTCACGAACACGGTCACTGCGGCGAAGTATGATCTGATCACATGAGGTCCATGGTCGGAAAGTCGGAAGGTCAGAAAGTCGGAAAGCCGGATATTAAGAGTGGACTAGGAATGAAAACTAACCGCGGATCAACGCGGATGATCGCGGATTTATTTGTAGGGGCACGGCATGCCGTGCCCGGCGCATCGGACGGCTATATCATCAAGGTGACCCGGCATGAATTCCCGTGAACGCGTAAAAGCCGCGATCGGGCACAAGCCCGTCGACCGTGTGGCCATTGACTTCGCCGCGCGGGATGAGGTTGTCAAGGCGCTTAAAAAGCATTTCAGCGTCACATCCCACGAAGCGTTGATGCGCAAGCTGGGCGTCGACCTCCGGGGGGTCCGGCCCGAATGCGCCAAACCCAACAAGGGCAAGGGCTATTCCGATCCCACGGTGCGCATCGCGGACGGCATCTACTATGACATTTGGGGGATCGGGTTCAAGGAAAGCACCACCGCGGGCGGTTCCTACATGGACCTGGCCTTCAACCCTCCGGCCCAAGCGGCGAGCGTGGCCGACATCATGGCCCACCTGTTCCCCTCGGCCGATGATTACGACTACAGCAAACTCAAGGCCATTCCCGCCGAATGGGAGGATTGCTGGGTCTTCACCCACAGCCGGGGCATGTTCGAGAACGCCTGGTTCATGCGCGGGTTCGACAATTTTCTGGTCGACCTCATGGTGAACGAGGAGATGGCCGCCGCGCTCCTGGACCGGCTTCAGGGTTTTTTCATCGAAAAAGCGCGCCGCACCCTCGAGGCGGCGGGCGGCCGGATCGACATGATCGAATACAACGACGACATCGGCGGCCAGACCGGCATTCTCCTCAACCCCGACACCTGGCGCAAACACATCAAGCCGCGCATGAAGACCTTCATTGACATGGCGCGCGGGTTCAACGCGAAAGTGCGCTACCATTCCTGCGGCGGGTACACGGCGATCATCCCCGACCTCATCGATATCGGTGTGGATGTCCTGAACCCAGTCCAGACGGTGGCCAAGGGCATGGACGCAGCCTTCCTGGCGATCGAAGCCTTCGACGCCGGCCTGCCCGTATGGCTCGAAAAGCCGCCCGCCCTGCGCGCGGCCGAGATCGCGGAAATGATCCGCCACCGCGGGAATCGCACGGCGGCGGTGGGGTTCAAGAAGGTCTTCATGCCCGCGACGATCAAGGCGCGGGAGATACTCGCCCTGCCCGAGTTCGGGCCGCTCAAGACGATCCTGGCCGTCTATCCCATGAGCGTGCCGGAGAACGGGCGCATGGTACTCGATCAAGGGACCGTCACCAACTGGCTCGGCAATGGCGTCCATCCGCTATCGTTGATGCTCGCCGTCGGCGGCACGGTGCAAACGGTAACCACTCATCGCGGCCGGAATGGCGGCGGGGCGGTGGTGCTCGCGTTCGCCGATGGCTGTCTGGGTAATCTGCACATGGTCGAGGGGAACCCCGGCGGCCAGCCCATGGAACGGTACGCCTTCTACGGCAGCGGCCGGTCCGTCGAGATCACCAACAACAGCCGGGTCGCCTACTGCCGCGGGATCCCGTTCGATTACGAGACCGCGGCCGATTTCGCCCCGCCCGGCCTGGACCGCGGCACGGTGGTGTGGGAGACCCAGAACACACGCGGGACCCTGGAGAACAAGGCACTCTTCGTCCAGGGCATGGTGGGTGAGATGCGCCATTTCTGCGACGCGGTGTTCGCCGGCACACCGGTGACACTGGGTTCGCTCGAATTCGCCCTGCACCTGATGCAGGTCTACGAGGCGGGGCTGCTTTCCGACGGACACCCCGTGCCGGTCGGTTGAATCCGGATTGAAAGGGGAAGGGCACATGGCCGACTGCATATTCTGCAAGATCATTGAGGGCGCGATCCCCTCGACACCTGTCGTTTGCGACGATGCGGTCTGCGTATTCATGGATATCAATCCGCTCCACACCGGGCACATACTGGTGGTCCCGCTCGTGCACGCGGGCCGGCTCGGTGACCTGGATGCCGCCACGGGCGGACGGATGTTCCAGGCCGCAATGCGGGCCGCCCGCGCCCTGCGCGCGTCGGGACTGCCCTGTGACGGCGTCAATTTCCACCTGGCCGACGGCCGGGCCGCGGGGCAGGAGGTGGGCCATCTCCACCTGCATGTGATCCCGCGCACCAACGATGACGGGCTCGGTTTCAAGCACCCGCCCGGGTACCCGCATAAGGCCACACCCGAGGAGCTGGGCCGGGCGGCGGCGATGATCAAAGCCCGGCTGGAACAATGAATTCCAATGACTGAACCTGTCCCCCAACCCCCAGGTCCATCGCAAGATCCTGCGATCCCGCCCCGGCGGCCGCGCGGCCATGTCTGGGGCTGTGTCGCGGCCGGGACCGTGACGGCGATCCTGCTCTTATGGTTCATCCACGCATGGGGCGGATATATGCCGGCATGGCTGACCCATGTGTCGCCCCGTACCGGCGGCGCCATATCGGCCTGGACTCTGAGGCACACGCCGCTCTGGTTTACGGGGCAGGGCGTGATCCGCTACGATCCGTTCCTGGCGCCCCGGCTGGTGGTGGCGCGGGGCGATGAAGCCCTGCCCTATCTCATGTGGGCCTGGGACCGTGTTGACGCGACCGGTCGGGTGGGGATCGCCGATGGCATCGGGTCGCTCGGTCCGGCCGGCGCACCGGCCATGGCGTTCCTCATGGCCCGCCTGCCGGCCGAGGACGGGTCCGTGCGCCGGGCGATCGCCGGCGCCATGGGCGCCATCGGCACGCGCGACGCGCTGGTGAATCTCGTCAAATTGTCGTTCGACCAGGATGCGCGTGTGGCCGAGGGTGCGGCCCGGTGCATGCTGGCCGTGCCCCGGGAACAACGCTACCTGGTCGAGAGCGGCCTGAACGCCTTTATCCGCAAACACCATGCCGCCCTGCCGCCGGCCGACCTGTTCCGGTTCTGGGAGGAGGGGGTGGAAAAGGATGCCGTCCGCCAGCTGATGCAGGGCCGCCTCGCGGCTCCGGATGTGGATGAGATCATGGACGCGGCCGGTTACCTGGCCGTGATGTTCGACCGCGACGAAACGGTCATCCTCGGCGATACCATCCGCCGTACGCCTGACGCGGCCGTCCGGGGCCGGATGCAGCAGGCACTCGACCGCTTGCGCGCGGCCGAAGCTTCCCCGCGCCGTCAGGCGGGTGGCCGTTGATGGTCCCGCCGGTACGAACTGAAAGGAAGATCGCATGAACACCCGTTCCCAAACGCCACAACGCCGCCGGCTCTACCGCCTGATGGGCGACCTGCCGCCCCGCGGCCGGAAGGTCGCCTGTCGCGTGGTCGGCCGCGAGACCCGCGATGCATACGAGCTCGAAAAACTGGTCCTGGACCTCAACGGCGTCGAAACGGTCCCGGCCTATTTCACCCGTCCGCGCGGCGCGACGGGACGCCTGCCCGTGGTGGTCTTCAACCACGCCCACGGCGGCCGGTACGACATCGGCAAGGAGGAAATGACGAACGGCCGCGACGCCCTACAGAAACCGCCCTACGCCGAATTTCTGGCCGGCCTGGGGTGCGCCGCGCTCTGCATCGACCACTGGTGTTTCCGCGAACGCGCCGGCCGCATGGAGTCGGAAGTCTTCAAGGAGATGCTCTGGAAGGGCCGGGTGCTCTGGGGCATGATGGTCTACGACACGCTCAAGGCCGTGGACTACCTGGCGACGCGGCCCGATGTTGACATGGACCGGGTGGCCTCCGTCGGCATTTCGATGGGCAGCACCATGGCCTGGTGGCACGCGGCCCTCGACACGCGGGTTAAGGTCTGCATCGACATCTGCTGCCTGACCGATTTCGAGGCGATCATCGCCAGCCGCGGGCTCGATGGCCACGGGATCTATTACTTCGTGCCGTCACTCTTGAAGCACTTCGACACGGCCGGCATCAACGCCCTCATTGCCCCGCGGGCCCATCTGAGCCTGGCGGGGAATTACGACCGGCTCACGCCGCCCGAGGGGCTCGACCGCGTCGACCGCGAACTCCGGAAGGTCTACCGCGCCGCCGGCGCGCCGGACGCCTGGAAGCTCCTCCGGTACGAGAGCGGCCATTTTGAATCGGCCGAAATGCGGGCCGCGATCGCCGCGTTCCTGCGGGACCGGTTATGACCGGCGGTCGATGCGGTGGAATACCGCGATGATATTCGACTCCTACCTCGCCTGGGCCGCGCTGGCGGGCGCGATGTTCGCCCTGATCGGCGTGGCCTACCGCATGGGCAAGCCGCGCAACCTCCTGCCCATCCACATTGTCCCGTTCATCGCCCTGTGCGGCACGGTGGTCTTTGTCGTGCGGACGGCCGGCATTGACTGGTCGGCCGTGCCATTCCGGGTCTGGGTGCTGGGCGTGACGGTCGGGCCGACGCAGTACCTAGCGTTCACCCTGATCGCGCTCGCCCTCAGGATGGGGCCGCTCGTACCCGTCTGGTGCGCGGTTTCGATGGGCTTCCTTCCCGTGGCGGTCTATTCGGCTTTGGGCCTGCACGAAACCGTCAATGCCTGGCAGCTCCTGGGACTGGGAGGCGCGATCGCCTGTGTCGTCGCCGCGTCATTTGAAGGCCGGCAGCAGCCGTCGGCCGATACGGCTTCCCGGCCGGGAGGCGTGCTCCGCCAGACGCTCTATGCCGTGATCCTCGGCCTGGTCGTGGTCTTCAACGGATTCACCGGCGTGGCGGTCAAGGACCTGGCCGCGCAATCCCTGGAGGGCCCGACGATGCTCAAGGCGTTCGGGGATGTCTATTTCCTGCTGCTCTATGCCGGGTTGACCGCGTGCGTGTTTGTCGACCTGGCCGTCACCAGACGCTTCCGGATGATCCACCGGGGCGTGTGGCTGCCGGCGCTCATCGGCGGGATCGGGTCCGTCGGCGGGATCCTGAGCACCGCCCGGTATGCCGACGGCCCGGGCATGACGGTTTTCGCGGTGAGCGGCATCTGCGGCATATTCGCCACCACCGCCCTGGCCTGGTTCCTGTTCCGTGAAAAACTGACCGCCGCGCGCACGGCCTCCGTGCTCCTGGGCTGCCTGGCGATCGTCCTGTATGCGGCCGGCGGGACCGGTGCGCCCCGGTCAAACGGCCCGAATGACAAACCGGCTCTTTGAATTGGAGCTGCACATATGATCCACAAACTCATCGGACTTTTCAAGCCCCGCCGTGCGCTGGGCGGCACGGGCTTCAAGGCCACCCGCATCGGCATCGGCGACCTGGCCGACCGGAAGGTGGCGCTGGCCACCTGCGTGGCGACGGTCCACCGGGCCATGGACGCGGGGCTGAATGTGATCGACACCGCGCCCATGTACGAAGACGGCTACTCGGAACAGATCGTGGGCGCGGCCGTGAAGGGGCGGCGCGAGCGGATGTTCGTGATCGACAAGGTCGATCGTCTTGAAGCACCCGTCGCCCTTCAGGTCAACGCGAGTTTGAAGCGGATGAAACTCGATCACACCGACTGTTTCCTTTTTCACGCCGTCGACCAGGTGCGCGCCTGGCGCTGGCTGGCCGCGCCCGGCGGCGGCATGGACCAACTCGGGGCCTGCGTCCGGCAGGGGAAAACGCGTTTCCGCGGCATTTCGAGCCACAACCCGGCCGTGCTTACGGCGGCGATCGGGTCGGGGCTTTGTGATGCGGTCATGTTCCCTCTGGGACCCAACAGCAACATCGCCTTTGTGCGTGAGGTTCTGCCCCTGGCGCGCAGGCATGGCGTGGGCGCGATCGGCATCAAGGCCTTCGGCGCGGGCAAGTTCCTCGGCGACACGGCCGGTTACAACCGGCCGCCGGCCGTTCGTCCGCGGGGCAAGTTCAGCTCGGGCGGCACGGAGGCATCCGATGCACCGCGCCTGCCGCATATGGCTGTGGAGGAATGCCTCGGGTATATGCTCACCCTGGACCCGGATGTGGCCCTCCTGGGCCTGAGTTATCCTAACGAGCAGGATGTCGCCTTCGACGCGGCCGCCGCCTTCCGGCCGTATTCCCCGCGCCGCATGGCAGCCATCCGTACGTGCGCCGCGACCGCGATCAGGGGCAAGGGGCCGTCGTGGTGGAATCCATGATGGGAACAGGAAGGGGCGCAATGGTCGCACAGTCCGATGTCGCCGGCACAGCCGGCACCTTTGATTTTGGGACTGTTCGACCTTGGAACTTATCGACCTCAGCAGCTTTGCGTACTTAACGGTGTCGACGATGTTGGTCACCGAGGCAACGATCAAGAAGGAGAAAATTCATGATCGGCTTCACAACCCGGATCGCAACCGCCGTCCTCGTCCTGCTTCTGGCCCTGGCCGCAGCCGCCCCGGCCCAGGCGCCGGCCCCGGCACCGCCGGTGAAATGCACGGTGGGCGCGTTCATCATGTCCCTCTACGACCTTGACGCGCGCGACGGTTCCTTCGGCGTCGATTACTGGCTCTGGTTCACTTATACCGACACCGGTATCAAGCCCCTCGAGACGGTTGAATATATCAACACCAAGACGGCCGGCGATTCCCTTGCCTCGGTCGAGGACCGCAACGGCACCTTCTACGCCTGCAAAAAGGTCAAGGCCACGGTCATCCACGACTGGGCCGTGGAGGCCTTCCCGTTCGACCGGCAGGTGCTCCGGATCATCGTCGAAGAATCAAACTGGGAGTCATCGCGCATCCAGTATGTGCCCGATACGGCCGCCACCAATGTGAGCAGCGACATCGCCCTGCGCGGGTGGAAGATCGACGATGTCGACATCAAGGTCATGAACAGCCCCTACGACACCACCTTTGGCGATCCGCGGGGCGAATCGGAGGCCGTGTTCACCCGCGCCGTCATCTCCATCACCCTGGTCCGCGAAGCCACCGGCATGTTCTTCAAACTCCACGGCGTGCTCTACATCGCCATGGCCGTGGTGGTCCTGGCCCTGTTCATGAAACCCGCCGATCAGGTCGTCTTCGCCGGCCGGGTGGGGCTTATTGTCAGCATGCTTTTTGCCGCCATCATCAACCAGTGCGTGGTCGAAGCGAGCGTGGGTGAGACCGTCCGCCTCTCTCTCTCGGCCAAGATCCATATCCTGACCTTCGTGGCGGTATTCGCGGCGATCCTCATCACCTTTCTCTCGCGCCGGTGGCATGAACATGGCCAAGGCGACAGGGCGATCATGCTCGACCGGGTCAGCGCCCTCGTCCTGCCCATGCTGTATGCGGTGATCAATGTGATGCTGATCTTCATGTGATCTAATACAGCCACGATCCCCGTGCGGTTTAGCGGCCGGGATCGAATGGCCGGACGGTCAGGGTGATCACGGTCACGGAAACCGGTTGACAAACCCATTCGCATTCATATAATAATTGTAGAGACTGTAGCACCAATACAGAGCATTATTTAACAGGCGATCTGGCCAGATGGAGCGTGGAAACAGTTTGGAGCCGGCGGGGAGCCTGGGCATCCCGCTGCATATCGAGGGCGATGCGGGCATTGATATTGTCGGCGGTACGGACGCGATAGACCACCTTCTGCATCTTGCGATAGCGCCGATTGCCGCGTTCCACGGCGTTGGATGTGGACGGGAGCAGGGATTCATCGAGGAAGGTCAGCGCCTTGGCCACGGAGGGGGCAAAGAGTTTCTGCAGAGTGCGGCGGACGGATTTGAAGCGGCGGACGCGCCGTCGGAGGGCCGCCAATTTGGCCAGGGCGGTGTCCATCCGACAGCGGCGGTCAAAAAGGCGGTAGACTTCAGTCATGATCGCGCGCAGGGCGGTCAGGACCGGC
>JBDREB010000319.1:0-7216 GCA_043820325.1 Planctomycetota bacterium | reverse complement strand
GGCGCGTGAATCAACCATAGGCCGGTTTGGGTGGTTACCGTAGGGGCGGGTTTGAAACCCGCCCTTATTGCCGTTTCGCGATTAGACGGGAGGGCGGGTTTCAAACCCGCCCCTACACGGTTGACATCCGGATGTTCCCCGCACAATCACCTGTGGGTCGGAAAAAGCGTCAAACCTTTTTCCGAAAAACATGCCCGGTTACGGATAGGGATCAGGAAATCTGCACTGGGGCGATCTTCAGCGGACTTCAGCCCACCCTTCCGAATTGGGACTCTCCGGATAAGCCCGGAAATGAGAGACCCCGAAATCCTGACCATAAGCGATGCCTTCTTCGTTCATGACAAAGATGCATTCCCCGGTTGAGCCGTAATCTCCGGGGAAAGCCACGAACCCGAAATGGAGTTTGGCGCAGGTATTGTCATAGGTGTAGTTATTCATCCGCTCGATACACAGCGCATACCAGAACCCCTGTTTGGCGGCGAGGCGGAATGTGGTGGGGGTTCCGTAAACGATCGGACCGGTCGTTTTCTGGACGGGCACATAACTGCCGACCGCCCCGGCGTTGGCGGCCGTATCCCCGTCGGCACGGCAGTCGGCCATGGCATCGGCGAGGCTGATGAGGCTGACCTGTTGGCCGGCATTGTTATCCTCGTAAAAGAGGGCGCAGAATTTGCCCCGGTTGGTGGCTGGGCCGCCCGTGCCGCGCAGATAGTGTCCCGGGAGACAGTTATAGCCCTTGGTCCGGAAGACCACCATCATGCCGTTGATGGTCTTCAGGGAGGCGGCGGCCGCATTTTCATTGGCCGAGATCCGGGATTTCAGCATGCTCGGGATGGCGATGGCCGCGATGATGGCGATGATCGCGATCACGATCATGAGCTCGATCAGGGTGAAACCGGCACCTGGGCGCGGGCCGCGGGGAAAATTCATCGTTTCAACTCCTTGTTGTAATCCATGTCGAACCACATCGCGAACAGGATGAACTGGGCCGCCATGATCGCCAGGAAAACGACCGTCAGGAAATTGATCTTGTAGATCTGGCCGGTTTCGGCGAACAGGTAAATGAGCCGGGCAATGAGCGGGATATCGATGAGGAGCAGGCCGAACCCGAAAAGGTAAAAAAGGACCAGGGGGTGGAAATCCCGGATCACATACCTTGCCCCCAGGCGGTAAAAGAAGGATTTAAGAAGGAGCCACGACATGCGCGGGATCACCTTGCGCAGGCGGATGCCCGATTTCTCGCCGATATTGTAGACCGGTTTGACCGGCACATCGGCCACCTTGGCGGCGGCGATGTTCAGGTGGACCAGGATATGGTTGGGGAATCCGTACCGGGGATAGAGATCGTCCAGCGGGATCCGCGCCAGGATCGCCCGGGTCGCGGCGGTGTACCCGGTCTGCGAGTCGGCCACATGCCAGTACCCGGAAGCGATCTTGGTCAGGAAGGAAAGCGTGGCGTTGCCGATATACCGGACATGCGGGATCATGTGCCAGGCCTCGCCGGTGAAGAGCCGGTTGCCCTTGGCGTAATCGACACCGCCGTCGATCACCTTGTCGAGGAGGGCGGGCAGGTCGGCCGGGTCCATCTGGGCGTCTCCGGCCATGACCACGGCGATATCGCCCCCGTTCTTGAGCATCCACTGATAGCCGGTGACGATCGCTTTGCCCACGCCACCGTTAACGGCATGGCGGACCAGTTCGACCCGCTGGTCACGCTCCCGGGCGGCCAGCACCCGCCCGCAGGTGGCGTCGCGGCTCACATCGTCCACGATCACGATCCGGTCCACGAACGCCGGCATCGTGTCGATCACCCGCGTGATGAGGAGCTCCTCATTGTACGCGGGAACGACGACGACGATCGAGCGGTTCTTATACATCGTCTTACCGACCCCCTGCCTTCAGCTCAGATCTTCAGTTTGGTCCACTTGGCATTGCCTTTGGAACTCTTCACCGCGGCTTCGATGAACGCATTGCCCATCACGCCGTCTTCGACTGACGGGAAATCGCCGGCCGGGACTGTTTTACCGGCGCGTTCGGCCCGGACGCTCTTGTAGAATTCCAGGTAAAGGTTGGCGAACGCCTCAATAAGCCCGTCCGGGTGGCCGAAGGGCAGACGGCCGGCCTTGGCCGCGGCCGGACAGAGGACCTGCGGGTTGCCCTTGGAATAGATGGTCTTGAACCCGGAAGGGTCCTTGATCACGAGGTAATTGGGGTCCTCCTGGCTCCAGGCAAGACCCTTCCTGTCGCCGTAGACCCGGATGGTCAGGAAATTCTCGTCGCCGGTGGAGATCTGCGACGCATAGAGGATCCCCTTCGCCCCGCCCTTGTACCGGACCAGGATGTTGGCATCGTCCTCGAGCCCGTTGGAGGGGATGAAGCGGGTCAGTTCGGCGCAGATGGCGTCCATCCGCAGGCCGGTGATGTAGCGGACCAGGTTCTCGGCGTGGATGCCGATGTCGCCCACACAGCAGGAGGCGCCGGCGATCTTCGGGTCCATGCGCCAGCCGCTGATCAGGCCGGCCGGGGCGTGAAGCAGGCCCGAGGCCCAGCCCTGCGGATATTCCACCACCACCTTGTTGATCTTGCCCAGCACGCCCGCTTTGACCATGTGGCGTGCCTGCTTGACCATGGGGTACCCCGTGTAGGTATGGGCCAGGGCGAAGGCCTTGCCCGTCTTCTTCACCACGGCCTTGAGCGCCTTGGCCTGGGCCAGGTTGAAGCACATCGGTTTCTCACAGAACACATTGAACCCGGCCTCCATGCAGGCCTTGGCCGCGGCGAAATGGGTATTGTTCTGCGTGACGATGGTCACGAAATCGATCCGTTCGGCGGCCGGCCGGGCGGCCTCGCGCCGGAGCATGGTCTTGTAATCGGTGTAGACCCGGGCCGGGTCGAGGAAAAGTTCCCGCCCGGTCGTGCGGGACTTGTTGCCGTCCCTCGAAAAAGCGCCGGCGACATATTCGGCCTGGCCGTCCATGGTGGCCGCCATGCGGTGGACGGGACCGATGAAAGCCCCCGAACCACCACCGATCATGGCGCCACGGAGTTTGCGATGTTCCATAGTTCGCGTCCTTTCCTGTTCCGGGTTCAGATCTTGACCGGCTTGCCCGTGCGGGCCGAAGCGTAGATCGCGTCGATGATCTGCATCAGTTTCACCGCCTCGTCGGGCGTGTTGAGCGGCTTCTCCTTTTTCGCGATGGCCAGGATGAAATTCATCGCCGCCCGGTCGCGGCCCATGGTCTCGTCCGGCTTGACCACGATCTTCCGGTTCACGGACCGGCCGTTCTCCTGCGTGTAGAGCTCACAGTCATCGATACTGGTGGCGTCAATGCCGTCCACGCCGAAGAGCCGCCGCACCATGCCGCCGGCCCGGGTGCCCTGGAAGGTCACGGAGACCTCCTCGCGGCCGTTCATCTCGGCACAGGAATTGCGCAGGATGAGCACCTGGCCGGTCTTGAACCGCACGAAACCCAGCGCGGCCGCCTCGACATCGGTCACGCCGCCGGCCACATCGGGAAGCCCCCACGGGCCCTTGAAGGCCGGGTCCTTGATGAAGTCATTGAAGGTCTGGGCCAGGACCCACTCGGGTGTAGGGTAACCCATGAAATAGAGCGCCAGGTCGATCATGTGCAGAAGATCGATCGCCGGCCCGCCGCCCGAACGCGCCTTGGTGGTGAACCAGCCGCCGAAACCCGGGATGCCCGTGCGGCGCGTCCATACGGCCTGGGCCGAGTTGATCCGGCCGACCACGCCCTGCCGGATATAATCCATCATGGCGTAGGCTTCCGGGCGGGCCCGATTGTTGAAATCGAACATCAGGACCCGCCGGGCCTTCTTTGCCGCCGCGCGCATGGCGACCGCTTCTTTGGCGTTCAGGGCCGGCGGTTTTTCACAGAACACATGTCTGCCCGCGGCCAGGGCTTCCATGGCCAGGGGCTTGTGGAACTTGTTGGGCGTGATGATGCTCACCGCGTCGGGACGGCTGGCGGCGATCATTTCGGCCAGCGTGCCGTATGTGGCGGGGATCCCCTGTTTGGCGGCCAGGGCCGCGGCCGCTTTCCGGTTGAGATCGGCGACGCCGACCACTTCGGCCCCCGCCGCCCGGAAACCGCGGATATGATAGGCGGCCATGCCGCCCGCGCCGATGATGCCTACTTTGATGACCATGCCGTGTTCCTCCGCCGCTTACTTGTCGAATGCCGCGTCGAACTGTACATTGGACGCCGTGAAATCCATCCTGCGCACGAAAGCGCAGGCCTCCTTCGCGCCGTGGAGGCGGTCCATGCCGCAGTCTTCCCATTCCACGGAGAGCGGCCCGGTGTAGCCCATGTTGTTCAGGGCACGGATGATCTCCTCGAAATTCACGCCGCCCCGGCCCAGACTGCGGAAGTCCCAGCCGCGGCGGGGGTCGCCGAAATTCAGGTGCGAGGCCAGGATGCCCGCATCGCCGTTCAGAGTGACGATGGCGTCCTTCATATGCACATGGTAGATGCGGTCGCTGAAACGGCGCAGGAAATTGACCGGATCGACCATCTGCCAGTGCAGGTGGGAGGGATCAAAGTTGAAGCCGAAGGCCTTGCGCCGCTTGACCGCCGCGAGGGCCTTTTCGGCCGTGTAGATGTCAAAGGCGATCTCCGTGGGATGGACCTCAAGGGCGAACTTGACGCCGCAATCGTCGAACACATCCAGGATCGGGTTCCACATCTTCGCGAAATAGGCGAACCCCTCGTCCACGAACTGCGGGGAGGTCGGGGGGAAGGCGTAGAGCGCGTGCCAGATGCTCGAACCGGTGAAGCCGTTCACCACCTTGATGCCGAGATTGCGCGCCGTGCGCGCGGCGTTCTTCATGGTGCTCACGGCCCAGGCGCGCTGGGCCTCGGGCTTGTTGTGGAGTTTCTTGGGCGCGAACGCGTTGCTGCGGCCGTCGTTGTTGGGGTCGCATACGAGCTGGCCGGCCAAGTGATGGCTGATCGCCCAGCACTTCAGGCCGTGGCGGGCGAGCTTGGCGATCTGGTCTTCGCAGTAGGATTTGCTCCTGGCCCCCTGCTCGACATCCATGTGGTCGCCCCAGCAGGCCAGTTCCAGCCCGTCATAGCCCCAGTCGGCGGCCATCCGGGCCAGTTCGTCCAACTTCAGATCGGCCCATTGACCAGTGAACAGCGTTACATTGCGTGCCATGCCAAACCTCCTGCACCATGTGGAACATTATAATTCAAGATAAGATCGTATCTGGTCCAACCAACCGTGCCGCCTCGGAACGACCGCCCTATTTTAAGGGACAAACCCCCGAAACAAAGCAAAAAAAGACATCTTTTTAGATTCAGGGTAAGATCAGGACAACCCTGACTGGGGGGGATCCATGTTGTCTTGCGACAGTTGGCGAAGGTCAGCCCGTGTTGGGGTCTCCCGGTTCACCCCTTCCCAGCCCCAGCACCTTCCGACTGCACGCGGTCCAAAGCCCCGAGCCAAGATCCTTCAGCCACTTCGCCGCATGCCGCTTGCGCCGGGCGCCTCTGTATCCGGGATTCAGCCATTCATCATAGAACTTCCGCACATACTCCGACCGGCCCACCACCTTGCCAAGGATGTACTCCCGGACCTTCTGGCCCAAGCCACCGGTCTTGATCTCGATCCCCTTCTCTTTCAGCTCTTTCCGCATCGCCTCGGTTATGACCAGCCCATGCGTCTTGCCCTTGTGCGGTCTGGCGCCGCTGGCATAGACAAGCGCAGTATAGGTCTGGAGCAAGCCTTGAAGGTCATTCTTATCCGCTCCTATGCCCTCAGCGATGAGCCCCTGATCGATCAGCCCGTCCTTATTGCCCTTCTGAAGGTAATTGAGACTGCAGAAAGCATAATCCTCAGGCTTCTTGACCATCGAGGCCCGGACGGCGTTGAGTTCAATATACGCCGCACACATGGCCAGGCTGTACCCCCGCTCCACGATCGTCGAATGGAACCGCCCTTCCCACAGGGTCCCCTGCAACTCCCTGGCCTTGTTGTGCCGGACGCTGACATGGTGGTTCAGCCGCTTCATGAAGCTCGATAGGTCGGTAAGCTCTTTGACCACATAGGCCTGGTGATCGGGATTGGACGCATCTTTCTTCCAGACCGTCCCCTCATGATAGGCATTCCACCGCTTCATGGCATCTTCAGGCCGGATGGTTTCGGGATCGTCAAACCGCAAGATCAGGTGGTAATGGTTGTCCAAAACGCAATAAGCTGCCACATGGCAGTAATATAGCCCGGATAGTTTCTTCAAGTGCTTGACGAACTTCTCTTTCAGACCGGCGTCACCACATGGTACGCCGCCACGGTACATCCGGGTAGTTTGATCCGGCGGGTCCGCGCCATATTTTCCCTTTCCTTGAAGAACCATTTTTCCGCGGTTTTTCAGCCAAGAACCCTTTTCAGCCTCCGCCAGCCCATGTGTGCGCCTTCAGCGACAATTGCCTCGGCTTTTCATGCCGGTTCGGGTATTCTACCCGCCGCCCGGCGTCTGTCAAGCACATTTTGTGACGGGTACAGTTCCGCTTGGGGGCAGATGTAGGGCGCGGGTTTAAAACCCGCCCCTACCACAACGCTTGATCATGGCCGCCCACGCGCGCCGGACGGCCAGGGGGAGCTTGGGCTCGTCCGACGGCGCATGGGTAGCGGGGGCGCCGGCCTGGTCTTGTTTTGCCCGCCGGGCCCGGGTCCGGTTGGAGTACCAGCCATAGTAGATAACCGTCTTCTCGTGCACATCGGGGATGTGGAGCACGATCTGGGCCATAAAGTCCAGCGGATCAAACCGCCTGCTGTCGGCCCCGTGACGAGGGTGGATGCGGCTGGCCTTGTATATGACTGAACCATCCTCTTCTTCACTGATACGGCCCGCCGCGACCGGAGCCCTCACCATGTAAGCCAGCAGGGTTTCCAGGCGGGTGCGGGTGGGCCGGTCGGCCGACACATCGGGGGCCAGCGCCGGTCCGATGTCGGCCCCGAAGCCGGTGTGGTTCCAGGAAAGCATGTTCTCGACGATCTCTTCGCCTATGGCCCCTTCCCGGAGGAGCATCTTCAACACCTTGTGCCGGAAAAGGCGACTGACGGTCTCTTCGGAGGGGACGGCCTCCACCGGGTGGAACCGCCCGTCTTTGTCGAATCCACCCCAGCTGGCGAGCATGTGCAGGTGCGGGTGGAAGTCCAGGAGGCTCCCGAAGGTCTGGACACTGACTACCGC
>JBDREB010000318.1:0-14064 GCA_043820325.1 Planctomycetota bacterium | reverse complement strand
TTTTATCCTTGACATCCCCGGTCATGGGGCTACAATGGGGGCGTTCGCGGCATGGAGATCGACCAATACCGTCCGGCAGGGGGCCATGGAGGATGGAAGGGCATGGAAGATGGAAAACAGCCGATTCAAGTTCCTATCCAGGAAAACAATTGATGTATTTGTTTAGCGTCTGCGGCGGGGATCAGGATGGGGCAAGCGGGAGGAGAGCCGGGGCACGGTCGGGCGCGGTGAGGACTTTCGAGAGGTAACCGATGCCGTCAATGGCCTTCTGCCTTGCGGTTTGAAGCATGCTTGCAAGCACGGAATGAGTGGTTGCGCCGTTTTCGGTTTTGTTGCAGGCGCCGGTCTTGCGGACGATCACCGCGGGGCGAAGCATCCGCTCCGCGGCATTGTTCGTCGCATCCACGCCGCGATGAGTCAGGAAGGTGAAAAGATGCTTGCGGTGCTTGCGCAGACGCTTGGCGAAGCGGCGGTTGTCGGGATCGGAGAAACGGCGCGTGACCGCGATCAGGGCGTCCAGGCGCAATTCGATCTGACGAAGCTTTTCGGCGAACGCCTTCGCGGAAAGTGTTGGTTTCTCGTCGCGGAGGGCCAGGGCTTCGCGTAAAACGGCCGCCGTCTCGCGCGGAAAGTTCACGGCGCCGCGTGTCTTGTCGGCCTCCATCTGCTTGAGGGTCTTGAGGAAATGGGCGAAGCATTTCTGATGGATCCAGCCGGCGAAGTCCTTGTGGTCATAGGCGAGGAAGCAGTTTCCGATGAGCACGCCCCGGAATGAGCGGCCGAGGATTTCGACGACAACCTCGTGACCGCGGGATTCGTTGATGACGTAGACGGTGATTTCGCGGCTGGTGAAAACCCACAGCCATGCGGAGAGGATTCCGATGCGCCAGCCGGTTTCATCGGAGTGAACGGCGCAACAAAGCCTGAGCGCCGCGATGAGTTCCTTGTAAACGGGATGGAGTTTTTGAGCGAGGCGTTCGTCGGCCTGACAGAGGCCGCCTGGAGTGACCTTCACGCCGGCGACGGTCTGGAAATGGTCGGCGATTTTGGCGTAAGGGACGCCGAGGCGGTGATGGAGATCGGCTGCGACGGCCTTGGCGCATGGACCGATGCAGACGCCCGCCGCGCCCGATGCGGTGGATGTCTGATCTGAATGCCTTGAACGGACGCGGCGGCGGCAATGCGGACACCAGCCGCTTTCGGTGGAAAAACGGGTGTAAACCGGCAGTGGCCTGGGGATGTCGACTTGGATATTTTCGTGGGGCTGCTTGTCCGTCAATTCGCCACCGCAGAGGGGACAGCGGTTGAGCGGAACGTATTCGGTAAGCCTGATGTCTTGCTCCAAAGGCGGCTGACGGAAGGAGAATTCCCCCTGGCCCGGTTTGCGGCCGGGCTTTTTGGGATTGGCGGTTTGGCTGTCGCGGGAGAAAGGGGAGGCCTGGCGTTTGGCGCTGCGCAGTTCGGCCTCCAAGGCTTCGATGCGTTTGCGCATGGCGTCAGATTCTTGCCGCAGGTTGTCAAGCTGCTGAGAGAGCACCTTACAGTTGGAACACTCGTTGTTGGACATATTGATATTATCATCGGAGGGAAGCGCCGACAACTTGAGCATTTTTCAGGAGAGCGACAGACAAAATCTTTTTCTTCTTGACTTCGGCGGGGGGGCATACTATGATGCCGGTGTCTTTGTCAGGCTCCGTGTGGCGCTGGGGACGCTAAACAAATACAAATGGAGGATATAATCATGTGTAGATGCTGTGCTCGCTGGCTTGCCGCAGGGATTCTGTTTGGATTGCTGGTTTCCGCTGCCCACGCGGACGAAGACGCAAAGATGAGTTTCCTCAGAACAGAAGGCCGACAGATCGTTGATGAGCAGGGCAAGCAAGTCACCCTCCGAGGGGTGAACCTCGGAAGCTGGCTGCAAATCGAAATTGGAATGTCAAGGGTGGAGGGCACTTATGGGGAGCGCTATTTCAAAGCGCTGGGTCTGATAGATGACAAGGAGAAGAGACGCAAACTCGAGAAAGAACTGCGCAAAGAAATCGGAGACATAGAGTTTTCAGAGGACAAAAAGAAACAAGCGTTCAAGATACTGGAGGCGCAACTCAGCAAGGCCGAGCTCGAAAAACTGCGAGACTACGTCGACAAACGACCCCACATAAATGACGAAAGAACCCTGTGGACCGTCCTGGCAAAGAGATTCGGCGATGAGAAGATGAGAGTTCTGCAGGATGCTTATAGGGGTCAGTGGATATGCGAGGACGACTTCAAGGTTCTTGCGGCGATGGGCGTGAACTTAGTCAGAATTCCGTTTTGGTACGGCCTTCTGGAGGACGACTCCAGCCCATACAAGTACAGGGAAGATGGTTTCAAATACCTGGACAACGCCGTGGAGTGGGGCGCCCGGCACAAGGTATATTGCCTTCTGGACCTTCACGGCGCCCCAGGCGGGCAGAGCAGGGCCTCCCACACCGGTGAAGCCAACAGAAATGAACTATGGAGCAACGAAGAATTTCAGAAGAGAACCGTCGCCTTGTGGAAAGCCATTGCCGATAGATACAAGGATAAACCGCAGATCGCAGCGTATGACCTGCTCAACGAACCCATGGACCCGCCCAACGTCAAGGCCATTCTCACTCTCTACGAGGAAATCTGCAAAGCTATCCGATCGGTTGACAAGAAGCACATGATATTCCTGGAGGACGGATACAAGGGGCTTGACAAGATGCCGGAGCCCGGCAAGAAGGGGTGGGAAAACGTCGTCTGCAGCCCCCATTATTATCTGTGGGACTCAGAGCTATGCGGGAAACGCCCTGAGCAGATATATCCTCGCCATTTTTCCCAAATGCGCAAGCAGCAGGAGAGGTTGAACACGCCTTTGCACATCGGCGAGTTCAACGCGCGCACCCTCGAGGAGGCAGGCGAGTACATGAAGATATTCAACGAATACGGCTGGCACTGGAACCTGTGGACGTACAAGTTCATGTATAGGGATGGGGAAAAGCGGCAGAAAGGTAAACGGAATTGGAGCCTATACCACGGCAAGAATGAGCAGCAGGTGGACGTCTGTGACGACAGCTACGAAGAGCTGCGTGCGAAATTCAAATCGTATAACACCGTCAGCTTCACCATTGACGAAGAGTACAAGAGACTACTACAGACGTACCTGCAATCTGGCACAAAGACTGTAGTATCCAACGATGAGATTCTGGTCTTTCTGCAGGACTTGAAGACCCAGAATTTCCATGACCTTGCCAGAAGGGGAAAAGAGATATTTAGGGTTGGCTTGTATGTTCCAAGCCATGCGACAATATTTGAGAAATACGGACATGAGAATTTGGAGAATGATATAGTTCGTTATGATCTATATTTCGTCGAAGGTGAAGCTGGAGTTGCTTTCATACATCTGTTCATGGAAAGAACGACTGGGAAAATCGAGAAGTTTGATGAAGGTGAAGCCATTCGCTGAAGAAATTGGCTTCTATCCCAGCAGACGAAGACGTTGAGAAGGTTCATGACAGAATTCTCCAAAGGGCAAACGAGATTTTGGGCCGGCCTGAACACTTGGCGGTTGGTGGGAGACTGCGCTGGGCTTGAAAGAGCGAAGCGCTGCCTCGAAAGAAAGGCAGAAAATAGGGCTAACAACTCGCTGCACCCGACCGCGACCCGCTGCGGCGGTTCGCGGCGGGTGAGCTCGGACTTATCCCGCACGAAAAATGCTGTGAGGGCTTGCGGAATCGTTCGTTGTGTTTGAATTCCGTTTGTATGTTGGACTGCGAAGAACGAAGGGTTTTTGCGGTTTTTGAACGGTTGCCCTGGGGCTGCCCAAACAATGCGTTTTCTTTGAAGAATGGCAGGGCTCGGGGATAAAGGAGGAATAGTGACTGTCCCCAAATAAGGGCTTGACAACGGCGGCGGGCGGATATAATGGTTTACGGCATGAAAACAGAAGCCAATATGAAGAAAGAGCCCCATTACTCCGTGCCCAGGCTGAAAATGAGGCTGGACCTGGAAAATGAAGGGAAAGTGAAAGGGACGACATGGCGCGGATGAAGCGGATCAAGATGCCCGGATGCAAGGCGGCAGCCTACCATGTGGTGACGCGGGTCAATGCCCGTCAATACCGGCTGGAAGAGGGTCTGCAGGAGAAGTTCGTCAAGCACTTGAAGAAGCTTAAAACGCTCTATTTCGTGGAGTATGGGGCCTATTGCGTGTTGAATTCCCACTACCACCTGATCCTGCGGTTCACCGATCCCCAGGACATCAGACCTGAAGAGGCGATGAAGCGGTGGAACACTTACCATGAGGGTACGGTCTTCAAGAAAGACGCGACCAATCCGGAGCACCAGGCCTATGTGGTCAAAGAGCTTACGGACCTTTCCAGCTTCATGAAGCGGCTGAATCATCATGTCAGCGTGCGGCACAACAAAGCCAAGTCATTGCAGGGGACGCTGTGGGAAGGGCGGTTCCATTCGACGATCGTGGAGCGGGGCTACAGCCTGGCGATGTGCGCGGCGTATATCGAGCTCAATGCCTTTCGGGCTTCAATGGTCAAAAAGCCCGAGGATTACGCTTTCTGCAGTCTCAATTACCTCCTGAAGGGCAATAAAGACGGGCTGATCGATACAAGCCTCATAGCCGAAGGCATAGGAGCTGACAAGAGCGACCTTAACGGCCTGCTCCAGACCTACACGGCGCTTGTTTATGCCAGCGGAGCCAGACCGCACAAGGGCAAGGCCCATGGGCTGGTGATAACCGAGGCGATGCAGAAAGAGCTGAAAGCGAAGGGGATCGAGGTCAAGACCGGCAGTCTTGGCGACCGGGTCCGGGAATACATCCTGGGCAAGGTGGTGGGCCGGTCGGAGTATGTGCGGAAGTTCTATGATGAGTGGCTGAATCCCGGATACAGGGGCGCCCGGCGCAAACGGCACGCCGCCAAGTGGCTGCGGAATCTTGGTCAGGGCCTGTGGACGGCGTGTAGTCGGGAGGCGTTAGGGCTCGGGCGGGAAACGCCGGATAATACCGGCTGATCCCGGCGGCGACCGAAAACAGGAGTCCGTTTCCCTTGGCCCGGCCACGCCCCGGCACGCGGTCTTCAGGGCGTACCGCTTGTTCTCCAGCGCCATCTCGGTCAGGGATCGAAATCCCGTTGACGCGGGATCGGGCATTTTGGGGAAAAGGCTTGAATCCCCCGGGAATCGGATAAAATACCGGTTATGAGCAGAAGACGCACGAAGGGAGCACCCCCGGCCCAGGCCAAGGCGCAGGTGCCGGTGAAACGCGGCTGGATGCGGCGGGCGGTCCGGGCTCTGCTGGTCCTGGTGATGGTGACCGCGACCCTGCTGGCCGTGGTCTATATCTTCCGCTGGCGCCTGTTCGGCGGGATCATTAAGGGCAAGGTCGAGCGGGAACTCGGCCGGGTGGTGCAGGGGACGGTCACGATCGATTCCATGTCCGGCAGTCTGATCGGCAGTATTGAATTCCGCACGGTCAACATTCAGCCCCTGGCCATCTCCCAGCTGGCCGAACCGGCAGCCGCCGACCGGATACGGATCGAATATTCCCTGTGGGGGATACTGACCGGCAGTGACACTCCGCTGCGCAAGGTCGAGGTCCAGGGCGTGCGGTGCGCGGTCAAGGCGTTCGACGCTCCGTCCGCGGAGGCCGGCGCGCTGGAGTGGGAAACCATCCGCAGGGGACTGGACCAGGTGTTGAGCCTGCCGGCGATGGATCTCGTGGGGGTCTCGGCGCGGTACGGCCGGTATGCGGCCTATGATGTCAGCGCGCATGTTGTTTCGTCACGGTCCCGCGGCAGCAGGGAGGCGCTCCTCGACCTGGCCGGCCGGGGGCTGGACCTTTCCGGCATCGACGCCGGTGATGTGGACGCGCATCTGGTCCTGCGGCGGGACGCCGCCGGCATTTACCGCGTATCCGGGGATGTGCAGGCGGAGAAGGGGGTCGCTGAGATCAAGGCCGAGCTTGACATCCCGGTCCCCGGCCAGCCCGGCGCGGAGAACGGTTTCGCACGGGGCACGGTCCGGGTGCGGAATGTCAGCCTGCTGTGGTCCATGTTCACACTGCCCGGGGAGCTCAGGGAACTCCAATCCGTATGGCGCGAGGCCCTGGTCGAATTCAACTTGACCGGCGGCGGGCTCGCCAATGCCGCGGGCGGCGCAACGGTGACGCTCATGCGCAGTGCCGGGGCGAGTGATACGCTGTCGTTCGCGGTCAAGGACCATGTGGTCGCGCTTGCGCCTGTGACGATCGCCCTGCCCTTCGGCCGATTGGAACTGGGCGGGGCATCGGGGTTGCTGCGCGGCGGGGCCGCAGTGGCCGGGGGTCCGGCCGATGGTCTGCATGCGGTCCTGACCGCGGATGTGAACGATCTGCGGGCGATGATGCCGGCCGGGCTCGCGGCGCTGAGTCCGGAGGGCCGGGTCGTTGTGCGGGCCGAACTGCGCGGGGACCTGGCGCGGCCCGAGCCGGTCGTGCGCGCGACGGTGACCGGGGGCGCGTTGGCGTTGCCGGCGCCGCTGACGCCGCTGCGGGAAGGCGCGGTCGAAGCGGTGCTGGCGGGCGGGGAATTCACGATCGAGACCGTCAGGGGCCGGCTGGGCGACAAGGAGTTCAGCGGGTCGGCCCGGGTCGGCCTGAAGGCGCCCTATGCCCTGTCGGGGAACCTGAAGGCCGCGGGTCTTCCGGTGGTGCGGTCGGCCGATGGCGGCCTACAGGTGCGCCTGGATGCCGATATCCGGCTGGCGGGGACCATGGAAGAGATGAAGCTTGCCGGGAGCCTGAACCTCCCCGAGCTCCTGTACAACGGCGTCATGATCGATCCGGGAGTGCAGGCCGACATTGAAGTCATGCTTAAAGGACCGGGTGGAACGGCGACGGGCGCCATGCGGATCAAGGACCTCGGCGTGTTCAAGGCGGCGGTCCCGCTGCCCGAGCCTCTGCACGACCTGTGGTCGCGGTGGCGCGAAGCGGCCGTGGCGTTCCGCATCCGGGAGTTCCGTCCGGCGACCATGACGGGCAACGCCACGATCACCCTCACGGGGAACGAAGCGTCCGGTGCGGCGGGGGTCGACACGCTGGAGATCACCTGTCGGGACGGGGCGGTCGCGCTCGTGCCGGTGACGATCGCCACGCCCTTCGGCCGGCTGGAACTGGGCGGGGATATCGCCCTGCGGCCCGCGGAAGCGGGGCCGGGCCGGTCCTCCCGCGGATTGCAGGCGGTGTTCACGACGGAGATGGCCGACCTGCTCCGGAAGGCGCCGCCGCGGGTCGCGGCCATGCATCCCGCCGGGACGGTTGTCGTGCGTGCTGGATTGGGAGGGGGCCTGATACAGCCGGAGCCGGTCGTGCGTATAACGGTGACTGGCGGCATGCTCGACCTGCCGGCGCCATTGTCTGCGCTGCGGGAAGGCGCGGTCGAAGCGGTGCTGGCGGGCGGGGAATTCGCGATCGAGACCGTCAAAGGCCGGTTGGGCGACCGGGAGTTCAGCGGGTCGGCCCGGGTCGGCCTGAAGGCGCCTTATGCCTTGTCGGGCGGCCTCAAAGGCGCGGGGCTTCCGGTGGTGCGGTCGGCCGACGGAAGTCTGCAGGTCCGCCTGGATGCCGATATCCGGCTGACGGGAACGATGGAAGAGATGAAGCTGGCCGGGGCGCTGGGTATCCCCGAACTCCAATACAACGGCGCCACGATCGATCCGGGAGTGCAGGCCGACATCGAAGTCGTATGGAAAGGACCGGCCGGGACGGCCACCGGCGGTGTGCGGATCAAAGACATCGGTGTATTCGGGGCGGTGGTCCCGCTGCCCGGACCGCTGCACGACCTGTGGGCGTGGTGGCGTGAAGCGGCGGTGGCGTTCCGCATCCGGGAGTTCCGTCCGGCGACCATGACGGGCAACGCCACGATCACCCTCACGGGGAACGAAGCGTCCGGTGCGGCGGGGGTCGACACGCTGGAGATCACCTGCCGGGACGGGGCGCTTGCGCTCGCACCGGTGGCGATCACCACGCCTTTCGGCCGGCTGGAACTGGGCGGGGCGCTGGGCTTGCCGGGCAGCGCCGTCCCGCCGCCCCACGGGGCGGCCGCCGGGTTTGCCGCGGTACTGACGGCCGATATCCATGACCTGGGCGCGTATATCCCGGCGGGGTTTGCCGCACTGCACCCGGAGGGCCGGATCGAAGTGCGCGCAGCCGTGCGTGGGGACCTGGCCCGCCCGGAGACGGCCTTCCGCGGCCGGGTGGCGGGGTTCGGCCTGGATCTGCCGGCGCCGCTGCCGTTCCTGCGGGAGCTTTCGGCCGATGTTGTGCTGGCCGACCGGGAGATCGCGGTCGCGAACCTTGCGGCCGAACTGGGCGACCGGCCGGTCACCGGTGCGGCGCGCTTCGGTCTTGACGCGCCGCACACCATGTCGGCCAGCCTGAAGGGTGAGAATATCCTTATCCTGAACGCCGCCGACGGCAGCCTGCGGATGCGTCTGGACGCCGACCTCCGGCTGGAGGGTACGGCGGAGGCGATGAAGCTGTCGGGGGACCTGGGCATCCCCATGTTCCAATACTATGGGGAATTCATCAACTCCGATATCACGGAGGGCGACCGGCAGGTCGAGGACCTCGCGGCCATCATTACCGGGCTGGGCGTGGACCTGCCGCCGGCCCCGGAGGGGGGCATCCTGATTCGCGGTTACCGGGGCCTGCCCGAACTGGCGCTCGATCTCACCGTGAAAAACAGGGGTGACATCCGCCTGCAGAACAGCGTGCTCGGGGTGCGGCTGGCCGGCGCCGGCGCCATCCGCGGGAACCTGGCGGAGATGGCCGTCAGCGGGAATTTCCGGACCATGAGCGGAGAGCTGCGCCTCTTTCCGGGGCTCTTCCTGCCGGTGAACCGGTTCGGGCTCATCATTCCACCCAAGGCGGGTGTGGAGCCGTCGATCAATTTCGAAAGCGTCCTGCCGATCGGCAATGTGCGCATCTTCATCCGGGTGACCGGGCCGTTGGCCGCCCCGCGGCTACAGCTGGCCAGCGAGCCGCCCTACCCATACGAGGACCTGGTCGCCCTCATCATTTACGGGCACATCCCCGGCAGGGGCGGGGCCGAAGGCGCCATGCAGGCCTTCATCCTCCAGGCCGGCAAGCTTTTCGGCGGGGTCGCCTTCGACCACATGCCCCGGGTCGAGCCGGGCGAGACCTTCATGTCGCGTTTCATCCTCGGCTTTGAATCGGGCGACCCGCGTTTCGAAACGAACGAGATGCTGCAGAGCTCCGGCGGTTCGTCGGGGGTCTACGCGGAATACATGATCAACGACCGGCTGTCGCTGGTCACCGAGCAGGACCGGACCGGCAGCATGGCCGGCTACCTTGAGTATGCCCTGCGGTGGGCGAAGCACAAGCCCCCCAAAAAACCGAAGCCGGTCGCTCCCACCACGGCGGCGGCGCCGGCGGCCGCCCCCGCGCCGGCCATACCCGTTTCCGATTTCAGCGGCAACGCGGCGTATGCCGCGGCCGAGCTGGGGGCCGTCATCCGTCCTGACCTGCCGCTCCGGGGGACCTCCGGCTGGACCCAGCCGGCCGTGTCGGACGCGATGTTCCGGCTGCAGCACTTCTACCGTGAGAATGGGTACTATTTCGCCGCGGTGGAGGGCACGCTGCGGCAGGAAGGCAAGCCGCTTTTCACGATCACGGAGGGCCCGCTGGTGAAGATGGGCCGGACGATCTTCCGGGGCAACCGGGCCATCAAGGACGCGGAACTGCAGCAGACCCTGTTCACGGACCGGCCCTCGCTCCTTGTCACGCCGTTCAGCAACCGGCTGTATGACGCCTAGGCCCGGTCGCTCGGTGAGTATTACCGGGAGATGGGGTATCTGGACGCCGTGGTCACCACGCCGGGCCCCGCCTATGACGATGTCCACAAACGCATGGATGTGACCTACCGGATCGACGAGGGCGACCGGTTCCATCTCGAAGCCGTCACCTGGGCCGCGGCCCCCGCCGGGGACATGGAGCTCCTGATCGGGATGACACGGGATTACATCGGCCGGCCGTTGGGGGCTTCGCTCGCCGACACGGTGGCGGCCCGGATCCGCACCTGGTACCGCAACCAGGGCCGGCCGACCGTCCGGGTCCAGGCCGAGCTTGAACTGCACCGGGAACGGCACACCGGCAGCATCACCGTGCGGGTCGCGCCCGGGCCGCTGGTGAGCGTGGAGCGGATCGAGCTCGCGGGCAACCCGTCGGTCGACGGCGATTTCATCCGCGCGATGGCCCGGGTGGCGGAGGGGGACCTGCTGCGCAGCGGCCGCATCCGCGAGGCCGAACGGCGGCTTTCCGATACCGGCCTGTTCAGCGAGGTCTGGATCGCCCCGCTCGATCCGGAGGGGCGGCTGGCCGAAGGGGCGGCCGGTTATGACGATGCCTTCCAGGTGCCGCTCGCGCTCACCGTGAAGGAGGTCAAGCCGCATGAAATGAAGGTCCGGCTCGGTTACAGCGACTACGAGCGGGGGATCTTCGGCCTGGAGGCCGGCACGCGCAATGCGTTCGGCAGGGGTGAAAGCCTGAGCCTGGGCGCCACGGCCAGCTCGCGCGGGTATCGCACCGACGGGGATGTCCAGTTCTATCCCTTCGCCGGCCGGCCGGTGAAGGGCGGCGCGCATGCTTTTTACGAGGACCGCGACGAGATCAGCTACGCGCTCCGCCACGCGGGCGTCAGCCCGGCCTTCAAGTTCACGCTGGGCCGGATGGAGGAACTCTCGGCCGGCATGCTCTTTGAGTGGATCGAGACCAACGACCTCATCCTGGGCGTGCCGACGGACGCGCTCACGAGCTTCCGCGTCGGCGCCCCGTTCCTCTCCTATACCAAGGACCGCCGCAATTCCCAGCTCATCCCGGAGAAGGGGTACAAACTCACCGCCCGTCTCGAACTGGCCGACAGCATCTCCTACGGTGACATCTCCTACTGGCGCGCCATGGCGGGGTACCAGAAATACTTCCCCGTGGGGCCGCTGGTCACTTTTGCCGGTTCGCTGCGGACGGGCGTGATCGCGCCTTTCGGGGATACGGCCGAGATCCCTCTCGCGCTGCGGTATTTCGCGGGGGGCGTGGCGTCGGTGCGGGGGTTCAACGAACTTGAACTCGGGCCGCAGGCCGGCGGGGAATTCGTGGGGGGCGAGGTCTTCGGCGCCTTCCAGGGCGAACTCCGGTGGCGCATTGTTGAAGACCTGCACGCCGCGGTGTTCTACGATGTCGGCAATGTCTATGCCACGGTGTCCGATCTGGACCTCGGCGAGGTCAAATCGGGCGCCGGGTGCGGGCTCCGCTACTACACGCCCGCGGGCGCGATCCGGTTCGACGCCGGGTGGAACACCGATCCCCAGCCCGGCGAAGAGACCGTGGTGCTCAATTTCACCATCGGCATGTTCTTCTGAACGATGCGGCGGGCGGTGGTGTCCGGCCCGCGTCATCCCCGGGGGCCGCGCGAGGTATTCCGCTTGACTTGCCCGCGTTTACGGTACAATCCATGGTGCATTGACCGGGCTTGCATCACCGGGGCGGCATTGCCCCGGAAGTGGACCTACAGCGCGCGTGATCATGGAGAGAACCATGCCGACAAGAATGACGATCCTGGCCTGTGCGGCCATCCTGTGCCTGGGCAGCCTGGTCGCGGGGCAGGAGGGCGACCGGGGCATCGCCGTGGTCACCAAGCCCGCGCTGGCGGCGGCCGAGCGGGGCGAATTCCACCTGTTCGTGATCGGCATCAACGACTACATCAACTTTCCCAAACTCGCCACCGCGGTCGGTGACGCCAGGGCGGTCAAGGCGGCGCTCATGGTCCGGTATGGTTTCCAGCCGAAGAATGTCGTCGAACTGTATGATCTCGACGCCACGGCCAAGCGCGTCCTGGTCCAGCTCCGGGACCTGGCGCGGAAGATCGGGCCGAACGATTCACTGCTCATCTACTACGCCGGGCACGGCCAGATCGACGAGATCACCCAGGCCGGGGCGTGGGTGCCGGTCGACGGGGCCCCGGACGAGCCGACCACCTGGATCGACAACGATGTGTTGAAAAAGCACCTGTCGCTCAACGCGATCAAGGCCCGGCATGTCCTGCTCGTGTCCGACTCGTGCTTTGCGGGCGATTTTTTCAGCCGGAGCGCCTCGGCGCCCGCGATCACGGAGGCGTTCGTCAAGACCGCCTTCGGCAAGACGAGCCGGGAGGCCCTCACCTCGGGCGGGGTAGAGCCGGTCACGGACGCGGGTTTCGGCGGCCACTCGGTCTTCGCGCATTTCTTCATCAAGGCCCTGACCGAGAACACCGATCCCTACCTCCTGCCGTCGGCCATATTCGAGCGCGTCAAGGGCGGTATTTCCCAGAACGCGGCCCAGCAGGCCCAGCACGGCTACCTGGCCGGCACGGGCGGGGAGCAGGGCGGAGCGTTCGTCCTCTTCCTCGAGGCGGCGACGGGGTCCATGGACGACATGATCAAAGAGAAGCAGGCGCGGGCCACCCTGTTGGAGCAGGCCGAAACCGCGGCCAGGGCCAAGAACGCGGCGGAGGCGGAAGAGATCAAGAAGCGCGAAGCGGAGCTGGCGGCGCTCGATGCGCGCATCGCCGAACTGCAGAAGCATCTGGGGACCGCGGGCGGCGGCGATGCCGGCACCCTCGACCAGCTGGTGGCCATCGTGGAACAACAGGAGGCCCAGGCCCAGGAGATCGAGGACCTCCGTGCCCAGGCCCAGGCTGACCGGCAGGCCCGCGAGGCGGAGATCGAGCGGCTCAAGGCGGCGGAGATAGGCAAACGGCAGGCGGTCATTGACGCCGACATCGCCAAGTATATGAAGGTGGCCCAGAGCCAGTTCGGCCAGAACCTGAAGATCAAGGCGTGGGACGCGCTCCTCGCGAAGTGGGGGCTTGCCAAGGGGAGCGTGGCCGAAGGCGATGTGGACGGCCTGTGCCGGGGGTTGAAAGCGTACCTGCCCCTGCCGGCCGTGCCCGAGGGCATGGTGCTGGTCGAGGGGGGGAGTTTCCAGATGGGATCGGATGCTGACCAGGAGGACGAAAAACCGGCGCATACGGTCACGGTGGGGAGTTTTCTGGTCGGCCAGACCGAGGTGGCCGTTTGGAATTTCCGCCAGTTCATCGATGCCACGGGGTATCAAACTTCGGCCGAGACCACGGGCGGTGCCATGGTCATGACCCCGGAGGGGACGGCGGAGCTTAAAAGCGACGCCGGCTGGAACAACCCGTATTTCACTCAGGACGAGAATCAGCCCGCGGTCTGCATCAGCTGGCATGACGCGGTGGCATATGCGAACTGGCTGGGCGAAGCCGAAGGGCTGACGAAATGCTATGATACCACCGGCCCGGTCGTCGCCTGCGATTTCGATGCGGATGGATACCGGCTTCCCACGGAGGCGGAATGGGAATTCGCCGCCCGGGGGGGCAACTGGACCCAGGGGTTCGTTTTCAGCGGCGGCAATTCCGTGGGCGAGGTCGCGTGGTATGCGGACAATTCCGAAAAGCGGACCCACCTCGTGGCCGAGCTGGGCTCCAACGAACTGAACCTGTTCGACATGAGCGGCAATGCCTGGGAATGGTGCTGGGACTGGTATGACGGAACCTGGTACGCCCAGAGCACGCAGGACAACCCCCGGGGGCCCGAGGCGGGCGAATACCGCGTATTGCGGGGCAGCGCCTGGGACGGGGCCGCAGACGGCATGCGCGTCGCGTTCCGCGGCTGCGGCGGGGATACGGGGGCGCACTACGGCATCGGCTTCCGTCTGGTACGGACCGTGAAACGGGTCATGCCGGAGGAGGCCGCGCCGGCGCCCGCCGGCAAATAGCGCAGAACGCGCCGTCGGGGACTGGGCGCGTGGGAACGAGGAAAATTTACAATGCTCAATTTTCGATGATCAATGCTCAAGTGCAGATTTCCTGATCCCGGCGGAAAATGCTTTGGCACTTTTTGGCGTCAGCCAGGCGCGTGAATCAACCATAGGCCGGTTTGGGTGGTTAGTGCCCGTAAATAAATAACCCATCCATTTCGCGTGCGGTGCAGAGTGATG
>JBDREB010000317.1:0-5825 GCA_043820325.1 Planctomycetota bacterium | reverse complement strand
TCGAACCCAGAGCCATCAAAAGACGCAAGAAGGCGTATGACTTGATCAATCAGCCAAGGTTTGTTCTACAACAAAAACTTACGGGGGTGGCTTCTTGATCCTTATCTATGTGCCATTCGGGTCAAGCCCCGCAGCTACAAGGACTTGCGAGGACGCATGGTTACCACCGGCAGGACCGTCCCGGGACCTGTGGAGCATGACAAAGATCCTTTTTGCGAGTCCGTCAACCAAGATGCACTCGCCAAAAGTCACCTTGCGTGTTCCATGGGTCATGGAAAAGTCGTGCCGTCGGCAATGCTGCACTTCCCGGGCCGTGTACGCAAGTCATTGTAGCTGCGGGGCTTGACCCTCTTCGGGACAGCCGGATGAGTAAATACAGGCAAAGGCAGGCGACCGCAAGGGTCGCAGCTACGGGGAAAAATATCGGGAACAATTGGATCGCGGACTTTTTGCGAGTCCGTCAATGCTCAAATGAAGAATCGCCGCTATCCTGCCAGACCTCTCTACTTTGTGTCCTTTGTGAACTTTGTGGCGAGGCTTATGCCTTTTACTGCGAAGGCGGCGACGGCTGGTGGCGGACGATCTGGCCCTCGACCAGGTAGATGACATCCTCGGCGATGTTGGTGGCGTAGTCGGCGATCCGTTCCAGGTGGCGGACGGTCGACAGGTAGCTCAGGAGCACTTCGACCTTGTCGGGGTTGGCGCGGACGGCCTGGCCGAAGACGGCGTACATCCGGCGGTTCATTTCATCCACCTCGTCGTCCTGGCTGCGGACACTGCGGGCCAGCTCCGCGTCGAGCTTCATGAGCGCGTCGAGGCTGCGGCCGAGCATGCCCAGCGCCGTATGGTGCATGCCCGCGAAATCGAAGGCGAGCTCGATCGGCGGCTGGTTGCAGATATGCAGGGCGCGCTCGGCGATGTTGACGCCGAGGTCGCCGACCCGTTCCAGGTCGTTGTTGATCTTCAGCACGGCCACAATCAGCCGCAGGTCGACGGCCACGGGCTGGTGGAGAGCGAGGATCTTCAGGCATTCCTCCTCGATATCCACCTCCGTGTGATCGATCTCCGCGTCGGCATCGATGAGTTCCTGCGCCAGGCGCGCGTCGCGCTTTTCCAGCGCCTGGACCGCCCGGCCCACGCTCCGTTCGACCACGGCCGCGAGGCCCAGGATCGCCTTTTTCAGGCGGGCCATTTCCGTTTCAAGATGCTTGGACATATCCGTTCTCCTATTCCTATCCGAACCGACCCGTGATGTACTCCTCGGTCTGCCGGTTGTCCGGCTTGGTGAATATCTTGTCCGTGATCCCGAACTCCACCAGCACGCCCAGGTACATGAACGCCGTGTAATGGGAGACGCGCGCCGCCTGCTGCATGTTGTGGGTCACGATGACCACGGTGTATTTATCGGCCAGGGTCCGCATGAGTTCTTCGATGTGCATGGTGGCGATGGGATCGAGGGCGGAGCAGGGTTCGTCCATGAGGAGGACTTCCGGCTCCACGGCCACGAGGCGGGAGATGCAGAGCCGCTGCTGCTGTTCGGGTGAAAGTTCGAGCGCCGGCATATCAAGCCGATCCTTGACATCATCGTACAATCGGGTGGCCTGCAGGGCGGCCGTCACCGCCGCGTCCTGACTGCCGCCGTGGTCCAGGCCGTGGACCCGTCGGCCGTAGGTGATGTTGTCGTACACGGAGAGGGGGAAGGGATTGGGTCGCTGGAAGACCATGCCCACCCGTCGCCGGAGCTGGGTGAGGTCGGTCCCCGGCGTCTGGATGTCCCGGCCGTCGAGGGTGATGGCGCCGGTGACGCGGACATTCGGGTTGAGGTCGTTCATTCGGTTCAGGCACCGCAGGAGCGTCGACTTGCCGCACCCCGAGGGGCCGATGATCGCGGTGATCGCCCGCGGCGGGATGGCGACGGCGACATCCTTGAGCGCGTGGAACGCGCCGTACCAGAGGTTGAGGGCGGAGGTCGTGATCTTAGCGTCCATACGCCTGTCCTTGACGGGCCGAGGCCATCCGGGGCGCTGCCGCACAGCGGAAGAGATCCATTGTAAATTTAGCATTTCTCATGAATCCGGCTTTCCGACTTCCCGACCTTGCCGCCTGCCCTCCGTAGCGCCTTGGCGAAGGAGGGACTTTCTGATCGTATACTGCCGGCATGGCGCAGCCTGTGGGGGCGGCCGGGGAACAGGTGGCATGTACGCGCGTCATATGGTGCCTTTACCCAAACCTTCCGCTGACATAATCGTTGGTGCGGGGATCGTCGGGGGCGGTGAACAGTTTTTCGGTGGGATTGACCTCGACCAGCTCGCCGGAGAGCAGGAAGGCCGTGCGCTCGGAGGCGCGCGCCGCCTGCTTGGTGTTGTTGGTGACGAGGACGATCGCATAGCGGGATTTGAGTTCGTCGAGCGCGTCCTCGATCTTGGCCGTGGAGATGGGATCGAGGCCGGAGCAGGGCTCATCGAGAAGAAGCACATCCGGCTGGAGCGCCAGGACCCGCGCCAGGCACATGCGCTGCTGCTGGCCGCCGGAAAGGTTGTGCGCCGGTTCGGCGAGGCGGTCCTTGACCTCATCCCAGATCACCGCCTGCCGCAGGCTGGTCTCCACCAGTTCGTCGAGGCGGCCGCGGCCGGTGGTCCCCGCCAGGCGCGGGCCGTAGGCGATGTTGTCGTAGATGGACCAGGGCAGGGGGACGGGGACGGCGTAGACCATGCCCACCCGGCGCCGGAGGACGGCCACATCCATCGCGGGCCCGTTGATATCGGCGCCGTCGAGGGTGATGCGGCCGGTCCAGGCGAAATGGGGCTGGCGGTCGTTGAGGCGGTTCAAACTGCACATGAGGGTGGTCTTGCCGCTCTGGGCCGGGCCGATCACGGCCAGCCGTTCGCCCTTGCGGATCTCCAGGCTGACATTGGCGATCGCGGGCCGGCCGCGGAAGCCGGCGCTGAAACGGTCGACGACCATCCGGGTCACGGGGGGAGCGGTATCGCCGGCGGTCATGGTCATTTCCCCCTGGTGACGAAGCGGTGCATGAGCCAGTAGGCCGCGAAGTTGATCAGCAGGATGGCGATGATGAGCACGGCCGCGGTGGCGTAGGCCTTTTCCATGGAGAGCCCCTCGCGGGAGAGGATGTAGAAGTGGAGGGCCAGGGTGCGCGAGGAATCGAAGAGGGAACCGGGCATGCCCAGGGCCGAACCGGCGGTGAGCATGACCGCGGCCGTCTCGCTGATACTGCGGCCGATCGAGAGCACGATGCCGGTGCCGATGCCGGGCAGGGCGCAGCGCAACACCACCCGCGTGACGGTCTGCCAGCGGGTGCCGCCCAGTCCGAAGCTGACCTCCCGGAAAGACTGGGGCACGGCGCGGATGGCCTCCTCGCTGGTGCGGATGATGGTGGGCAGGACCATGATGGCCAGGGTGAGGGCGCCGGAGATGATCGAAAGCCCCATGCCGAGGGTGATGACAAAGAAGACGAACCCGAAGAGGCCGAAGATGATCGAGGGGATGCCGGCCAGGCAGTCGGCGCCGAACCGGATCACGGCCGTCAGGCGCGACTCGCGGGTGTATTCGGTGAGGTAGACGGCGGTGAGCACACCGGCCGGCGCGGCGATGAGCACGGCCAGGCCGGCCACGAGGATGGTGCTCACGATCATGGGCAATACGCCGCCCTCGCGGCCCATGCCGGCGGGTGCCTGCGAGAGGAAGGTCCAGGTGACATGGGGCAGGCCGTGGACCAGGATGAAGGCGATGATGAAGAAGAGAAGGGCCACGGTGATGCCGCCCAGCCCCCACATGACCATGAGGGCGATGCGCTGGGTGATGCGGGGGGGGATGCGCCTCATGCGCCGCCCTTCCTCCCCCGCCGACGCGAGACGGCCAGGGCGAGGGTGTTCAGTATCATGATGATCGCAAAGAGGGTCACGCCGGTGGCGAAGAGGGCCCTGCGGTGGTCGCCGGCCGCGTACCCCATCTCCAGGGCGATGTTGCTCGTGAGCGTGCGCACGGGATCGGTCAGATGGCGCGGGATCTCCAGGCTGTTGCCGGCCACCATGATCACGGCCATGGTCTCACCCACGGCCCGGCCCATGCCAAGGATCAGCGCGGCGAGGATCCCGGGCCGGGCGGCCTTGAGCATGACCATGTGCATCGACTGCCAGGGGGTGGCGCCGAGGGCGATCGATCCCTCCCAGTAGGTGCGCGGCACGGCCATGAGGGCGTCGGCCGCGATGCTGGTGACCGTGGGCAGGATCATCACGGCCAGCACCACCGACGCGGCTAGGACGGAGAGGCCGGGGCCGCCGAAGTGATTGCGGATGAAGGGGACCAGGGTCACCACGCCGATGAAGCCGTAGACCACGGAGGGGATGCCGGCTAAAAGTTCGATCGCCACCTTGAAACCGAAGGCGAGTTTGCGCGGGCAGAAGTGAGTGAGCACGATCGCGCCAGCCAAGCTGAAGATCGCGCCCAGCGTCACGGCGCCCAAGGTCACGGCCAGGGAGCCGATGATCATCGAACCGATGCCGAAACTCCCCTCGCGGGGGGCCCAATCGCTGGAGAGGAAGAAATTCCCCGCGCCGGTCTTGATGATGAGCGGTACGCCTTCCTTGAAGATGAATACCGCGATCACCCCGAGGCTCGCGATGGCCGTGAGGGCCACCAGCATCAGGATGACCGCGATCGCACGGTCCTGTTTCACGGCATGCCCACCAGGCCCTCCTTGACCAGCAGGGCCTGGCCCGCGGGGGAGAGCACGAAGTCGATGAACGCCTGGACATGCGGCGGCGGGGTCCCCTTGACCACGAACAGGAACGGCCGGGCCAGGGGGTACTTGCCGGAGGTCACTTCGGCCGCGACGGGTTTGGCCCCGTCGATCATGAGGTCCTTGACATCCGCGCCCACCAGGCCGAGCGACATGTAGCCCACGGCCGCGGGGTCGTTCTTCACCAGCTCTTTTACGGCGCCGTTCGATTCCTGCACCAGCGCGTGGTCGGAGAACCGGCCATCCTTCATGACCAGTTTGGTGAATGCCTCGCGCGTGCCCGAACCCTCTTCGCGGAGGATGATGCGCACAGCCAGGTCGGGTCCGCCCAATTCCTTCCAGTTGGCCGTCTCGCCGCTGAAGAGTTTCCGCACCTGGTCGAGGGTGAGGGCGCCGGCGGGATTGGAGGGATGGACGATCACGGCCAGGCCGTCGCGGGCGATCGTGATGGCCGTGTAGAGGGGTTGTTCCTCGGCGTTCAGCGAACGGGAGCACATGCCGATGTCGGCGATGCCGCTGGCCAGGGCCTGGATGCCGGCCGTGGAACCGCCGCCCTGCACCTCGACCTGGGTGCCGGGGCTGGTCTTCTGGTATGCGTCGGCCAGGAGTTCGGCAAAGGGCTGGATCGAGGTGGAACCGATGGCGTTGACCTTGGTCGTTTCCTTGCGGCCGCACCCCGCGGTCAGCAGCCCCGTCACGGCCACCAGTACCGCCAGGGATGCCGTTATACCGATGCCGAGCGTCAGATCCCGTTGAGTGCGCATACTGTTTCCTTCAGAGTCAGAGTTGAAAGGCAATTGATAAAACTATAAGGTGGATTGTTAAGGAATTATAAAGATTGCGTGTGTTTGCAATAAAGTTAACGGACAATTGATGCCGAATCGATTTCCGGCTTATATGCCGTTAACGCAGGCGCGGTATAAACTTGACGGACTCGCAAAAAGTCCACAATCCTACTGTGTGCGCGCTTTTCCCCGTAGCTGCGACCCTTGCGGTCGCCCATCCGGAGGCGGGGTCAAGCCCGAATGGCACATAGATAAGGCACTATCTTTTCTTGGGAATCCTC
>JBDREB010000316.1:0-9549 GCA_043820325.1 Planctomycetota bacterium | reverse complement strand
TCGCGCCTTGGCTGCGGACGGAATCTCTATGTCGAAATGGATACTTTATTCATTTACGGGCACTTATTGCCGTTTCGCGATTAGACGGGAGGGCGGGTTTCAAACCCGCCCCTACACGGTTGACATCCGGATGTTCCCCGTACGCCCTCGAAGCAGATCACGATCCGCGACCCCATCCAGTCGGCGGGCAGACGGAACTCGCGGCGGTAGAGGCCGGTGGGATTGTCGCCCTTGGGCACGAAGGGCGGCACGGGATTGGCGAACGGCATCTGCACATTGCAGTAGATGGGCTTGTCGAACCCCTGCACGGTCCAGTTGCCCGGCACGGCGATGTCGTGCCAGCCGCCGACCTGGCAGTCCTCGCGGTGGAACTCCTCCGGCACCGCCTCGGGCGAGGAGACCAGGTGGAACTTCCAGGTCCCGTTCAGGTACCGGTTCCAAGGCGACTCATCGCGCTGGAGGCGCCGCGCCGCGGCCGCGGTGGGGCAGTGGATCAGCGATGCGTGCGGCGCCAGCTTGTTGAGCCCTGGGGATTCTCCCAATCGTGCGGAGTGATGGAAGTGGACATGTATTTCTCCTTATAGTTCGGTCAGCATTATATGCCGGCAGGGCGGGATGTCAATGGATTGCGGGTGTCAAATCCAGGGTCGGAAAGTCGGGAAGCCTGAAATGGATTCTCCGTATTTCTCCGTCCGAACCCCCAACATTCTTCCTTTGTGTACTTTGTGCCCTTTGTGGCGAATCATCTTCAGTCCCTATCACCTTCCACCTATAACCCATTACCTTCTCTGTGTCCTCTGTGGCAGATCATGTCTGCTCTTCGAAGATCCGCCGGAAATTGGCTGTGATCGCATCGGCGGCCGCGGCGTCGGCCAGAGGCCGCCCTTCCGCATCGACCTGGGGCTTGAGTTCGTACATAAAACACCCCGCGTAGCCGAGGCCGAGGAGCGCGTCACGCCACTCGCGCCACGGGATCGCGCCCAACCCCGGCATCCAGTGCCGCTCGTCAATACCGTCGTTATCCGAAATATGGGTGGTGATGATCCGTCGGCCCAAAGCCCGGGTGGCGGTGACAAGATCTTCGCGCAGGTTGGCGTGGTTCACATCCAGGCATACGCCGAAACGCGGGTCGGCCAGCCGGTCAAGCATGGCGTTCATCTCGGTGCTGGTGTGCAGGAGGCAGGAACGGGGCAGCAGCTCCACGGCCGGCCGGACCCTGCCGCCGGCGGGCAGACCGGTCGCCAGCCGTTTGAGGCTCTCCAGGCAGCGGTCGAGCCGCGCATTCCGTTCGGTATCGGTCACCGGCTCGGCGCTGGGATGGATCACCAGGAAACCTCCACCCAGTTTTTCGAGCCGTCCGGCGCATACGAGCGCCTTGCGAAGCGTTTCGCGGCGGCGGGCAGGATCGATATGGAATATGTCGTCATCATTGCTGAACGGCACATGGATCGAATTCACGGCCACCGCGTGGTGGGCCAGAGCACCGGCCAGGACGCGGAAAGCAGCGTCATCGTCCAATCGACCGAACATGTTGGTCGAAAGCTCGATGGCCGGCCGGCCACGGTCGGCCCAGAGCGGTCCGATCGCGCCGGGCCCCGTATCGCGGAGGACACTGGTCGATATGCCGAGCCGGCAGCGCGTTGCCGTCACACCATGCCCCCGAGCTTGAAGATCCGCGTGGGATTGCCGATGAAGAGCATCTCCGCCACCTCGCAGGCCCGGGTCGGGCTGAAGACACCCTGCTCCACCTTGCGCGCCAGGGCCCGGGCCGTGTTCTCCCGCGCCATGCACTGGTGGCCGTAGACGCCGTCCACGAAGCAGTAATCCCCGCCGAAGGCGCTGATCTTGTTGGCCGGCACCGCGTCGAGCCATTCCACGAGCGCATGCACGCAAGTCTTCTGGAGGCACGCGCTTCGTCGCGTCCTTCTTGGCCTTTTGTCCAACCGTATCCCCGGCCACGACGGAGCGTGGCCCTCCAGCGGACAAGTATGACAGGGGAATATATTAGTCCCCGTTGCCTTCACGCCCCTGCCGCTCCTCGAGGTTCATGAGCTCGGCATACAGGGATTCGATCTCCGCGGCCAGGGTGTCCATTTCCGCGGCCAGGCGGTTGCCCTCCGCGGTCCGACTCGACTGGTAAGCATCGAGCATGGCCTGCTCGGCTTCCGATTTTTGAATCTCAGCCGCGGTAATGCGCCCCTCGATGCGGCTCAGGTTGAATTCGCCGCGGCGGACGGCCCGTTCCTTGCGCGGCAGCGCCCCGGTCCGTTCCCGGCCGCGGGATATGAGGCGGCCATCCGTGGCCGACGCCTCCTCCGGGTGGCGGATGTTCCAGAAATCGGTGAAATTCCCGCCGTAGGGGACGAGCCCCTGTTCGTGGACCTCCAGCACCCGGTCGACCACTTTGTCGAGGAAGTACCGGTCGTGCGAGACCACCAGCAGGGTCCCCTTGAAATCGTCGAGCGCCTCCTCCACCGCCTCGCACATGGGAATGTCGAGGTGGTTGGTGGGCTCGTCCAGGATCAGGAAGTTCGGCTGCTGGACCATCAGCCGCGCCAGCTGGAGGCGGTTGCGTTCGCCGCCCGAAAGGTCGCCGACCCGCTTGGTCAGATCCAGCCCCGTGAACCGGAACCGGCCCAGCATGGCCATCGCCTGTTCGTGTTTGAGGTCACCGGCCGCGTGGATCTCCTCAAGCAGGGTGCGGCCGCCGTCGAGCACTTCCTGCTCCTGGGCGCAGTACCCCATCGAAAGGCTGGGCCCGACGCGAATGACGGGATTTTCCCAATCGCCCCGGGCGATGATGTCCTTGAGCAGGGTCGACTTGCCGCAGCCATTGGGGCCCACGAGCGCCACACGCTCACCGCAGTAGATCTCCGCCTCCGCCCCTTCGAAAAGGATGTGATCGCCGAAGATGCGGGTGTACCCCTTGAGCCGGAGAGCAATGTCGGCCTGGGTGCGACCGGCACGGAAGGCCACGCCGATGGGGTCGGCATCGCGATCGGGCCGGTCGACGGCCTGCGCCTTCTCGCGCTCCAGCCGGCTGCGCCGGGACCGGAGGCGGCGCCCGAGCGAAGTGTCGGCCCGGTTGCGGGCCTGGTCGGCTATGCGCTGGACCTGTTCTTCCATGCGCGTGAGCATCTTCTGGTTCGCCTTGTAATCGGCCAATTGGGCGGCGCGGTCGCGTTCCAGCGCGGCGCGGTAGGCCGTGTACCCGCCGTCGTAATACTTGATCGAGCCCCGCTCCAGGTGGTAGACACCGTGGACCACGCGGTCGAGCAGGTACCGGTTGTGCGAGACAATGAGCACCGCGCCCTTGAACTTGAGGAGAAAATCCTCGAGCCAAGCCACACCCTGGTAGTCAAGGTGGTTGGCCGGCTCGTCCAGAAGCAGGAGGTCGGGCTCAAGGAGCAGGGCGCGGGCCAGGGCCACCACATTCTTTTCGCCGCCCGAAAGCGACCGGATGAACTGGTCGCCGCGGCCGGGCAGGCCCATGGCATCGAGCATGCCCTGCGCCCGCGCGGGAAAAGCATACCCGCCCATGCGCTCATGGGCGTCCATCGCCGCCTGGTAACGCCGCAACGCCTCGGGCCGCTCCGCCTCGGCGGCCTCGGCCAGTTCGTGCTCGCGCCGGGCCAGAAGTTCGGCCACGGGTGTATACGATTCAAGCAGGCACCCGCCGACCGTCTGCCGGGGATCGAATTCCACATGCTGGGGCACATACCCGACCCGCACGCCCCTGGTCACCGCCGCATGCCCGTCGTCGGTCTGTTCCTGGCCCGCAATGATACGCAGGAGCGTGGTCTTGCCCGTCCCATTGGGGCCGATAAGCCCGATGCGCCGCCCTTCGCTCAGGTTGAAGGAAATGCCGTCCAGCACCGTCTTGCCGGCATAGGCCTTGGTGGCATTCTGGATGTTTACTAAAAGCATTGTTCCGTGCCTTTGGTCTTATTCATCGTTCGTAGTTAACGCCGTAAGGCGTGTTCATGGCCTTGATCATCCCAACCTTTGCCCATATCAAGGACCGGATATTTATTCCACAAGTCCCGGATCCGGTCTGGACCGTATTCAGCAACATAAGCATGCAAACTGCCGGGCGACCATTCGGATGGCGTCTGCACATATCCATGATGAACTGCATTTGCATGGACATAATTTACCGCAACCCAGAAATGGGCTTCCGTCCTGATCCGCCGGTCATTGAAGCGATACCACACTTTGCGCCCCGGCACCGCATCCTCACGATTCCATTGTGTCGCCGTGCCATTGTGCAACCGCCCGAGTGTTTTACTCAAAACGGCCAGTGTTCCTTCTGTGACTACATGGTAATGGTTGGGCAATATGCACCAGGCATGGATTGTGAATCCCGTATCAGGTGCGAGCAATGTCAACAACTTCTCTTTGAACTCTTTCCGCCTGTTTTCATCGGTCATTATCGGAACATGGTTATAATTTGCTGCGGTCAGCAGGTAGATGTGCGAACCTTCATGAAAATGTGGGGGCGCATGCAGGGGAAGCCCATTCCGTTTGCGTCGACCGACAACTTCTGCTTGCTGTTTTTCAGTCAGGGTCCGATAGTTGTACATTAGCCACCATAACTTGAAAACCACCAAGAACAGCCCTGACGGGCTTAACTACGAACCACTAAGAACAGCCCTGACGGGCTTAACTACGAACAGGAACGGGACATGATACCCGGTCAGGCGGGTTTGTCAAGCAAGGCTTTACACGATCCGGTCGACCTGCTTTCTGGAATGCGCGTCGAGCGCGGCATAGGACGGGATCTCGAAGCAGTTGCCGAGGGTATCCCATAGCACCATGCGGCCGTCGTCCATGGCCAGGACATTCCGGGTGGGGTCCTTCATGGCGAATGTGCGCGGCCCGCGGTCGGTCTGCACCTCCCAGAACCGCACGCCCATGCGTGTGCGGGTGCGGTCGACCCGGGTGATGCGTGTGATGAGGTAGGCCAGGTCGAGCGCCGCGGCGGCCGCGGCCCGCGAGGCCGGGTCGAGCGCGGTCAGGCCGGCAACGGAGGCCACTTCGCGTTCCTTGTCGTCCACGAACACCACCATCCCGGACCGGTCGGTGAGCGGCCGGGTGAACTTCACCCGCACCTCGCGCGGCTCACCGCCCCCGACGGTGACGAATCCCTTGCCTTCACGGGTTTCATATTTCACGGCGTTATTGCCGGTCTGGATGCTCATAGCAGATCCCTTTAAAGACTCCGGACAATTATCAATGCTCAACTCAATTATCAATTCGATCCAAGAAGCCCCATCCGTGCGTACCCGTGTGGTATCCGTGATTACGGCGCTTGTCTTGCTCCCCGGCCGGCCGGTGGCCGCGTAGGCGCAGAAAAGGGCCGCGCCCGCGCCGTCGTCGTTGGTGAAGACATTGGCCAGCGGGCCGCCGAGGGTGATGTGGTGCGACTGCGCCGCCTTCCCGCCCGGCTTGAGGCCGAGGGCGCCGCTGGGCAGGATGAACCGGCGGATGGTCGCATCGGCCAGCGGCACGGCGCCGCGGGTCACATAGTCCTTCCGGCCGGTGAGCGCGGCCATCTGGGCGAAGATGATGGCGGCCGCGTGCTGGATCCACTCGAAGCGCCGGTCGAGCGGCAGGTACCGGTTCTCCTCCGGATAGGCGTTGCTGGTGGGGAAACGCCGCGAATGCATGTTGGCCAGAAACCAGTCGGTATACAGCCGCGCCCGGTGCAGATAGAGCCGGTCGCCGGTCACGATATACCCGTTGATGAGCGCCTGGACCGCCTCCACGCCATCGCGGATGGCCACATGCGGGCCGAGGGGCGAATCCTCGCGGAAAGTGCCCACGAACCCCGCCAGCGCCGGGTCGAGCACCTGGAGCGACATCACATACGCCAATCCCAGCCGGGCCGTCGCAAGAGTGGCCTTGTCGCCCGTGACGCTGTAGGCCGAAAAGAGCCCCTGCACCGGCCGCGCCGTCTTCCAGCAGGTGGAAAGGTGCATCGGCTTGCGGGCCTGTTTGGCCGGATCGATGAACACATGGTAAGGGAACCGCCCCTTGTTGGCGTTCCAGTTGGGCCAGGCGTCGCGGACTTGGTTGCGCACCAGCCATTCGGCGCCCAGCGCGAGCGCGTTCAGCGCTTCGCGTTTCAGCTCGGCCGGCAGATCGGGAATGTGCCTGTTCTTGATATGGTAATTCATCGCTCACCTCCGTGCCCGGGGCGCGCATGACCGCATGTTCCGCATTACAATTCCGCCTTCAAAACATTACCGCGCATTCACAACGCCGGGCCGCACGCCAGACGGACGGTTTTAATTTTATCTGAAGATCGCGAACAATGCAAGTGTTTTCCGCGGATCGCTCACGGCGGCTTGGATCCTATCCGGAAATCTATCCGCAGGCCCGTTCGTTTTGAATCGCGGATTTCGTGCTTCCGCCATCTGGTTGCCTTGATCGCCTGCAACTCCGCACTCGGCATTCCGCACTCGCCACTCCACCGGGTGCTTCCACCGTAAGATGGTGCCGCGCCGACCGACCTGTCCTACATAGCTTTAGAGCCTATCCGAAAACCCCTCCGGGCTTCGGTCGGCTGCGGCAGCCCGTTCGACTGGCGCTCAGGGCCCTGAGCAGTGTCGAAGGGCTTGTCCTCGCACGACCTCGGGCCTACGGATAGGTTTTCGGATGGGCTCTAAGTACAAAGTCACAAAGGTAAGAAGGGTCTTGGTTCGGAGCAGAACAATCCCCCCTTCGTAAAACGGAGTATTGTTCCGGATCAAAACCTGCCCCCCCTTTGTGTCTTCGTGACTTTGTGGCAGATATTCTTCTCCGCACCCTGACCCCTTTTGTGTAACTTTGTGGCAGATCCTTTTCCCTGGCCCGACGCCCCCCGGGGGGGGCTCACCCCCGGACCAGCGCCCCGTGCCAGAGTTCGAGCATGAGCAGGCTGAAGAGCAGGGGCGCGTGATCGTCGCTGGCCGGACCGTCGCGCAGGATCGCGTCCAGCACCTGCGGCCGCACCACCGTGCGCGCGAAAGCCCCGGAGGGCCCGAGGTTCTCACGCACCAGCGGGGCCAGGGGCCCGGCCAGATACTTCGCCAGCGGCACCGCGAACCCCCGCTTGCCCTGGCGGAGGACCGGCGGCGGCAGGACGCCGCGGTAGGCCCGGCGCAGGATATACTTGGAAACGCCGTGGTTGATCTTATACGGGTAGGGCAGCCCCCGGACCGCGGCCATAAGGTCGGGCTCCAAAAACGGCGTCCGCACTTCGAGGCCGTGGCCCATGGCGGCGATGTCCACCTTGGTCAGCAGGTCGCCCGGCAGGTAGGTCAGAAAATCGGCGGCCATGGCCCGCTCGCCCATCTCCCCGGCGCCGCTGGCGACCATGAGGTGGACCACCTGGGCCTCGGAGCTTTGGTGGACATTGCCCACTTCATCCAGAAAGGCGGGCTGGAGCATGGCGAGTTTCTGGGGATGGGTGAAGAAAAAAAGCCAGTCGGAATAATGGTAGCCGCGCATGCGCACCACGCGGGCGAACCGTGCGGCGCGCCGGCGCAGGGAGCCCCGCCGCCCGCCGCGGCCGGCCAGTTCCACCAGATGCAGGGCCGGCCGGCGGATGAAGCGCGGCAGGAGATGGAGGAGCACCTGGTAGCGGTAGGCCCGATACCGGTCGTACCCCCCGAAGAGCTCGTCGCCACCGTCGCCCGCCAGCACCACTTTCACCCGCCCGGCGACCGCCCGGGCGATCAGGTGGGCGGGAATGCACGAGGAATCGGCGAATGGTTCCCCATAGCGCGCCGCCAGTCCCGGCAGAAAACCGGCCGGATCGCCCTCCACATCCACGATCTCGTGCCGCAACCCCAGCGCCGCGGCGGTCCGGGCGGCCAGGGCCGATTCGTCGTAGTCGGCGTCGGCGAAGCGCATGGTGAAGGTGCGCAGGTCGGGCCGCAGGGTGCGCGCCTCAGCCGCGATCGCCCCCGAATCGAGCCCGCCGCTTAAAAAAAGCCCCACCTCCACATCGGCGCGCAACCGCTTGGCGATGCTCGCCTTCAGGAGCCCGCGCACCCGGTCGGCGACCTCCTCCTCGCTGCCGATGAAATCGGGCGTCTCCCGCTCCGGCTGCCAGTAGCACTGCACGCTCAGGTTGCCCTCGCGGTAGACCAGAAAATGGCCGGGCGGCAGTTTGGCCGCGCCGCGCACTCCCGCCAGGGGGGCGGGCACATACCCGAAGGAGAGGTAGTCGAACACGGCCCGGGAATTGGGTTCGCGGGGGAGCGACCGGTCGGCCCACAGCGCCGCGGGCTCCGAGGCGAAGACCAGCCGGTCGCCGGCCGCGTGGTAATGGAAGGGTTTTTCACCGGCGCGGTCACGCGCGGCGAAGAGCTCCCGGCGGTTGCCGTCCCACAGGGCGAAGCTGAACATCCCCTCCAGGTGCTCCAGCGCGCCGTGGCCGTGCTCCTCGTAGAGGTGGAGGATCACCTCGGCGTCACAGCGGGACTTGAACCGGTGGCCGCGCCGCTCGAGGCCCTCCCGGAGCTCCGTGTGATTGTAGATCTCCCCGTTCATCGCCAGCGCCAGGAAGCCGTCTTCGTTAAAGAGCGGCTGGGCCGCGGCCGGTGAAAGGTCGACGATCGCCAGGCGGCGGTGGCCCAGGGCGACGCCCTCGGCCTCGTGCACGCCCTCCCCGTCGGGCCCGCGGTGGGCCAGCCGGGCGCACATCCCGGCCGCCAGCCCCGCGGGGGGCCGCTGGCGCGGATCGCGCATCACGATGCCGCAGATGCCGCACATGGGCCGCTCACTCCGCCGGCGCGCGGCCGGCGGCCTGCGCCCGCCGCAAAAGGTCCGCGTCCCCGGCCGTGGTGACCTCCCCGGCGCAGGCGTGGCGCTTGAGCCGGGCCGTGACCGTGAAACCGAAGTAGTACCGCAGCCGCTCCTCCATCCAGTCCAGGACCGGATCGTACGCGCCGGGACCGTCATCGCCGTACGAGATGCAGAGCACCGCGCGCCGGCCGCCGGGGTAATGGTTCTCCAGTCCCGGGTGGAGGTAGGCGAAGAGCCGGTCAATGAACACCTTGCACTGGCCGGAGACATGGTCGAAGTAGATGGGTGTGCCGATCACCAGGGCGTCCAGCCCCGGCGCGGCCGTGTAGAAATCACGCATGCCGTCCCTGCACGCACACCCGGCGCCCGCTTTGCACGCCATGCAGGCCCGGCACGGGCCCGGCCGCAGGACGCCCATTTCAAAAAGGGTCGTCTCGGCGCCCGCGGCACGTGCGCCGGCCAGCACGGCCCGGACCAGCGTACCCGTGTTCCCCGAGATCCGCGGACTGGCGTTCACACCGGCGACATGCATCCGAGTCCTTTCAGATAGAGATGCGCGCCGCCATTGTACCGGCCCGGCGGCGGTCCGTCAAGGGGAAAGTGGCAACGCGAGTAATGCGTCAGTTCAGATTTCCTGATCCCTGTGGGGTGGACTGATGGTTTTCCGGAACGGGTTTGGCGCATTTTCCGCGTGACAAATGGGCTGCGGCGGCTATCCTTTCTGGGGTCTGACTTCAGGATGATTGGTCATGC
>JBDREB010000315.1:0-3526 GCA_043820325.1 Planctomycetota bacterium | reverse complement strand
TCCGGTCGGCCGCAAAGTCGCCGACGAAGAGTGGAAGAAGATTAACCTGTTTCAAGATGACTTCCATGGCGATTGGAACTACTCCTTGCGTCCACGACGGGAAAACTGACTTGCTACAGTTATTTATGCGCGGGCACTAAGCGTCGAGCACCTGGAGCGGCGGGGTGGGATGGCCCTAGGAATCACTGAAAAGGTCGGCCTGGGTCCTGATCCCCGGGACTTTGCCCGCAATGACGCGTTCGCGCAGGGCAATGGAGGCCTGCGCGGCCGGCACCACCACCAGCACTGTGCGGCCCAGCCGCCGGTTAATCGCGCACAGGTATGTTTCCATGTCCCGGCAATAATCCCGGTGCGCCCTGCGGAGCCCCGCCACGGTGGCGGCATTGTGGTCAATGACTTTATCGGCCTGGAGCGGGTAGACCGGCACATATTCGTCATTCGGCAGCCAGAATTCCTGGACCAGGACACGCGCCCCGGGGTTGTGCCGCATGGCCAGCCGGGCGAATTTCCCGATGCCCGGGTCGGGCAGCCAGATGGGCGAAAGCGTCAGTATATCCACCGCACCTGCGTGCATTGCGCCGTGGCCTGGTTCTTCGCCTCCGGCACATCCCAGTGCTGGACCACCCGCGAGCCGCCGATCTTCGACAACCCCGCGGGAACATATCCCCCGATGCCGGACCGGCGCACCAGGTCGTCCAGTATGTCATAGACGAACCAATGGAAACTGTGCCCACAGGTGAAGACCCGCACTCCCGGAACTTGAGTCGTCCGCTTCTTGCGTTGCATATCGTCTCCGTTTAAAAGTCCCATGGCCGGCGAACGCCTGGTCCAATCACATGGTCGCATGCCAGCCGGAAGCCGTATACCTTACCCCGTTATTATGTCCCTGGTCCCGTCGGATGCAAGGAATTTCCAAGCAGGGACATGGCGCACTCGATGCATTCATATCATATTTTAACAATTGTACAAATACTATATGAATACCGTTCCCTTGGAGATCCCTAGGCCTGTTATGACAAGTCCTGGCGGGCTTTGCATGCGGCACGGATGATCTCATCCAGCTTATGGAGGAATTGCGAGCGATCGCGGGGAGCGAACGGCGCCGGGCCGCCGGTCACCTGCCCTGTTTCGCGCAGGCCGGCGAGGAGGTTGCGGGTAGCCAGGGTGTCACCGATCGACTCAGGCGTGAAGACCCGGCCCTTGGAATCGAGCGTACGGACGCCCTTTTCCACGCACCGCGCGGCTAGCGGGATGTCGGCGGTCACCACCACATCGTCGGCCACGGCATGCTCTGCGATCCAGTTGTCGGCCGCATCGAAGGCACTGCCGGCCAGCACCATTTCGACCATCCCGCCCGGCGGCACTTTCATCCACGCGTTGGCGACCACGAACACCTTCAGCCCGTGGCGCTGGGCGACCCGGTAGACCTCGTCCTTGACCGGACAACCATCGGCGTCAATGTAGATCGCGTTCAAGCGGGGTATCCTCGCGGGATCGGTATGGCGGATTCTTTATCGGGACACAACTTCAGAGCCGTTGTCGTCTCCCCCGCCCGGTCGGGTTTCGTTATCACTGCCGTTCGTAAAGACCGGAGCATTCAGCCGGTGATGGTCCGGAGCTTGAAGGCGGAATACATCTGCTCCTGGGTCTTGATCATCTTGAGTTCGATCTCGGGATCCTTGAGCCGGCTGTAGAGCGGTTCGTAGATCGCCATGGCCTTGCGGAAGAGGTCCTCGGCCTTTTTCAAGAACTCGTTCCGCTTGGGGCTCGGTTTCAGGCTAAAGGCGGACTTCATATGGCTGAGCGCCTGAGTGTAATAACCGTCAGCCTCACCGAGCTTTTTGGCGTCCCCTTCCTTGAACCGCGAATAGGGCTGGGCTTCGTCGGCGGCCGCTTCATCATCCCCGTTTGCGGCCTCGTCGGGCCCCACCGGGATCGTTTTACCGGTATCGTCCAGCACGCCCGCGGGCTTGGTCTCGCCGCCCGCCGGGGGCTTGGCGGAGACCGGCGGCTTGGGTTTGACCACCTTCGGGACCTGCTGTGCCTTGGCCTCCTTGGCCGAGACGAACGCGAAGAATTTCTGGGCGCGGTCAGCCGCTTTGGTGTTGGGGAACTGGTCGATGCACTCCCGGTAGGCCTTGAGCGCCATCTTGCGGTTGCCCGTGTCGTCCTGCCAGATGCCTTCGGCCAGCTTGGTGCGCGCCTTGTCCTCCTTGACCACCTGGACCAGGCCGCCCGCTTCGGGGCGGGCCATTTCGTAGGCCTTGTCGAGGGCGCCGAACCCCTGGTCCTTGAGATCGTTCTGCAGGCCGGTGATGCCCAGGCCGAAATAGGAGAGGGCATCGTTGCGCTCCGCGGCGTTCCGCTCCTCGGCATTGAATCCCTCGACGATCCTGGCCAGTTCATCGTCGGCCTTGACCGACTGGATATCGACGATCTCGCCCTTGTTCAGGCTCATGGTGATGCCGTCGTTGGCCCGGAAGGTGACCTTTTCGCCCGTGTCCTCGGTGATGACGCCGGTGAATTCACCGCCGGTCTGGAGGCGGATGACCTTGATGTTGGGCAGTTCCTTGACGAGCAGGTTGACCTTGACATCGCGGGTGAGTTCGCGGATGGCGGCGACCTTGTCCTTGAGCTGCGTGGCGCGGTCGCGCACCGGGGCGGCGGCGTTCAACGCCAGGGCGGCGGTGATCCGCGCCAGGGCGGTATCGAGGTTGTGGGCTTTGTAGGCCTGCTCGGCCTCCTCTAGGAAACGGGCGGCCTGGCCATCGATCGTTTCCGTCTTGGCCGCGGCCGGCCCCTGGTCCACGGCCAGCACGCTCATATCACGGGCCTTGCCGCTTTTGTCCGTATCTGAAACCTGCTCGCCGAGGCTGGCATCGGGCCCTTCCCGGTCAAGCCGGCCCGCCTTGACGGCACCGACGGTCTGGTCGGCCTGGTGGGGGCCGGTCTCGGGCGACATGAAGCCCCGCACCACGCCTGACGCCCAATTCCGTACATCAGCTGAGGCGCCTTTGAACCCCACCGTAAGGGCGGCGGCGATCACAAGCACCACGATGGTGATGGCCAGCAGGCGGGGGGTGGGGGATTTGACTTGGTTGGTCATGACCGTTCTCCTAATCTGCGTCAGGCACCTGATTGAACGCCGAAGGGAGCATTAAAGTTCCCCATAATAACATACTATACACGGCAAACCCGGTTTTTCAAGTTTTTTCCGCCAAGGGACGCTATAAATACAGATTTCCCAGGACCAGGCTCCGGATCACAAACAAATAAAAAAACCGGTCCTCAAAAAGGTGAACGCCAGGTTTGGGGCCTGTTGTGCCCCCTTGATCCTGATCGGGCCCCGTTCATAACGGAACCTGGGTAACACTTTAGCCGAATGGGCTCTTCTGGGTTTGTTGTACATAAAAAGCGATGTTTTTTGTGCCATAACCCTCCGATGAGGACAAGGGCAATGGAAAAGATTACCGATAACAAGGGGGGATTCTCCTATGGAATCACACCTGCTCGTATGGCCAACACA
>JBDREB010000314.1:0-6139 GCA_043820325.1 Planctomycetota bacterium | reverse complement strand
GCGTCACGACATGGTAAGCCGCAACGGTACATCCAGGCAGTTTGATACGGCGAATACGGGCCATGCTATCTTCCTTTCGGCAAAGTAATATATTTTACCGATTTTCACTAAAGAGCGGTTTTCAAGCATCGCCGGCCGGGGGCAACCCCTCCCGTCGAAGCCAGGCCCGGTTTTCATGCCGGTTCAGGTATTTTACCCGGCGCCACCCGAAAGTCCAGATAATACTGCCGGGAACTTGTTTGCCTGGAACTTGTTTGCCTAACGGAGGTTCACCCGCCGGGGCGCCCAGCCCCAGCAACACGAGCAGGACGATCCCAAACACCGGGGAGGGTCGGAAGATCGAGCTATTTCTCACCCGCCAACCTCCTGCCAGGCCCTGTTTCAGACCCTCCCCATTCTACCCGCCCCCGCCCCAAGTCAAGGGGAAACCGGGCGCACCACCTGCGGCGCCAAGGGGAGATGGCGGAAACCCCGAATATCGAACACCGAATTACGAATGTCGAAGGTATGATAACCGCGCCGCCGAGGACTGGGCGATCCGGGAAAAGGAAAATGCTCAATGTTCAATGCTCAATTTCCAATGTTCAAGTATGAGCAAGAGCCGAGCCGGCGCTCGGCGGTCACAGGGGAGAATATCAAACCCTCCTGCGCCATGGCGCTACGAAGGGCTGGCATTGAATGACGAATGTCGAAGGGTAGAACGGGAACAGCCCTTACGGGCTTGACTACCGACATAAAAAGAGGGCCGCGCATCAGCACGACCCTCTTGTACGATCAATCTTCCATCGCCGGTCTTCGGTCCCCTGTTATCTTCTTTTGACCTGCGACTCCCATTCCCATCGACCTGCGACTGTCTTTCGTCTTACAGCGCAAACATCTCCGCGTGGATGATGACATCCTTGAGGGCGGGGTCGGCGGTGAGCTTGGTGATGCTGGTGAGGGGCTTGCTCACGCGGATGCGCGCGCAGGCCGTCTCCTGGCCTTTCAGGATATAGTTCTCCATGTTCTCGACATTCACATTCTCGGCCTTGAGGATGCGGAAGATCTCGGCCAGCACGCCCACACGGTCGTAGTGGCGGATCACCAGCACGGCCTTGGCGCGGGAGGCGGTCTCGAGATTGACGCAGTGGCGCACATGGCCGCCCTCGTTGAACAGTTTAAGGAGCTCGACCACCTCTTCGGCCACGGCGATCTGGGCCTGGACCGTGGAGGCGCCGATATGGTGGGTGCCGTAGACGGCCGGGGACTGGGCCATGGCCGAGGTGTAGGCGCCGGATTTTTCGGCCGGCTCGTCGCTGAAGACATCGAACCCGCCGCGGACCCCCTTTTCGGCCGCGGCCTGCAGGAAGGCGGCCTCGTCGATGACGCCACCGCGTGAAGTATTGATGATGAAGGTGCCCTTCTGCATGCGCGCGAACTCGGCCGTGCCGATGAGCCCCTTGGTGTTCTTGTTGAACGGCACATGGATGGAGATGACGTTGGAGAGCGAGCAGATGTCGGCCATGCTGTCGACCGCCTCGACCCCCTTGCGTTCGATGGCTGACTTGGTCATCGCCGGGTCATAGGCCACCACGCGCATCTCGAAGGCCAGGGCGCGTTTGGCGACTTCCTGGCCGATGTTGCCGAAGCCGATGAGTCCCAGGGTGCGGCCCTTGAGCCCGTTGCCCTGCTTGGAGTATTTGCCCTTGTTCCACTTGCCGGCGCGAAGGTCGGCCACGCAGTCGGGGATGTTCCGGTCGAGCGACAGGATATGCGCCATGGCCAGCTCGGCCACGGCCACGCTGTTGAGCCCCGGGCAGTTGGAGACGAAGATGCCGGCCTTGGAGCAGGCCTCGGTGTCGATGGTGTTCACGCCCGAACCGGCCCGGATCACCAGGGCCAGCGCATCGGAGGCCTGAACCACCGCGGCCGGGACCTCGGTGGAACGGACCACGAGCACATTGATGCCCTTGATGGCCTTGGGCAGGTCGCTGGCGCCCAGGTCGGGGTTGTAGACCACTTCCATCCCCAGTTTGCGGATCTTCTCCACGCACTCGGCGGGCAGGACATCGGCGATGAGGACTTTCACGGCTCGGCTCCTTATACAGGCTTCAGTCTACAGTCTTCAGTCTGTGGGATGGTGGATCAGGGCGTCTTCAGGTTCTTGACAATGAAATCAACGGCCTTGGTCAGCTTCTCGAACTGCTCCGTGCCCTTGAAGTCGATGAACGGGAAACACCCGATGCGGATGACATTCCCCTTCACGGAGGAATACTTCTTGATGCCGTCAGCGAGGTTCGGCCGGCCGGTGGCCTTGAGGGCCTTGGAGATCGCGTCCGCGTCGATGGAACCATCCACCGTGAGGGTGACGGTGACATTGGACCGGAACTTGGGATCGGCCACATAGGGCTTGAGATAGCCGCACTTCGCGGCCCAGTCCCACAGCACCTGGGCGTGACGCTTGACGAGTTTATCCATGGCTTCCAGCCCGCCCGCGGTCAGCATGAGCTTGGCCCCCTCGTTGGCCATCCAGATGGCCGGCGTGGAGGGCGTGTTCACGGTCTGGCACTTGGTCCGGGCCAGGTCGACGGCCAGCTTCTCGCCGGCCAGGAGGAAGCTGTACGGTATGCGGCGGGCCTTGGCCGTCTCCTCGGCGCGTTTCACGGCGGCCGGGGAGAGGATCATGATCGCGGAACCGCCCGGGGCGCCGAAGCACTTCTGCAGGGAAAAGACCATCACATCGTACTTGTCGGCGGGCAGGAGCCGTCCGCCGGCCACAGAGGTGCAGTCCCAGCCCACAATGCTGTTGGGCCCCTTGGCGGCATACACCTCGTTCAGGAGTTCGTCGGGAATACCCACGCCCGTGGCCGTTTCATTGGGCGTCATGAAGATGAAGCTGGCGTTCCTGTCGAGCGGCGCCGAAGGGAACACCTCCCCTTCCTTGAGGTCGGCAAAGGTGGTCTTGACCGTGCCGGGCAGCTGGGCGGCGATCTTCTTGCCCCACAGGCTGGAGAAGGCGCCGAACCGGTAGCCGGAAACGGAGTCGGTGACCATGTTCCACATCGCCGCATCGAGCGCGGGCGTGGCGCCGCCCAGGAAGAAGATCAGCGTGTAATCGTCGGGCACGCGCAGGAAATTCTTGATGTTGGCCGTGGCATCGCGGTAGAGCCCCTCGGCCGATATATCGGAGGCGCGGTGGGAGCGCTCGAAGGACATCTGGGAAATGGGCGTGGACCGGACGGTGGGATGCCCCTGGCTCGGGCCGCAGGCGAAGGTGACATCGGGCAGGAGATTTTCCGGGATCTTCACGACGCGTCCTTTGACACACTCAAGGTTGACGATCTCATGTGAATTATTTCACAAGTTTGATATTATGAGCCACTTGCAACCCCCCCTGACCGCTTCTATATGTAGTGGTTATTCTTGTTGCCGCCACCACAGACCGTGGCTTGCTCGCTGACTCTTGGGGGTTTTGCAAGTGGCTCATTATATTAAACTTCACGGTTTGTCAACAAGATTTTTTGCGGACTCACAAGAAGGATCATTGCACGGTCCATGTGATCCGGGACGGTCCTGCCGGTGGCAACAAGCCCTCCCCTTGGCCGTGCACGCCCATTCTTGTAGCTGCGGGGCTTGCCCCCGCCTCCGGATAGGCGACCACAAGGGTCGCAGCTACGCGAAAAAACGCCGGGCAAGGGTGGATTACGGACTTATTGCGAGTCCGTTGTATTTCAAAGTCCATAGAGCTTCCGCGCCGTACCGGCCATGACCCGCTCCAGAGTTTCCTTGTCGAGCCCCAACCCTTTGAGGAAGCCGATGATCTCCCCGGGCGGGCCCTCGGCCAGGTAATCGGTGGCAAACATGAGACGGTCGCGGTACTTGGTCAGGAACCGCCGGGCGTGGTCCAGGTCGCGTTTGAGTGCGTTCAGGGCCGAGTTGGCCGAGAGGTCGGCATAGAGGTTGGGGTACCGGTCCATAAGGGCCTGGATCCGCCCCCCTTCGCGCACGGGACCCTTGGGATACCCGGTCCGTTCGGCCTCGGTAAGGCCCCCGCTTATTTCGCACCAGAAGGTCGGAGCATGGCCCACCAGGGCGGTACCTGGGCACGCCCGGAGCGCGCGCTCGAGCGCCGGCATGCCCGGGCCGTCCACGAGCCCGTATTCGCCCCCGAACGCGGCGCGCAGGTGGAAGGTCACCGGCAACCCCGCGCCGCCGGCCTGGCGCAGGAAATTGAGCACGCGCGGGTCGTCGAAGGCCAGGTTGGCCGTGACTTCGCCTAAGCCCCGACAGCCCGCGTCGCGGTAATGGTTGAAGATCCAGCTGAAATCAGCGTCCGGGGCGTTGCCGCACGAGCGCGGGTCGATATTGGCGAACGGCACCAGCCGGCCGGGGAAGGCGGCACAGGCCTCGATCACGGCCGCCGTGTCAGTCACCCTGATAGTCGTCTCCGGGCTCACCAGGGGCAGTGCGCAGGCCATGGCGATGCCGTCCCGGTCCATCATGCGCACCAGGTCGGCGGCCGAATACCAGCGCCGCTGGAGGTCATTGACATTGTTCTGGATGATCCCGATGTGGGTGTGGGCATCGATCATGGACGGTCCGTCACTTCGCCGCGGGGACCCGGGGCACGGCGCCGGCATTGTCGATCACCTTGCGGAAGGCGGCGACATATTGGTCGATCACCGCGGGCCGGTGGTGCTTGAACCACGGGATGCCGAGGCACCGGCCCTGGATCGCCTCGGTCACCGGCAGGCTCCCCTTGGGCTGGCGCAGGTCGCGGTCGGCAAAGGCCAGGTTGGTCGGCTTGCCGTGGCCGTAGATGTCGGCCGTGTGGAAGAGCGGGTGGAGATGGAGCGCCGCATTGGCGCCGGCCCAGGTATCCACGCCCTCGGCCTTGACCGCGGCGCAGAAGGCTTCGGCCGTCAGGCCGCCCAGTTCGGCCGGTTCGTAGAGCCCGTGGGCCGAATACCAGCCGCCCATGGTCGAACCGGAACCCTTGGCCGGGCGGTGGGGCTTCATGCCCGGCACGGCGCCCAGCTTGTCCCAGAAATAATTCATCGCCTTCTGGATCTCCGCCATCTGCGCGTCGTACACCTTGAGCTGGACGCGGCCCACGGCCGAGGAGAGCTGGTGCATGCGGTACTTGAACCCGCCCATGGGCAGGCCGGCGTATTCCTTGAGCGGCGTCTTGAACTCCAGGGTGCCCGCCGACCAGCGCGTCTGGGTGGTGCGTTCATAATGGCCGAAGAAGACACAGCGCTCGTAAAGCTCCGCGTCGTTGGTGACGATCATGCCCCCTTCGCCGATGGCCAGCGACTTGCCCGCCATCAGGCTCATGGCCGCGATGTCGCCGTGCGTGCCGTGCAGGCGGCCTTTGTAAAGCCCGCCATGGGCGTGGCTGACATCCTCGATCACCTTCACCTTGTGTTTCTTGGCGATCGCCATGATCGGGTCCATGTCGCAGGGGTAGCCGCAGTAATGGACCACCACGATCGCCTTTGTGCGCGGTGTGATGCGGTGCTCGATGTCGGCCGGATCGATGCACAGGGTCTCGGGCCGGACATCGGCAAAGACCACTGACGCGCCCAGGCTCAGGGCGGGCTGAACGGATGCCCAGTAGGTCAGGCTGGGGCCGATGATCTCCGTGCCCACGCCCACGCCGCAGGCCCACATGGCCGAATGGAGCGCCGCGGTGCCGTTGTTCGTGGCCAGGCCGAAGGTACGCTTGTTCCAGACGGCGTATTCCTTCTCGAACTCCTTGGTCACATCCGTCTGCGACATCTTGCCGGCGCGGAGCACGGCCAGCACCGCCTCTTCGTGCTCCTTGGTGATGATCGGCCAGGTGAACATGTCGGCATTGGCATCGGCTACGGTCTTGGCGCCGCCATTGATCGCAAGTTTCACGGCCATGGGATCCCTTTCTAAATGACAGCGGCGTATTGTAGCGGTCAGACGGGCGTTGTCAATCGCAAACCGTCAAGACCTGACTTGCCACAGAGGCACAGAGGACACAGCGGGTTTTAACGGATGTTCCGGGAATTTGCGACGTTCAAAACGGATATAACTCGTGTTGCATTAACGAATTAAGCGATGTTTGGGCAGCTTCTTCCTCGTGGCTACACGGATGCCGCGACATGGGAGAACTTCAGGAAGAATCACT
>JBDREB010000313.1:0-6805 GCA_043820325.1 Planctomycetota bacterium | reverse complement strand
CAATACGATAATTATATCCGGCTATCGGGTATTGTCAACAAAAAAACGGCATGAAAATATAAAAATGGGCAACCGCCATTATCCATGGCCCCCACCCCAACCAACCACATTTTCCATTCAGGCACCTGAATAGTAACAAAGCATGAATGTCCCCAACTCCCGGCCTCACCTGCATGCCCGACCGCTACAGCCATGTCGGCGACGCGGAAGTGATAAGTTTGCAGGACAAAGCCATGTTAATTTCTGACCTTAAACACGACGGGTTTTGCATTGGCGAAACAAACTCAATGGAGTTTTCCATTCCTGCCTATTGATGCGGAGGGAAGGTGCTTGCCTAAAGGATGCGGTTTCAATGTTATATTGCTCATGTTAGGTTTGATGATGATGGGCGGTGGCTTAAGACTAGAAGAGGATGAACATGGCCCCGGCCTAATACTCTTTATCGCCGGTGCTACATTGTTGGTAATAAACATTTGGGGCATAAAAAGTAAGATCAGCCGTTTCTTTGCTGGAGAACAAGCCGCAGGTAGCATTGAACCTAAACGGCCCATAAAAAGAATTCGCTCTCAATCATTGGTCGTTCCCCACAAACAGGATGAACATGCAATTGTGAAGGAATTCGCCATGAAGTGTGACATGTGTGGCGAAGAAATCCAAAACAGCATAAAACCATGCCCAAAATGTAGTGAAAATGCCCTTGCGGAACAGGTATCTTCGCCGCAAAAGCAAATGGATATAAAATCGGAACGGATGCCTGCAAGTGATGGTAACAGGGCATGCCCCCACTGTGGTGAAGTAATCTTTGCGACTGCAATGAAATGCAAGCACTGCAAACAGTGGATCCACGGCCAGGGCAAGCAGGATGAACAAACCGCGATGCTGGTGACCGAGGACGCGCCTGGGGGGGCGGTTGATAGCAATCTATTGGAAATGTTCCTTCTCGATATAGGATTTGCATCAGGTGAAACGGTGTTTTTTTTCCAGCCGACCGCTTCGAATGTAACTGACACGGATACTTCTAAGTTTAACCTGCTTGTTACAAATCGCCGCTTACTGGCGATTGCGAGAAACGACCGGGGTAGGATTATTAAGGAAGAATACCCATTCGCCAATGTCAAACTGATAGAGCCCGTCAAGGGCTTTTTTACTGATGATTTGGAAATTGTCGTTACTGACCCCAATGAAGAATTATTCACTCTTGAATTTAACAATAGCAGGCCGGGGTATCAATGGGCGTTTTTAGAGGCGATTGTTGAATTTGTCCGGAAAATCCGCAATGGTTATGAAAAACCGGTCGATGTCATAACAACGTCCGGGAAAAAGGAGAAAGATGGACATGAAGAGGCTGAACGCGAACGCTTAGAAGAAGAACGGGAAGCCGCGATCGAACGTTTCCAAGAGGAGTGGGATGCAAGCAGGGAAATCGTTTTGCATAAAATGCCGGCCATGTTCACAGCTGGTCAGCCGGTGACCATTGGCCCACGCGATCCCGATTTTGATGCATGGATCAAGGAAACACTTGGTGTCGGTGAACGGATGGTGGCTCAATGTTATGCAGGCGATGAAGCTTTGGTTGTAACTGAAGCCAAAATCATCCTTTTAAAGAAAGGCGCAGCAAAAGCCGCCGTGTCCGGTACTGGAGTCGGTGTCGGAGACGCGGTTGGCGGGGCCTTGGCAAGCAGGGCACAAGGATTTTGGGGGATGGTCGGTGGTCTGCTGGCCGGCGCGGCCGTAGACTATGCGATCGGTAGCGCAGGTGTGATCGCCAAGTCGATTGATTATTATAATATAACATCCATCGATTGTACCAAGGGAGCATTACTATGTCATATTGAGTTCACATATGCCAGCGCCAAGGAAGTACGGACGGGCGGGTTTGTAGAAAACGCAATATCTGAAAATGTTTACCAGTTCCCCAAAGATATGTACGAATTTATCCTGCCCGTGGCTAATGAAATTCGGAGACGCATGTCCTTGACGCATCAATCCCAACAAGTCGTGGTTCAAGCGCAGGCAGTTAGTGCAAGTATACCCGATCTTATCAAAAAGCTTGCCGGATTGCGCGATGCGGGTATTTTGACTGAAGATGAATTCCAAACAAAGAAGAAAGCCTTGTTGGATAGGATGTAATGCCTATGCCTGAATATAACATGATTACCTGATTGATCAACCACTCTCGCACCAATTCCTGATGACGGTCAGGACACTGGGCGAATACCGGGGGCGACAGGACCTGTTCCAGCGGCAATCCCCCGAGGTCCTGGATACGCTCAAACGGGCGGCCATGGTCCAGAGCGTGGAATCATCCAACCGCATCGAAGGTGTCACCGTCGCCGCCAACCGGTTGGTTCCCCTGGTCAACCGCAAAGTGACGCCCCAGGACCGGTCCGAAAGCGAGATCGCCGGTTACCGCGATGTGCTCGCCGAGATCCACACCAAGGCCGGCCGGCTGACCCTAACCCCGGGATTCATCCGCGATTGCCACCGCCGCATGTTCGCAATGGTCGGCGAAAAAGGGGGACATTGGAAGGAAAAAGACAACGCCATACTTGAGGTCCGTTCAGACGGGCGGAGCGTAGTGCGGTTCAAGCCGGTATCCGCGCTGGCCGTGCCGGCGTATATGGAAAAGTCATGCACGCTCTATCGGCGCGCGATCAACGGCCGGCAGGTCGATCCGCTCCTGCTCATCGGCGCATTCATTCTGGATTTCGAATGCATCCATCCTTTCCGCGACGGCAACGGCCGGTTGGGACGCCTGCTGACGCTTCTGCTCCTGTACCAGGCCGGTTACGAAGTCGGCCGCTACATCAGCCTGGAGCGGATCGTGGAGCAAAGCAAAGAGACCTATTACGACGCCTTGTACCGCAGTTCACAGGGATGGCACGAGGCCCGGCATGACCTGCGGTCCTGGTGGAATTACTTCCTGGGCACCTTGGTCGCCGCCTACAAGGAATTCGAGGAGCGGGTCGGGTCCGTTACGACCGTACGCGGTGCCAAGCGCGAGATGGTCCGGAATGCCGTTGAGCGGTTGCCCGTGCAGTTCCGGCTGGCCGACATCCAGCAGGCCTGCCCAGGAGTCAGTTATCCCACATTAAAGCGTGCCTTGGCTGAACTCCGGAAGGCCGGGCGGATCCGTTGCCTTGGCCGCGGCCGGGATGCCGAGTGGGCACGCATCAGATCACGGAGCCATTAATAGTATCACGAAAGACATTGGTGATACCATTAATGGCACCCTGATGTGGATCTGCTTTGGCCAGGGGGCGGGGCATGCATCGATTAATTTTGCCCGCCACGGGGATGGTGTATAAGTGGTTCATATACATTAAGTTGCGTCGATAATGTGTGTGTGCGTAATGGTGTTTCCAAGGTTCCAACCGACGGCGGGCGAATGGTTCCTTCCGGGCCGAAATCGTGCGTCTACGCCGGCGGGAACGGTCGCCTGGTTAATCACAGTTTGTTTTACAAGTCCGGATTTCCGGCCGGCGGCCAGTGCGCCCGTTCGCGCCCTGACGCGCCGTGGCGGCCACAGGCGCGATATTGGATGGACGCGCTTCGTCGCGTCCGTCTTCGGCCTTCCCGCGGGCTAAAGCCACGCGGCTACTCCGCGGATGTAATTTCAACCGTGCGGACCTGTATAATGCCAGAATGCGTAGATGCGATATGACCAAGGCTTCGCTCAAGCAGGCCAACCTGTTCTATGCCGACCTTTCGGGCTCCGACCTCACCGGGGCCATCATGCATCCGGATGTGGTCGCGCATGTGGTGGCGGCATTCAAAGACGGGGTGGATGTGGTGTATGGCGACATTATCATGGTCGACCCGCGCAATCCCAACCGGGTGAAGCGGACCTGGAAGGGGGGCGATTCCGCCTCGGTGGCGCCAGCAATCGGGGTTTTCGCCAGATCTACTGGGCCAATCAGGAAGTCCGCCATTCCTGGGTCATCAACGGTTTTAAGCCTCCCCACCTCCTCATCCCCCGCAAACTATTCTCCAAGGTCCTCCAGCACTTCTAACCCGCGGGTCTCCTAATGGGCTCCGTCACATTCCTCTTGACTTTCTCTCGCCGCCGGCTAAAATTCTCAAACCGGCCCGAAAACCGGTGCCGGCGCGCGTGTGCGGGGCTTTCCCCGGCCGGTGACGCCTGAAACCGCTCTTTGCCGAGAATCGGGAAAAATTATTCCTTTTCCGAAAGGTTGCGCGTATGGCCCGAATCCCCCGGATCAAACTGCCTGGATGCACTGTGGCGGCGTACCATGTGGTCAGCCGCGTCCACGGCAAGGATTACCGGCTGGATGCCAGCCTCAAGGAGAAGTTCGTCAAGCACCTGAAGAAGCTTGCCGGGCTTTATTACTGCCGGGTCGGGGCCTTCTCTGTCCTGGATAATCATTATCACCTGATCCTCCGCTTTGACGATCCCGAGGATGTCCGGCCCGCCGATGCCATGAAGCGGTGGAATACTTACCATGAGGGGACCATCTTCAAGAAGGATGCCACGAATGAGGCGCACCGGGCCTATGTGGTGCGGGAGCTTACGGATGTTTCGAGTTTCATGAAGCGGCTGAATCACCATGTCAGTGTGCGGCACAACCGGGCCCAGTCGGTCCAGGGTACGCTGTGGGAGAGCCGGTTCCGGTCTTCGATCGTTGAGCGGGGGTACGGTCTGGCGATGTGCGCGGCGTATATCGAGCTGAATGCCTTCCGTGCCTCGATGGTCAGGAAGCCCGAGGACTATGCCTATTGCAGTCTCAATTACCTCCAGAAGGGCAATAAGGACGGCTTGATCGATCAGGGCCTCATTGCCGAAGGCATAGGTGCGGATAAGAGCGACCTGCCGGGCCTGCTCCAGACTTATACGGCGCTGGTCTATGCCAGCGGTGCCCGGCCGCACAAGGGCAAGGCCGGCGGCCTGGTGATCACGGAGGCGATGCGGGATGAACTGAATGAGAAGGGGATCGAGGTCAAGGCGGGCAGTCTCGGCCAGCGGGTCGGGGAGTTTGTTCTGGGCAAGGTGGTGGGCCGGTCGGCGTATGTGTGTAAGTTCTATGACGAGTGGATCAATCCGGGTTACAAGGGCGACCAGCGTCTGCGGCACGCGGCGAAGTGGATCCGGGAGATCGGCCAGGGGATCTGGACGGCGTGCAGTCGCGAGGCGCTGGGCCCGGCCCAGGCCAAAGCCGGCTGACGCCGGTGGCCGGAAAAAACCGAAGTCCCGATATCGGCGCGGCCTTGCCTCCCCAATGTGCGCCAGTTGAGGTTTTAGCGCCGTTGCGGGATGCCTGTTGTCGCTGCAGGCGAAAATGTTTGTATATTGCCAGTTTCCGGGTTATAATACCGGCTGTTCGTCGATGCTCAGGAAGGGGAACATGAAGGTTCGCGCACTGCTTGCCCAAAGGGAGTCGGAGTTACTTGAGTTCAAGACTTCTTTTGGCAAGGATACCATCGAGTCGCTCTGCGCCTTTGCCAATCATAAGGGCGGGACGGTGGTCATAGGTGTCGCCCCTGGTGGCCGTCCGGTTGGTGTGTCCATTGGCGAAGAGACCCTGTAGGCATGGGCGAATGAGATCAAACAGAATACATCGCCGGCGATCATTCCGTCCATGGAAACTGTCAAGGCCGGCGGCAAGGATGTGGTGGCTATCCGCGTTGATGAATTTCCAGTCAAGCCGGTGGCCTGCCGGGACCGGTATTTCAAGCGGGTCGCGGCCGGCAACCACAAGCTGTCGCTGACGGAAATCGCCAACCTGCATATGCAGTCGCTCCAGCTTTCATGGGACGCGTATCCTGAGAAAGGCACGGCCGTGCGCGACTTGGACTCCCGCAAGGTGCGGTCCTTCCTGGCGCGGGTCAAGGCCGGGTGCCGGTTCCGGTGGACGGGGGATTGGCGGTCCGTCCTGGGGAAGCTCGGGTTCCTTAATGAGGGACGGCCGACGCACGCGGCCATGATCCTGTTCGGCAAGGCCGATCCGCCGTATTCCCTGCACATCGGCCGGTTCAAGACGGCCGCGACCATCATCGACGACCGGATGATCCGGGGCACGCTCTTCAGCGTGGTGGAAGCGGCCATGCAGTTTATTGTTTCACATCTGAAGGTGGCCTTTGAAATAACCGGGGTGATCGAACGGCGGGAAATATTCGAGTACCCCCTGCCGGCGCTGCGTGAATTGCTCCTGAACGCCGTGGTGCACAGGGACTATACGAGTCCGGTGGACATCCAGATCAAGGTATTTGATAATGCGATCGCCTTTTTCAGCCCCGGCCGGTTGTACGGGGACCTGACCGTGGAAAAACTGGATCGTGATGATTACCAGTCCCGGACGCGGAACAAGCTGATCGCCGAGGCCTTGTGTCCACCATGGACCACGCGGGCGCCAGCCTTGAGGATGGTCTCTTGGACACGGCGGAGATCCCAGCCGGAGCCGGTGGCGCGCTCCAATTCCGTGCGCAGGACATTGGCGATATTGAAGGCCAACAGATGCAAAAGGAGGGTGGATTCATTGCGGCCGAAGGCGCGGCAGGAGAGGTGGAGATCCAAGGCGCGGTTAAGCTCGCTGAAGCGGTCCTCGAAGGTGCCGCGGCCGCGGTAATGATCGAGGAGCGCTTCGGCCGGCATGGTCTTTTCCTTCCAATTGGCGATCAGGAAGAAGTGGTGGGGAAAGAGCTGGAGGGGAGCCGGTGACGGGATCGGGCTGATCGACGACCACGAGGATCAGCCGGAAACTATGGCGCCAATCCGCGGCCTTGTACGGACCCATTTCGATCACGCGCTGGTAACCCTCCGTAGGCGGGCGGCCGGCGGGGCGGGTCA
>JBDREB010000312.1:0-4107 GCA_043820325.1 Planctomycetota bacterium | reverse complement strand
CAATACGATAATTATATCCGGCTATCGGGTATTGTCAACAAAAAAACGGCATGAAAATATAAAAATGGGCAACCGCCATTATCCATGGCCCCCACCCCAACCAACCACATTTTCCATTCAGGCACCTGAATAGTAACAAATCCGCAACATTTTAGCGGAATAAAAAGACTGGATCCCCCGGTTCCCCCGGTCAAGCCGGAGGACAGGCTCGCCGGGGGATGACGGATAATACAGGGCGGCCCAATAGCAATTCCCCTTGTCATTGACCGACTTGATCGGGCAATCCAGGTTTCCAATGATCGTTTCATCCGCGAACAGGAGGGCACGGCCGTCTATATCATCCGCGAGGCCTGGGCCCGGTTCAAGAAGATCGGCATCCTGTGGTCGATCGGCAAGGATTCGACCACGCTGTTGTGGATGTGCCGCAAGGCGTTCTACGGAAAGGTCCCCTTCCCCGTGATCCACATCGACACAAACTTCAAGTTCAAGGAGATCTACGCCTTCCGCGACAAATACGCGAAGGAATGGGGGCTGGACCTGCGCATCGCCCGCAACGAAAAGGCGCCGGCCGCGGGCGTGAGTTCCAAGTCCGGCGCCAAGTTCGACTGCTGCAACCTGCTCAAGACCCAGGCGCTCAAGGATTTCCTGGCGGCCAACGATCTCGACGGCGTGATGCTGGCCATCCGGCGCGACGAGCACGGCATCCGCGCCAAGGAACGGGTCTTCTCGCCCCGCGACGCGGAATTCAAGTGGAACTACCGCGACCAGCCGCCCGAGCTGTGGGACCAGTTCCGGGGCAGCGCCGCCGGCCAGGACCACCTGCGCATCCACCCCCTTCTGCACATGACCGAGCTCGACATCTGGTCCTATGTGGAGCGCGAGAACATCCCCATGACCGACCTCTATTTCGCCAAAGGCGGCAAGCGGTTCCGCTCGATCGGGTGCGAAACCTGCTGCGCCCCCGTGGACTCGAACGCCGACACCGTGGCCAGGATCGTGGAAGAGATCCGCACCACCAAGGTCTCCGAGCGTTCCGGCCGCGCGCAGGACAAGGAGAACGCCTACACCATGCAGAAGCTCCGCGCGCTGGGATACATGTGAGCGGTCCGGGGCCGGCCCGCGGGAAGGGTCGCAAAGTCGGGATGCGGAGTCGCAGGTCGCAAGTCCGGGATTTGGACTTTGACCTTTGACCTGTGACCTGAAACCTGCGACCTGTGACAATTGCTCTTTCGATGCCCTCTCTGCTCCTCTGTGGCCTCTGTGGCAGAATGTAACCCTCCGATCAGCGGAATGATACAATGACAACCGAAATAATGAAGATCGTCATTACGGGCAATGTGGACCACGGCAAATCCACTTTCATCGGCCGGCTCTATTACGACACCGGCTCCCTGCCGCCCGACAAAATGGCGGCCATCCAGGCGGTCTGCGATGCCAAGGGCATGCTCGATGTCGAGTTCGCCTTTGTGACCGATCATCTTGAGGAGGAACGGGAGCAGGCCCTGACCATCGACACGGCCCAGACCTTCTTCGCCACCCCCCGCCGGCGCTACACGATCATCGACGCCCCCGGCCACAAGGAATTCATGAAGAACATGATGACCGGCGCCAGCCAGGCCGAAGCCTCGGTCCTCATCGTGGATGCCCGGGAGGGCGTGTGCGAGCAGACCCGCCGCCACGCCTACATCCTGGGCATGTTCAACCTGGGCCGCTGTATCGTGGTCCTGAACAAGATGGACCTCGTGGGCTACGGCGAAAGCGCCTTCAGTACGCTCCGTGCCGAAGTGTTGGCGCTCCTCAAACAGCACGGCATCACCCCCGCGCATGTGATCCCGGCCTCGGCCAAGATGGGGGACAACTTCGTCGCCTTGTCGCCGCGCATACCCTAGTATACGGGCCCCACCGTCCTGGCCGCGCTTGACGGTCAGGACAAAGGCCCGGGCAACGCCGCGCGGCCCTTCCGCATGCCGGTCCAGGATGTCTACACCGTGGACGGACGACCGGTCACGGCCGGCCGCATTGAAGCGGGCCGGGTGCGGACCGGCGACCGCGTGGCGCTCTATCCGGGCGGCATTGCCGCCGAAGTGACCGGCGTGGCCGAATTCCTGCATACGCCGCAGACCGCCGAGGCGGGCGAATCGACCGGTCTTTTCCTCACGGCCGGCAGCGCCCGGCGCGGCATGGTGGTGGCCGATCCCGGCCGGCCGCCCTGCGTGACGCGGGCCGTGGAAGCGAACCTGTTCTGGATGGCGCCCGTGGCCCTTGCCGCGGGCGACACCCTGACCTTCCGGTGCACCACCCAGGCCATCCCGGCCACGGTACGCGCCATCCGGCGCCGGATCGATTCCTCCACCCTGGCGGTCCTCAGCGAGAACGCATCGCGCCTGGAGGAGCACGAGGTGGGCGAGATCGTGCTGGCGCTCACCGCGCCGGCCGTGGTCGAGACCTACGCCGCCTTCCCCGAGCTCGGGCGGTTCGTCCTCGAACGCGGACCCGACATCGTGGCCGCGGGGATCATTACGGGATGCGGAGAGCAGGCGTAGCAATCCCACCGGAGTCGCATGTCGCAAGTCGCAGGTCTCATGTCCGGGATCTGGACTTTGACCTGTAACTTGTGACCTGTGACCTGTGACTCTTGAAAGGTATCTCCATGGGTCTCAAGGATCTCTTCCGCCGCCGCAAACCCCGCCGGGTGGTCTGCGGCCTTGACGGCGTGCCCTTCGCCATGCTCAAGGGATTCGCGGCCGACGGGACCATGCCGCGGCTGGCCGGCATCATCGCCGCCTCCCGCCTCGCCCCCATGCGTTCATCGGTGCCGCACATCTCCTCCGTGGCCTGGAGCTCCCTCGTCACGGGCAGGAACCCCGGTGAGCACGGCATCTTCGGGTTCGTGGAACTGGCCCCCGGCTCGTACGATTTCACCTTTCCCGATTCGGGCAGCCTGCGCGCCAACCCCTTCTGGCTCGACGAGCCCGACCGGCGCCATGCCATCATCAATGTCCCCTCCACCTACCCCGCCCGCCCCCTGAACGGCGTCCTCATCGCCGGGTTCGTGGCCGTCGACCTGGCGCGCGCGACCTACCCGCCCGAACTCTTGCCCACCCTGCGGGAATTCAACTACAGCACGGATGCGGACGCGGCCAAGGGCCACACCTCCCTCGATGCGTTCATGGAGGATCTGCACGCCACCCACGCGGCGCGTGTGCGCGCGGCCATGCATATCTTCGACCGGGAGCACTGGGACACCTTTTTCTTCGTGATCACCGAGACCGACCGGCTGTGCCATTTCCTCTACGAGGCCTACGCCAACCCGGCTCACGCCCGCCATGCCGCGTTCCGTGATTATTTCCGGCGGGTCGACGAAGCGCTCGGCGCGCTCTATGACCGCCTCGATGAAACGGACCTCTTCATGATGATCTCCGACCACGGATTCGGCCGGCTCGACGCCGAGGTCCACCTCAACCGCGTGCTCGTGGAGCATGGGTTACTGAAACTGGCGGGCGATGCGCCCCAGTCGTTCAATGCCATCGCGCCGGGGACGCGCGCCTTTGCGCTCGATCCCTCGCGCGTCTATGTACACACCCGCGACCGGTACCCCCGCGGTGAGGTGGCCCCGGCCGACCGCGGCCGCGTCATCGCCGAACTGGAGGACCTTTTCACCGGTCTCATGCTCGACGGCCGCAAGGTCATCAAGCGCATCCACCGCCGGGACGATGTCTTCCACGGTCCGCAATCGGCCCAGGGGCCCGACCTGGTGCTCGTGGAAGAGGATGGGTTCGATCTGAAAGCGCGGCTGGCCGCACCCACGGTCACGGGCCGCGGCGCCTTCACCGGCCGGCATACACCCGATGACGCCTTCATCCTCGTGCGCCCGCCCCAAGGCATGGCCGCCGCGATCCCGGAAAATGTCTCCGTCTATGATTTCCGACACATCATGGAAGCGGCCACACCGTGGAAACGATAGGGCGCGTTTAGTGCCCGTAAATAAATAACCTATCCATTTCGCGTGCGGTGCAGAGTGATGGTTTGACAAACAGGTCAGGCACTGCCGCATCATTAAAGAGGTATAGCTGCCATGGTTGGCCCCCGCCACCAAACCCCGCACGC
>JBDREB010000311.1:0-25660 GCA_043820325.1 Planctomycetota bacterium | reverse complement strand
TTCGCAACACTTTAGCGGAATGAAAGGACTGGATCCCCCGGTTCCCCCGGTCAAGCCGGAGGACAGGCTCGCCGGGGGATGACGGATGAAGAAGGATAATTTGCATCAGGCTTATTCTTGGCTGTCATTGCCCGACTTGATCGGGCAATCCAGATCTCCTATGATCGTTTCACTCGGCTAAAGTGTTACAAGGTTTCAATGTTCCTGGCCATGGGAAAATGGTGTCCGATGAAGACCGGCATGAAGCTGCTTGTCGCCGCCTTGGTGATCCTGGCCGCGGTCGCCGCGGTCGTCGTGGGCGTACAGGGGTATGTTCTGCGTATGGGCGGGGTCCGGGGATTGGACCAAAGTACCTTGGCCCGTGAGGTCCTGTACGGGGGACTGGCGGCCGGCTTTGCCGGTCTGGTCCTGGGCGGAGTGGCGTTCTGGCTGGTCTTCCGTATGCTGGTCACGATCCCCCTGCGGCGGGTCCAGTCCGGTTTCCGGAGACTGGCGGCGGGCGATCTTGATTTCGCGACCGCGTATGGCGGGAAGGACGAATTCGGCGAATTCAACCGCATGATCAGCGAGTATGCCGGTAAACTGCGGGGCGAGGTGGCCGCGATCACGCAATGCCTTGAGCTGTTGGAATCTTTCGTCAAGAACAATACCCGGACCGCCCAGAATCTGGCCGGGGACACCACGGTGATCGAGGAGGGGATCCAGCGCATTTTCGATCTGAGCGCGACCTTCCGCGAACAGCTGATCGGCTTGCAGGGGGGGGCCGGTGACCTCGGCCGGGCGCTCGATGCTTCCCGCGGCGGGGCCGATCTCCTCGATGGGGGGATGGGGATCGCCGCCAATGCGGCCGCCGGCATGGTCACCATGGCGGCCGGGGTCGCCGACCTGGCCGGCGCCATGGCGGCCGTGGCGGGGCAGGCGGGGGAGAAGATCGGGGATATCTCCACCTCGGTGAACGAAGCGGCCTCGGGCATCGAGGAAATGAGCCTTTCTCTCAAGGAGGTTTCCAGAAGCTGTCTGGACGCCAGCGGCCGTTCGAACACCGCCAACCAGAAGGCCCGCTCCACCAACGACATGGTGAAAAAGCTCAATGATTCGGCCAACAAGGTGGGCAAGATCGTCGGCATCATCAACGATATTGCCGAACAGACCGACCTTCTGGCCCTGAACGCGACCATCGAGGCGGCGGAAGCGGGTGACATGGGCCGTGAGTTCGCCGTGGTGGCCAACGAGGTCAAGGCGCTGGCCAGCCGCACCTCCGAGGCGACCGAGCAGATCGGGATCCTGATCCGGGACATGCAGGACAACACGGCCGGGGCGGTGGCCATGATCAAGGAGATCTCCGACGCGATCCAGGAGATCTCCGGCATCTACGGCACGATCACGCTCAACATCGAGGAACAGAACGCCACCATCAACGAGATCGCCCGGGTGGTCTCCCTGGCCGCCGGCAGCCTGGGTGACATCGCGCGGATCGTCCAGACCGTGCGGGTGAACACCGGCGAGGTATTGTCCCACAGCGCCGCCACGCTCGCCCGGGGCCGGGAGGCGGATGCGGCCGGCCGCAAGGCGGCGGAGATGTCGCGGCAGTCCGTCGCCCTCACGGCCGCCGCCCTGGACCAATCCCGGCAGGTGGCCGCCGGCACGGCGGCGATCCAGGCGGGCTGGCAGGAACTCGTGGAGCGGGCCGGGACCGTCCGGGACCGGACCACGGTGTTCCGTACGCATATCGAAGGCTATATCGGCGAACTCAGCCGGGCTGGTGCGCTGGCCGAAAAGGTGCGCCAGGCGTTGCGGCAGATCGCCCAATAGGGTGCCGGGGGATGGAACACCACCGTTCAACTTGAGGATGGAGAGGATAAGCGGCCGTGGTCAAGAAATATTTCCTGTTACCGGATGAAGCGTTCGTCAGCGAGGATCCGTTCCTCATCGGTTCGGTGGTGGGTGGCCTGTATGTGGGGCTGGTCCTGCATTGCGCCAAGCGCACCTGCGGCGGCGCGGTCTCCTTCAGCATCGCCGCGGTCGAAGGCGGGGGCCTCCTGGACGAAGGCGGCAACCAGCAGGTGATCGAACGGTGTCTGGCCCGGTTCAAGGATCTGGGCATCGGCTGTGCCGACCTGGCCGCCACACTGGTGGGCGCGCGCAGCGATGCCGGCGGGCTCAAGCCGGGGGAATTCGATTTCAACCTTGAACGCATAGCCGGCATGCTGCGCCAGGCGGGCATCGCCGAGTTCCGGCGCGAGATCAATGACGCCCCGGGGGCCAAGCTGTATTTCAAGAACTGGGACAACTCCCTGCGGGTATTGCCGGAGGCGCTGCCGGCCTTCTGCCGGGCCGACAAGTCGCGCAAGGAGGGCCGGATCAAGATCCTTATTGTCGATGATTCCAGCCTGGTCCAGAACATCCTGACGCGGACGCTCGGGCAGGACCCCGGGTTCAAGATCGTCGGCGCCGCCTCGGATGCGTTCGCGGCCACGGAGGCGATCCTGGAGGCCGATCCCGATGTTCTGATCCTGGATGTGATCATGCCCCAGATCAACGGGATCAGTTTCCTCACCAACCTCATGTACTACCTGCCCAAACCGGTGATCATCTTCAGCACCATGGGCAAGACCGGCGGCCAGATCGAAAAGCAGGCCTTTGACGCCGGCGCGGTGGATGTGGTCGACAAGAAGAGCCTGAACCTCAGCGATGCCCGTTCGATCGAGATCATCAAGGACAAGGTGCGGGCGGCATCGAAGTTCATGGTCATGAAGAAGGAAAAAGCCTGATGAACCCACGGGTGATCCAATCCCTGGTCGGCACCGCGGTCGAGGTGTGCGAGAACATGATGGGGCTCGAGGTGCGGCCCGGCACACCCCTTCCGGACGGGCAGATGCCCGCCACGGCCTATGCCTCCCGCATGGCCCTGCGCTGTGACGGCACGGATTGCGGCTTTGTGGCCCTGCATGTCGACGCCCCGGTCGCGGCGACCATGCAGGCCGGCTTCCTGGGGGGCGAGGGCGTGCCGGGCGGGGATATTGCGGACACGGTCAACGAGGTCCTCAATATCATCACCGGGCGCGTCAAGGGCATCCTGAGCCAGGAGCGTCCCGGGCTCACTTTCGATTTTCCCAAATTCATGCGGAATGCGCCGGCGGGCGGCACCGGAACGGTCATCCCGTTCCATCTGCCCGGGGGCGTGTTCTTCGTCGTGATCGACACGGGGGAATGAGCGGGTGCGTACGGTACGGCTGACCGCCCGCCGGAAGGGGATCCGACCATGAGTCCCGGCGATGAACTCTTTGACATATTCGCCAAGGAGATGGAGGAGCACCTCCAGGCCCTGGAGACCTGCCTGCTCGGGATCGAACAGGCGCCGGCCGCCGCCGATGCGGAAACGATCAATTCCGTGCTCAGGGCCTGCCACAGCATGAAGGGGGCCTGCGGCTTTTTCGGGTACGACCACATCGGCAAGATCAGCCATGCCATGGAAAATGTGTTCGAAAAAGTGCGCGACCGCGAACTCACGCCCGACGATGCGTTCATCGGCGTCATGCTCGGTGCCGTGGACCGGCTCAAGACCGTGGCCGCGAACCTCGAGGCCGGGCGCGAGGAAAAGTTCACCGCCGAGATCGACGCCATCAGCCGGTATCTGGTGAGCGGGGAGACCTCCGCTCTGGAGACGGTGCGGTCGGAACGGGGGGGGATGCCGGATTTTACGGAGCTTGCACCCACTCCGGACCAGGCCCGGCAGGCGGTCCGGTTCGGCAAAAAGGTCTATTGCCTCGCGTGGCATGTCGGCCACGACATTTTCGGGGCGGGACGGCGTCCCGACCGTGTGGCCGCCGATTGCGCCGCCATGGGGGAGGTCCTGGCCGCTGTGCCGCCGCCGGATGAGCTTGCCCGGCTGACCCGCGGCGGAACCCCGGATTGGGCGGCCGTGCTTCTGGCCACGGTGCTCGCGCCCGACCTGGTCGCCGGTGAACTGGGTCTGCCCGCCGGACAGGTCTGGCCGGTCGCCCTGCCCACTGGTACGCCGGCCGCTCCACCGGCCACGGCCGCCGTCACGGCCGCGGCCGGGGCGGCGGAACCGGAGGAAGGGACGGGCGCGGTCCGGACGGGGCCGATCAGCCGCAAGGGCGCCCTCCGCGTGCGCACCGACCTTCTGGACGATCTGATGAAGGTCGCCGGCGAATTGGTTTTGGAGCGCAACCAGCTCCTGGAATCGAGTGCCGCCGCCCAGGGGACTTCCGAGACCCTGGGTGCCGTGGTGCAGAATATCAACCGGATCACGACCGAGCTGCAGAACATGATCATCAAGACCCGCATGCAGCCGCTGGATGTCGTGTTCCGGAAGTTCCCGCGCATGGTCCGGGACATCGCCCGCGACCTGGGCAAGCGCATCCGTCTGGAGATCGAAGGGGCGGATGTTGAGCTCGACAGTTCGATCGTCGAGAACATATCCGATCCCCTGGTCCATCTCGTCCGCAACGCCTGCGATCACGGCATCGAAGCGCCCGACATCCGCCGCGCCGCCGGCAAGTCGGTCGAGGGGCTGGTGCGGTTCCGGGCCTATTACGAAGGCGAGCAGGTCACCATCGACATCGAGGATGACGGCAAGGGGATGGATGCCGACCGGATCGGCCGCAAGGCCGTCGAGAAGGGGCTGGTGACGGCCGAAGTGCTGCGCACCCTGGGCCGCGGCGAGATCCTCGCCTTTGTCTTTACGCCGGGCTTCTCCACCGCCGAAAAGGTCACCACTCTGTCGGGCCGCGGCGTCGGCATGGATGTCGTGTCCGCGAATGTCGGCAAACTGGGCGGCAGCGTCCAGATCGATTCCCTGACCGGCCGCGGCACCCGGTTCAGCCTGCGCCTGCCGCTCACGCTGGCCATCATTCCCACCCTGACCGTGAGGGCCGTGGACCAGCGTTTCGCGATCCTGCAATCCGATATCAAGGTTCTGTTGCGCCTGAAGGGTGACAAGGTCCGGTCCGCCATCGGCAAAGTACGGGGCATACCCGTCCTCCTGGACCGGGACGAGCTCGTCCCGCTGGTGCGGCTGGCCGATGTCCTGGGCCTGCCGCGCACTTTCAACCATCCGGAGACCGGTGAGCGCCTGTCCGACCGGCGGCATGCGATCGCCGACCGGCGGGCGGAGGACCTCATCGTCAACGGGGAGGGCCGCCCGGCCCCCGCCACGACCCCGGCCTACAAGCGCGTCGACCAGGATCGCCGCGCGGACCAGGAATACCTGGTCGTCGTGCTCCGCTTCCACGACAAGACCTACGGCCTGATCGTGGACGGCAAGGAGAACATCGAGGAGATGGTCATCAAACCGCTCCCCGTGTTCCTCAAGGACTGTCCCCAATATTCAGGGGCCTCGGTGCGGGGGGACGGCCGGGTGGTGCTGGTCCTGGACATCAACGGCATCGCCCGCATGGCGGGGCTGCATTTCGGCGACATGGAGCGCGCGGAACAGCGGGAGCAGGAGCGCCGCCGCCGGCATCTGCCCCAGGCTACCGAGGCGGTGGAACTCCTCCTGGTGCGGATCAAAAGCGGCGAACAGCTGGGGTTGCCCCTGGACGCGATCCGGCGGGTCCAGGAGGTCGAGCGCACGGCATTGGAGCAGGTCGGCGACCGCCTGTATGTCCAGCATGAAGGCCGCAGCCTGCGCGTGGTGGAACTGGACCGGTTCGTGCCTGCCACGCCTTCTGACCGGCCCGTGTTCCGGCAATTCCTGGTGATCCCCCGTGTGGCCAACCCGGTCGGCTTTCTGGTGGCCGCGGTGGTGGATACGCTGGACCTCCCGGTGGACATCGACCGCGAGACCATCCGCCATCCCCACCTTTTCGGCACGGCGATCATCAATGGCAAGACGGTCCTCCTGCCCGACCTTTTCGCCATCCTGGACACCATCGATGCGGACCGTGCCGCCGGCCGGCCCATGCTCCCGGCGGGACCACGGGTGCTCCTGGCGGAGGATACGCCTTTCTGGCGCACGATCATGGTGCACTACCTGGAAGGGGCCGGCTGCCGCGTGGTCTGCGCGGGTGACGGCCGCGAAGCGCTGGCCGCGCTGGGCCGGGAGACCGCCGACCTGGTGATCACCGACCTGGCGCTCCCGAACATGAACGGGTTCCAGCTCCTGGACGAACTGCGCAACGATCCCGCCCTGAAGCATCTGCCGGTCCTGGGCGTGACGACCTTGAGCGCCAAGGGCGCGCTGAACGAGGCCTTGCGGGGCGGTTTCAACGCCTGCGCCGTCAAGATCCAGCGTGACGAACTGGTGGCCGCCGCCGCCCGGCTGCTGGGATGAGGGGGGCGGCCATGGGACAGTTCGTGACCTTTGTGCTGGACGACGCCCGGTTCGGGATCGATGTGTTCTACACGCGGGAGATCAACGACCGCACCGGGTTCACGCCGGTCCCGGGCGCGCGTCCCTTCGTGGCCGGGGTCATGAACCTGCGGGGCGAGATCGTGACCATGATCGACCTCCGGCTGCGCCTCGGCCTGCCCGCCCGGGCCGCCGGGGCCGCTTCGATCAACCTGGTCCTCAAGACCCAGGACGAGGTGGCGGCCCTGGATGTGGGGGCCGCCCAGCGCCTGGCCGTGGGCAATGAACGGATGGGGTTCGTGATCGATACGGTGGGTGACATCGTCACCGTCGCCGACGACGCGATCGAGCCCCTGCCCGCCGTGGACGAGGACCGGTACGACCTGGCGTTCATCCGGGGGGTGGTCCCCGGCGCAGGCGATCTGTGGATGGTCCTGGATGTGGAACGGCTTGTGAATCACGGTTTCCGGGCGGAAGCGCGCCGGGGCACCGGATCGGTCCCGACTTGAAAGGGTGAGATGTGAAACTTTTGAGGCACCGCGGCATCATCGGTAATTTCATGATCATTTTCCTGATGCTGTCGGCCGGCAGTCTGGCCGTGGCCGCGATCGGCGTGGTTTCCGTCTACATGCTGCAGAAGTACGCGCCTGACTTTCCCCTGTCACGCACACTGCTGTTCAGCATGGTCGGCGGCGGATGCGCGCTGCTTCTGATCGTCACGGCGATCGTGCTGGGGGGCATGCTGGCGCTTTCGGTCACCCGGCGGATCCAGCGGCTCCTGCGGGTCATGAAGGACATCGCCAAGGGCGAGGGTGATCTCACCCGGATCCTGGAGATGCCCAACACCCAGTGCTGGCGGCATACCAAGTGCGGCAAGACGGACTGCAAGGTCTACGGCAAGGAAGGGTTGTGCTGTTTCCTGGAAGTGGGCAGTCTGGGTGAGGATGACATGCCCGGCCCGTTCAACATGGACCGGCTGTCTTCGTGCGAGGAATGCCCCGTGTACGGCGGCGACCGCGATGAACTCCTGATGATCGGCGTGTGGTTCAATTCGTTCATCAGCAAGGTCCGCAATATCATCATCGACCTGGCGGAGAACTCGGCCTTTTTGGCCGATGCCTCCATGCGCCTGGCGGCCTCGGCCAACAAGATGGCGGCCGAAGCCTCGGAGATGCGCCGCAAGTCGGCGGACATCCTGACCGCCGCCGGCGACGCCGCCGGGCTGATCGGCCGGTCGGCCGTGGCCGCGCGCGAGATCTCCACCTATGTCGACAGCGTGGCCGCCTCGGCGGAGGAGATGTCCAGCAGCATCGGCAGTGTGGCCGCCTCGGCCGAGCAGACCTCGCGCAATGTCAACCGGGTCTCCGAGTCATCCGGCAATATTTCCAACAATATTGTCGCCGTGGCGGTCAGCATGGGCGATATCTCCTCCCAGGTCAAGTCGGTGGCCGTCGCCGTGGAGCAGATCAGTTCCTCGCTCAACGAGGTTTCGGCCAACACCCTCAAGGCCAGTGCGATCTCCAAGAACGCCGAGGAACTGGGCCGGAACATGACCGACACCATGAAGGAGCTTGAACGGTCCAGCCGCGAGATCAGCAAGGTCGTGGAAGTGATCGACAGAATTTCCAACAAGACCAACATGCTGGCGCTCAATGCCACCATCGAGGCCGCGGGGGCCGGCGAGGCCGGCCGCGGATTCGCCGTGGTGGCCAACGAGGTCAAGGAGCTCGCCAAGCAGACCTCCGAGGCCACGGAGAAGATCGGCTTCCAGATCGAGGTGATCCAGATCCGCGTCAACCGGGCGGTGGAGGCCAACAAGACCATCCTGGACACGATCCGGGAAATGCACACCATCAGCAACACGATCGCCAGCTCGGTCGAGGAGCAGACCATTTCCGGCAACGAGGTGGCCAAGTCGATCGGCAGCGTGGCCGCCAGCGCAGGCACCGTGGTCGCGCGGGTCCAGGAGCTCAAGACCTTTTCCGAGGAGGTCAGCCGCAATTCGCGCGAAGCCGCGTCGGGGGTCAACGACATCGCCCGGTCGAGCGGGGAACTTTCGCGCACTTCGAACGACCTGGCGATGAACACGGTGAAGGGAGCCGATGGCATCCGGGATATCGCCCAGTCCACCGAGCGTGCCAGTGCCCACATCGTGCAGGTGGCGGAAAGCATCAAACTGGTCGACCACATGGCGGGCGATTCGGAGGCCAAGGCCGAGGAGACCAAGATGGCCGTGAGCGATCTGGCCAAGGCGGCTTCGCGGCTCGATGGGCTTGTCAAGCAGTTCAAGGTCTGAGCCAATGCGGCACCGGGCAGGAGCGGCATGTGCATGATGTGATCAGGGTGCTGGTGGTCGACGACACCGTGACCTACCGCAAGATCATGTCCCAGGTGGTCGAAGCCCTGGACGGCACGGAATTGGTCGGCACGGCCGCCAACGGCGCGCTCGCCCTGGAGAAGATCCCCGTCCTCAAGCCGGACCTGGTGCTCATGGATATAGTCATGCCCCAGATGGACGGCTTGACGGCACTCAGGGAGATCCGCGTCCGCCATCCCGACCTGGCCGTGGTGATGGTCTCGAGCCACAGCCGCGAGGATGCCGATGTCACCATGCAGGCCCTTGCGGCCGGCGCGTTCGATTTCATCCCCAAGCCTGCCGGCCAGGACATGGACGCCAACCTCGGCTGGCTGCTGGCCAAGGTCCGGCCGATCCTCCACCTCGTGCGCACGCGCCGGTACACCGCCGCCGCCCGCGGCGCCGGCGGCGGGACCCGGGAAGCGGCGGCGCCGGCCCCGGCCCGGACGACGGACGCGGCCCTGCGTCCGGGGCTGGTGGCCATCGGGGTTTCCACCGGGGGCCCCCGGGTGCTCAACGAGATATTCCGGGCGCTCACCCCGGACCTGCCCGTGCCGGTCCTCCTGGTCCAGCATATGCCGCCCATTTTCACCGCTTCGCTGGCCGAACATATCAGCGCCGGGACGGGTTTCCCCATGCGCGAGGGCGCGCACGGCGAACCGGTCCTTCCCGGCCGGGCCTACATCGCCCCGGGCGGCCGGCACATGGAGGTACGCTGCGGCCGCGACCGCTCCCTGACGGTGGAGATCAACGACCGCGACCCGGTCTATTCCTGCCGACCCGCGGTGGATGTGCTTCTGCGGTCCCTGGCGGTGCACGGGCCGGAACAGGTCCTGGCCGTGGTCCTGACGGGGATGGGGCGGGACGGCACGGACGGCCTGACCGCCCTCAAGGCGGCCCGGCGGTGCCACTGCCTGATCCAGGATGAAGCGACCTCGGTGGTCTTCGGCATGCCCAAGGCCGTGCAGGAGGCGGGGCTGGCCGACGAGGTGCTGCCGGGCGCCCTGATCGGGGCCCGGATCAATGCCCTGGTGCGGGGGGCGTGCTAGATGGCCTACCACAGCGCAAGCGGCCTGACCCCGGCGGCTTTCCAGCTGCTGGCCGATTTCATCCGGCAGGAATGCGGCATCGAAGTCCCGGATGAAAAACAGTACCTGATCGATGTGCGGCTGGCCCATCTGGTCCGCGAGGAGCAATGCGCCTCGTACATGGAGCTCTACAACCGGGCCCGGGCCGACGGTTCGGGGCGGCTCAAGGACCGCATCATCGACGCCATCACCACCAACGAAACGCACTGGTTCAGGGACCACCGGGCCTGGGCGGCCCTGCGGACGGTGGTCCTGCCCGGTTTCCTGGAGGCGGCGGGACGGGATTCCGTGCGCCGCATCCGGATCTGGTCGGCGGGATGTTCCACCGGCCAGGAGCCCTATTCGCTGGCCATGCTCATCAGCGATCTGGCCGGGGACCGGCGCGGGCAGGCCGGGGCGGGTTTCCGGATCCTGGCCACCGACATATCCCGGGAGGCGCTCGGCATCGCCCGGGGGGGCCGTTACAACCGGATCTCGATGGCCCGCGGTCTCGAACTGTCGTTCCGCGCGCGCTTCTTCCGGCCCGTGGGCAGTCTCTGGGAACTGCTGCCGGCAATACGGGAGGCGGTCGAGTTCCGCGCCCAGAACCTGCTGGCCCCCCTGACGGGCGAGGAACCTTTCGACATGGTCCTGTGCCGCAATGTGGCCATTTATTTCTCCGATCCGTTCCGGGCGCGGCTCTTTCGGAACCTGACCGCCATGCTCCGGCCGGGGGGGTACCTGTTCCTGGGGAGCTCCGAATCGCTCCTGCCCTTTCTGGCCGGTTACGAATCGATCGACAACGGGATCTATTTCCGGCGCAAGCCATAGACAGAGGGAGATCGGCCATGAAGGTTTTATGCGTGGATGATTCGGCCCTGATCCGCGAGATCGTCGCGCGGGCGGCCGAGGTGCTGGACTTGGACACGGTCGAAGCCCGGGACGGGCGTGAGGCGCTGGACCAGGTGGCGCGGCATCGCGATGAGATCCGGTTGATCACGCTGGACTGGCACATGCCCGGCATGAACGGGTTCGACTTCCTGCAGGCCGTCAAGCAGCACGCGGAATACAAGGCCATTCCGGTGCTGATGCTGACCTCCGAATCGGCCAAGGAGAACATCGTCAAGGCGATCAAGGCGGGCGTGGACAATTACCTGCTGAAGCCGTTCGCCCAGGAGGACCTGCTGGTCAAAATGAAGGAATGTATGGGCCTCGGCGACGGGGCCTGAAGCAGAGAGGACTTGCACATATGGGCTGGCTGGACAGGATCAGGTCGTTATTCGCGCATGCGCCGCCGGCGCCGGATGTGCCCGAGCCCCGGTTGATGCGGCGGCGGTCGCCGGCCCTGGCGACCGATGCGCCCGAGCGGCTGGCCGATGCCGGCCCCGGGGCGGTCCCCGCCCCCGCCGGCGCGGCCGTTCCCGCGGCCGCCCCGGCGGAAGCCGCCCCGTCCGCCCCCGTGGCCGGCCCCGGACGCCCGGAGCCGCAGATGGAAGTTGACCCGCCGTACCCGGTTGAGGAGGAAGATGACATGACCATGCCGCATTCCGACCGTGACGATTCATTCGAGGGCGTCCGCTCCTATCCGAGCAAGGACCTGATCATGCCGGAGGTCGTCAAAAGCTTCAATGAGTTCTCCCATCTGCTTCACAATATGAACGTCAAAATGGCGGCCCAGAGCGACCAGAATGTCGCCCTGCTGCGGAGCCTCGAGATCCTGCCGGCGATCATCAAGGACATCCCCCGTACCCGGGAGCTCGAGCACAATCTGCTGGCCGAGATCACGGGCGTGATCAAGGAGAGCCGGACGGAAAAAAGCCGGATCGCGGAGCGGATGACGGATGTCAAATCGGCCATGCTGGCACTGGAGGAGAATGGCCGGGCGCAGATCTCCTTCCTGGAGGGCAAGGAGCGGGCGCATCGCGAACAGCTCAATCTCATGCGCGAATACATGGACCGGGAACGGCGCAATCACCGCAACAACCTGGCCGCGGTCATCATGGTCACCGTACTGGCCGTGGGGCTGCTGTGCGGCGCCGCCTACTATTTCCTGTATGCGGAGGTGCGGGGTCGCCTGAGGGAGCTGGAGCTCCTGAACGACCGCAAACCGGTCGCGCCCCAGGTGATCTATATGCCCGCACCGGCGGCAGCTCCCATGCCCGTCCGGCCCGCGCCGGCCGCCGGGACAACCGCGGCCCCCGCCGCCGGACCGGGCGTGGAGCCGGCGGGCGCGGCGGGCGTCACCACCGCGCCGGAGGCGGTCAAGCCGCCGGTCTCCAATGTTCCTTTTGAATGATCGGGAAGGGCGGGCATGAGCCTCAAAGGTGACCTGACGACCATCAATCTGGCCGACATCTTCCAGACCCTGTCGCTGAACAAGAAGACCGGCATTTTGAATGTCCACTGCGGCCAGAAGAACAAGAAGATCTTCCTCAACGAGGGTGAGATCTATTCGATCGCACTGAGCTACAGCGAGTGGGCCTTCGGCGAATTCCTGCTCCGGCAGGGCTTCATCGACAAGGCCAAGTACGCGGCCATCGTGGCTATCCGGACCAAGGAACCCGGAAAAAGCTACGAATCGATCATCGTCGAGCAGGGACTTTATACTTTTGAACAGCTCCAGGACCTCATCACGCTCCAGATCCAGGAGGAGATCTACGATCTCTTCACCTGGGACGGGGGCGATTTCCAGTTCGAGGAGGGCAAGGAGTTCCTGGCGACCAAGCGGTCCGGGATCATCACCGATACCCACATTTATGTCAACACCAGCGGCCTCATCCTCGAGGCGGCCCGCCGCGCCGACGAGTGGGAGCGGTTCAAGAAGCTGATCAAGTCCTCCAAGGAGATCTTCAAGCGGCTGCCCCGCGACAGCCAGGTCAATGTCACGCTCGAAGAGACCGACATGGCCGTGTGCGAGGCCGTCAACGGCGAACGGGATGTCAGTGAGATCACCTTTGCCGTGAATAGCGGCATTTTCGAGGTTTACGCCGCGCTTTTTAAAATGATCCGCATCAACATGATCGCGCCCCTGGATATCATGGGGCTTCTGGATGTCGGCAAGCAGAGCATGGCCGCCGGCAATTACAGCAAGGCGGTCAAGGTGTTCGAGCGCGTCAATGAACTGGAGGAGGACGAACCCCTCTATGTGCGCATGTATGCCAACGCCCTGGAGAAATTCGGGAACCTGCGGACGGCGGCGATCCAGTTCTTTCTGCTGGGCACCATCCTGAGCACCCAGAAGAACCTGGCCGAGGCGATCACCTATTTCCAGAAGGTGCTCGAGATCATTCCCGACGACACCATGACACGGGAAAAGATCGCCGGCATTTTCGAGACCCAGAACCGGCCCGACCTGGCCCTGGAGCAGTACCGCATCCTGGCCGACATCTATTACCGCAACAAGGCCATGGACGAATGCCAGGCCATGCTCCGGGGCATCCTGGCCCTGGACGAGGCCGACATCGCCTCGCGCAAACGGCTGGGTGAGATCCTCGTCGCCTCCGGCGCCCGGGACGAGGGCATCATCGAGTACCAGATCGCGGCCGAACGGCTCTACGCCACCCTGGAGCCAGCCGACCTGGCCGAGGCCCTGGCCATCTACGAGAAGATCGTGGCCGTCGATCCTTCCTCGCCCGAACTGCGCACGGAGCTGGCCAACATGTATACCATGTCCGGCCGCAACGCGGACGCCAGCCGGGAATTCATGACCATCGCCCGCCTCTACGAGGCCATGCCCGACCGGTCGGCCGACGGCGTGAACGCGGCCAAGTGGGAACTGCTCATCGATGTGTACAAGCAGGTCCTGAACATCGACCCGGAGAACATCGCGGCCAAGGAAAAGATCGCCAACGCCCTGCTCCTGGTGGGCACCAGCGACCAGGCCACCGACCAGCTCCGATCGATCGCGAAGGACCTCCAGGAAAAGGGGGACATCGTCCGATCGACCGAATTCCTCCAGCGGATCACCAGCCTGACCCCGTCCGACCTCTCCAGCCGGTTCGCCCTGGCGAACAACCTGATGAGCAAGGGCAAGTTCGACGATGCCATCAGCGAGTTCAAGGGGTTGATGGTGGCAGCCAAAAGGGCCGGCGAACTGGACAAGGCCGAGGAAGCCTGCCGGTCGATCATCGCCATGGACCCGTTTGAGATCAACGCCCACAAGAGCCTGGCCGAGATCTTCTACAAGCGCGGGGCTGTGGATAAGGCGGTCGAAAAATACAAGGCCGTGGGCATGATGTGCATGGGGGCGGGCCTGGATGAATCGGCGCTGGGCTGTTTCAACATCGTCGCCAGCCTTAACCCGTCCGATCGCGAGATCGCGCGCCTGCGGGCCGATGCCAGCCTGCGGATGGGCAATACCGACGATGCGGTGGCCGCCCTCGGCCAGTTGGCCCAGCTTCAGGAGAAGGCCGGCGAGATCGAGCGCGCGCTCGATGTCTGCCGCGAGAGCCTCAAGCTCAAACCCCGCACCCGTCCCGCGCTTGAACACGCCTTCACTCTGGCCCAGGCGGCCGGGGACGATGCCGCCGTGGTCATGTACGGCAAGGTCCTGGCCGGCATGCAGGCCCAGGCCGGCGAGATCGACGCGGCCATCGATGTGTATGAGGCCATTCACAAACAGGTGCCGGGGGAGATCCAGGTCCTGAACGATTTTGCGGTGGTGCTTGAAAAACAGGGCAACATCGCCCGGGCCTGCCGGTTCTACCGCGAATTGTCGAAGTTCTACCTCCAGAATGACATGCTCACCCAGTCCAAGAATGTGATCCTCAAGGCCGAAAAGCTCATGCCGGAGGACACCAAGATCCAGCTGGCCCTGGGGTTGATCGCCGCCCGCGAAGGGGCGCTGGAGGAGGCGGGCAGGCGCTTCGAGGGTGTCACCGCGCGCGAAGCCGACAATGTGGTGGCCTTGCGGGCCCACGGCGATATCCTCGTGCGCATGCGCAAGCCCGCCGAGGCTTTGGCCAAATACCAGACCGCGTTCACCCTGCTGGAGAAACAACAACTGCCGGAGGAGATGATCAAACTGCAGGAGGCGATCATCGCCCTGAAACCCGATGAGATCACGGCGCATGTCAAGCTGGCCGAACTCCATCAGGCGCTGGGGGACGAGATCAAGCTCAATGTCAGCCTGGCCGACGCCGCCCGGCAGCTCATCGCCGCGGGCGACAAGGACCGGGCGTACGAACTCTACCGGCAATTCCTGGACCGCAACCCGCGCCTGGACAATGTCCGGCGCGCCTATTTCAACCTGGCGCTGGACCGGGGCGACAAGGAACTGGCGGCCGACGAAGGCGTCAAGCTCGTGCGCCACTGGACGGAACGATCCGACTTCGAGAACGCCCGGGTGATCACCGATTACATCCTGAAGTTCATGCCCGGCCATACCCAGGCCCTGATCGAGCGGGACCGCATCGCCTTCGAGAGCGGCCGGACCGAGGCGGGGCTGGAGGGGCTGAAGGAGACCGTGGTCGCCCTCAAGAACGAGGACAACCTGTTCCGCCTCAAACGCCATCTGCGCGATATCCAGAAATATGTCCCGGCCAACGGCGGTCTGCATGAGACCATGGGCGCGATCCACGCCAAAGAGGGGCGCCTGGAAGAGGCGGTCGACGAGTACCAGGTGGCCATGACCCTTTTTGAAGAGGCCGGGAACACCAAGGCCGCCGACAACGCCCGGGCGGTGGTCCGGAAACTGGAAAAGGCCACCACCGGCCGGCCGGCCACCGCGGCCAAGAGCGCCGACCGGGGCGTCAAGGAGATATTCAAGGAACTCGATGGGGCGGAGGATACGGCGTCCGTCCTGGCCCGGGCCGTGGAACTGGTCCAGGAGAGCGCCCTGATCGAATCGGCGCTCCTGACCATCGAGGAACAGTGCCGCGCCCGCGAATGGACCGAACCCCAGCAGGAGGCCCAGCGCCGGCTGATCCGTCTCTACCTGCTCAAGGGCGTCTACATGAAGGCCCGGGAGATTTTTGAAACCGCCGGCGACGCCTTCTTCGACGACTTCGAGATGCTCCAGCTCCTGGCCGAGGCGGCCGAGCGCAATGGTGACGGCGCCTTCGCCAAACAGTGCCTTACCCACCTGTTCCGGGAATACGACAACCTCGGTTATGCCGAACTGGCCGCCGGGGTTTGCGCCCGGATCCTCTACTTTGAACCGTTCAACCGCAAGGCCGTCAAATACATCCGGTCATTCGCCGACGCCAAGAACCGGACCACGGGCGAAACCGTCCAGATGCGCCGGGAGACCGAATCGGAACCGCCCGATGCCGATGAACAGGACCGGCGCCTGCACTGCCACCGGCTCCTTGAGGCCTGCCAGGAAAAGCTCAAGGACCTCCCCGCCGACGCGGCCGACCGCGAAGACCTGCAGGCCAAGTTCATCAACGCCCTCACCGAGGAATCTCTCGGCAGTTTCGACGAATCGATCCGCATCTTCAACGCGCTGTTGCAGGAACTATGACCGCGCCGATGCGGGGGACACGCATGCGGCTGTCACATGTTCCACCGGTTTCTGCGGCCAACTCGTGGATGGGGAGTCCGCAAGCGTAACTCGTGCCCATCCCGTCCGGCGGGAACTTATTCCGCCGGGGCGCGTCTAACTCGGTGAACACAACACTCGTCAGGAGATATGCCATGTTGCGGAAGATGCACCTGCTCGCCCTGGTCCTGGTCGCTTGCGCCGCCTTCCTGGCCGCGGACGGGTTCATCATCATCCACCCGATCGATCTGCCGCCCGACCGGCCCGTGCCCCACCTAGTCCCGCTCTCGGTCAAGTACCACCGGGTGAGCGTGGATATCGCCGGGACCATCGCCACCACGAAGATCGATCAGGAGTTCTACAATCCCAACGACATGCAGCTGGAGGGCACATACATATTCCCCCTGCCCGAGGACGCCGCCATCGGCAAGTTCGCCCTGTTCATCAACGGCGTGGAAACGCAGGGTGAGATCCTCGAAAGCGACAAGGCGCGCCAGATCTACGAGGACATCGTCCGCCGCATGAAGGACCCGGCCCTGCTGGAGTATGCGGGCCGCAAGATGTTCAAGGCGCGCGTATTTCCCATTCCGCCCCGCGGCACCCGGCGGATCAAGCTCGAATACGCCCAGACCCTCACCGCCGACGCCGGCCTCTTCGCCTACACCTATCCGCTGAACACGGAAAAGTTCTCCTCCGCACCGCTGGACGAAGTGCTGGTGGATGTCACCATCAACGCCGACACGCCTCTGCGCAATGTCTACTGCCCCACCCACAAGGCCGAGATCAAGCGTGACGGCGACAAGTCGGCCCGCGTGACCTACGAGGAGCGGAATGTCACCCCGGACCGCGACCTGGCTGTCTATTTTTCCATGTCGGACAAGGAAATGGGGCTCTCCCTGGCCAGCTTCAAACCAGCGGGCAAGGACGGCTATTTCATCGCCATGCTCACCCCGGACGCCTCCAAGGACGACAAGCCCATGCCCAAGGATGTGGTCTTTGTGTTCGACACCTCCGGCAGCATGAGCGGCAAGAAGATCAAGCAGGCCCGCGAGGCACTTTCGTTCTGCCTGGGTGCCCTGAAACCGGCCGACCGGTTCGGCTTGGTGGCTTTCAGCACCGAGGCGCGGACATTCCGCAAGGAACTGGCCGCCGCGGACGAAGCCGCGGTCACCGAGGCGCAGGCCTTTGTGGACGCCATCGAGGCCCGGGGCGGCACCAACATCTCCGAGGCCCTGGGCATCGCCCTAGCCATGCGCGGCAAGGAGGACCGGCCGTTCATCGTGATGTTCATGACCGACGGCAAACCCACCCTCGGCCTGCAGGGCGAGGATGAACTGGTCGCCGCCGTGAAGGACATGAACAAGGGCGGCGCGCGCGTTTTCGTCTTCGGCGTGGGGTACGAGCTCGACACCTTCATCCTCGACCGGATCGCCGACGACAGCCGCGGCGCCCGCTCGTATGTGTCACCCGAGGAGGACATCGAGATCAAGATCTCCGGCCTCTTCACCAAGCTCGAACACCCGGTGCTGGCCGATGTCACGGTCGAATTCCCGGGCAAGCTCGATATCTACGATGTCTACCCCAAGACCCTGCCCGACCTCTTCCGCGGCAGTCAGGTCGAGATCATGGGCCGGTACAAGGGGAACGGCGCCGCCGCCATCATTCTGAAGGGGAAGGTCAACGGCGCGGAACGCAAGTTCGTGTTTGAACAGGAATGGAGCGGCACCACGCCGGCCGGCGAGACCATCGCCCGGCTCTGGGCCACGCGCAAGGTCTTCTACCTGCTCGATGAGATCCGCCTGCGCGGCGTCAAGGACGAGCTCAAGGAGGAGGTGGTGCGCCTGGCCAAGGAATTCGGCATCATCACTCCGTATACATCGTTCTTGGTGCTGGAAGATGAACCCACGGTCGCCGGGCGCCCGGTACCCATGGACGGCCGCGACCGGGGGATCGAACACATGCGCCGCGAGGCGCGCAACGCGCCGGCCGCACCCGCGGCCGCTGCCCAGCGGGAAGAGGCGGCCGATGCCGTCTATGGCAGGGCCAAGGCCGGCGAGAGCGCGGTGGGCGCCAGCCGGGCACTTGAAGATGGCAAAAAGGACCAGGGGGGACGGGAGTACTATATGCCGGGCATGGACAAGGAACAGACCCGCGCGCTCGTGCGCCAGGTGGCTGACCGCACCTTCTACTCGGACGGCCAAGTCTGGATCGATTCCACATACACCGTCGGGGCGACCACCAAACTCGTCTGCCTCTCGGATGGATATTTCGCCTTCCTCAAGGCCAACCCCGGCGCGGGCAGGTTCGCCGCCCTCGGCAGTCGCGTCATCTTTGCCTGGAACGGCACATTCATCGAGATCACGGAATAGGAACAAGAGGCCACAGACCACACAGATGCATACGGATATGGTTCGGAGAAGAGCGCCACGAATGGATAAGAATAAAACCGAATTGGGGGCAACCGTTGATCTGTGCGGATGAACGCGGATGGCAGGTGGCACATGGAAGATCCGGTTACTGTCATTGCCCGGCTTGACCGGGCAATCCAGTCCGGTGACTGTAGACTGTCAACTGTTGACTGTAAACTTTTTTCAACCACGGATGCCACACAGAGGCCACACGGACCGGGTTCGGATATGGCGGACCACGGATGAATACGACTGGGAATTAACCGCTGATCAACGCGGATGAACGCGAACACCACTCTTGAACCTCGCACATCCGAAATCGCACATCGGAAATGTTGGACACTTGGAGTTTGCATTATCGGGCCGTGTGCATATAATATCCGGCTTTCCCGGCTGGTGGCGGACGAGGCATGCACGAACAGGTTCAACGGCTCATCAAAAACATCGAGAGCGTCTTTGTCGGCAAGCCCGACGCGGTGCAGGCGTGCGTGGCCGGACTTATCGCCGGCGGGCATATCCTGATCGAGGATGTCCCCGGCATCGGCAAGACCCTGCTGGCCAAAGCGTTGGCGCGTTCGATCGACGCCGAATTCAGCCGGATCCAGTTCACCCCCGACATGCTCCCTTCCGACATCACGGGTGGGTTCATCTACAATCAGAAAACGGGCGATTTCGACCTGGTGAAGGGGCCCGTGTTCACCAATATCCTGCTGGCCGATGAGATCAATCGCACCACGCCCCGGACGCAGTCGGCGCTCCTGGAGGCCATGGAGGAACGCCAGGTATCGGTGGAAGGGGAGACCCATCCGCTTCCCGGTCTTTTCTTCGTGATCGCCACCCAGAACCCGATCGAACTGCAGGGGGTCTACCCGCTGCCGGAGGCCCAGTTAGACCGCTTCCTGATGCGGATCTCGATCGGGTACCCGGAAACGGCCGATGAACTTAGGATCGTCGATATGCATTCGGCCGATCGGCCGCTGGACCGGCTCAAGCCCGTGCTGAAGATGGCCGACCTGCTTGAGCTCCAGCGCGAGGCCGCGGCGCTCCATATCGACCCGGACCTCAAGGCCTACGCCGTGGCGATCGTCAAACGGACCCGCGAGGACGGGACGATCCTTCTGGGCGCCAGCCCGCGGGCCACCCTGGCCCTGGTGAACGCCAGCCGGGCCACGGCCTTTGTCCGGGGGTTGGACTTCGTGCCGCCCGGGATCGTCAAGGAGACCGCTCTCAAGGTGCTCAACCATCGCATCCAGCTGACGCCCCAGGCCCGCTTGAGCGGCACGGCGCCCGCCAAGGTGATCGGACGGATCCTGGAAGAGGTCAAAGTTCCCGAATAGCGGGGACTGCCGTCTGATGGACTTTTCAAACAGAATGCGAACATGGGCGTATTTTCCCGGTGATCTCAAGCGGCATGGTAGTGTAGTCGCGACGCATAAGGAGCTGTGAGGCATGATCGAAGCCAAAGAACTCACCATGTATTACGGTGATTTTCTGGCCGTGGACAAGGCTTCGTTCCGGATCGAGACGGGCGAAGTGGTCGGTTTGTTGGGGCCCAACGGGGCCGGCAAGACCACGGTCATGAAGATGCTCACCACCTACCTCCATCCCACCCGGGGCACGGCGCTGGTGGGCGGCCACGATGTCGTCGCCGACCCGCTCGCCGTCCGCAAGGTGATCGGGTACCTGCCCGAGAGCCTGCCCCTCTACCCGGGCATGGAGGTGCGCGAGTATCTCCGTTTCGTGGGCAGCGCCCGGGGGATCGGGGGCACAACGCTCCGGGACCGGCTGGAATGGGTCCGCGAACGCTGCGGCCTGCGCCGGGTCTACCGCCAGCCCATCGCCGAGCTTTCCAAGGGCTACCGCCAGCGCACGGGGTTGGCCCAGGCGCTCATCCATGACCCGGAGATCGTGATCCTCGACGAGCCCACCAGCGGCCTGGACCCGCACCAGATCATCGAGATCCGCAACCTGATCGGCGAACTGGGCAAGGAGCGGACCGTGGTCATCTCCACCCACATTCTACAGGAGATGGAGGCGCTCACCGATCGCTTCATCATCATCGACCGCGGCCGCATCGTGGCCGACGGCACACTGGGCGCGCTTTGCGACCGGGCCATGGATTGCGGCCGGCTCTGGCTGGCCGTGACCGCCCCCCAGGCCGAGGTGGTTACCGAGGTCCGGCGGATCAGCGTGGTCCTCGATATCGCCGGCGACGATGCCGGCACACTGGTCAGGTACAAGAAGGGGGCCAATCTTATCGCCGACCTCCAGCGCCTGGCCTCTGACAAGAACTGGCAGGTACGCGAGATCCGCGAGGTGCCCTATTCGCTGGAGGAGGTCTTCCTCGCCCTGACGCGGTCCGAAAGCGACGCAGTCTCCGCCGCCGCGCCGGCCGCGGTAACGGAAGGAGCATAACCCATGCGCAACATATTCACCATCTTCAGCCGTGAGTTCAAGTCCTATTTCACCACGCCCATCGGGTACATCTTCCTGGTGGTCTTCTGGCTGGTGAGCATCAGCCTTTATATCTGGCCGTTCTTCATTTACCCGTCGGCCGACATGGGCCGGTATTTTACCCTCCTGCCCATCGTCCTGTGCGTCTTCATCCCCGCGGTGACCATGCGCCTGTGGGCCGAGGAACGCAAACTGAACACCTTCGAGATGCTCCAGACCTTCCCCATGAGCTCCACCCAGGTGGTGCTGGGTAAGTATTTCGCCAGCCTCCTTTTTTACCTGGTCGCGCTCGCGGGCACGGCCGGCGTACCGGTCATGCTGGCGTATTTGGGCGACCCCGACGGCGGCGTGATCACGGCCTGCTATATCGGCGCCATATTCCTGGGCGCGCTCTACCTGGCGCTGGGCCTCTTTTTCTCGGGGTTCTGCAAGGATCAGATCATCGCGTATGTGGTCTCCCTGCTGGCGCTCCTGGGCCTGTACCTCCTGGGCGGCAACATCCTGGGCACGATCCTGACCACCACGGTGGCCGCGTTCCTCAAGGACCTCCTGGGCGTGACCGAACATTACTACGAATTCACCAAGGGCGTGATCGACCCGGTCCACATCATCTATTTCCTAGTCTGGACGGTCCTTTTCCTTTTCCTGAACGGGTTCTACCTAGAGAGCCGTCACTGCACCAGGGCGGGACTGCTGTTTTCCGGCGCCCTGGTCTTGAGCCTGGCGATCGGCCTCGTATTCAATTTCCTGATCAGCACCCAGAGCTTCGGCCGGATGGACCTCACCGAGGACGGGATCTACACCCTCTCCGAGGGCACCAGGCGCATCCTGTCCAAGCTGGACGTCCCCGTCGCCGCCACGCTCTATATCACGCCCTCCGAGGAGATGCCGACCGAGATCAAGGACATGGAAAAGGACATCACCGCCAAACTTGAAGAGCTTACGGTGGCGGCCGCGGGCCGCAACTTCAAGGTGGATGTGGTCCACCTGAGCACGCAGAAGTTCCTGGAGGAACAGCGGTCCGAACTCGAACGCCAGATCGCCAAGATGTCGGGCAAGGAGAAGGAGGCGGCCGAGGACAAGGTCTCCAAGGAAAAGGACATCGAGAAGAAGCTGTTCGACAAGGGTGTGATGCCGTTCAATGTGCAGGTCTACCGCGAAGGGGGCCAGGCCGCGACCCAGCTGGTCTACTGCGCGATGGAGATCACCTACAAGGACCACGACCCGGAGATCATCAATCGGTTGGTGCCCGACGACCTGGGCCGGCTGGAATACGAGGTGATCAGCCGCATCTACCGCCTCACGCGCGACAAGAAACCCGTGGTGGCCATGATCGCCCCGCGGTTCCAGCTGCCCCAGTGGCAGATCCAGATGCTCATGCAGATGGGCCGCGAGGTCCCGCCGGGCCGCGACCTGCACGGCGAGATCCAGAAGGCCATCGAGGCCCAGCACTATGAGGTCAAGCGGATCGACCTGAACGCCGAAAGCAAGATGCCTGATGCGTACGATATGCTGGTGGTCATGCCCCGCGAGGAATTGGGCGCCCGCCAGCTCTGGGAGATCGACAAGGCGCTGGTGGAGGGCAAGCCGGTCGTCCTGGCCGCCCACTCCAATGTCTTCGAATACACCATTGACCGCGACAGCGGCGTGGCCATCAAGCGCACGCCGATGACGAGCGGGCTCAACAAGCTCCTGGATAAGTACGGCCTTGGGATTTCCGACGCCGTGCTCATGAGCACCAACGCCGTGGAGCTCACCATCCCCGTCAGCCACGCGTCCAATCCCAACATGCAGATGATCATGAACCTCAAGTCGCCGGTCAACATCATGCTCACCCGGGAGAACATGAACCAGGCCAACCCCATCACCAACCGGATGGAGAAGGTTCTCTATCTCTTCGGCGCGGCGCTCACCACGGACCGGGACAAGCTCAAGGAGAACATGCTGGCGGCCACTGAGCTTTTCGGCACGGGCCCGTTGGCCTGGCTTGAGGACGGGGCGGCGTTCGACGCCAGCACCCGGTTCGACTCCAAGCAGCCGCCGCTGAAACTCACCGCGTATCCCTGCGCTCTGCTGGTGGAGGGGCAGTTCCCCGACGCCTATCGCGGTGAACTCCGGCCGGCCTGGGAAAAACACGAAGAGGGCCCGGGCATGCCGCCGGCCCCGCCCGCGGAGGAGGAACCGGCCCAGCCGCTCAAACCCGCCCCGGGCAAACTGGTGTTGGTGGGTTCGAGTCTCATCTTCCGCGACGAGGTGGTCCAGAACATCGATGACCCCCGCAAGCTTATCGTCAATATCCTCGACAGTTTTGCCGGCGCCCAGGATCTTATCGCCGTGCGGCAGAACGAGGCCATCGAGCGGCTGATCACCAAAGGGAATATCTCCGATGGTCAGCGCCGCACATGGAAGTTCGTCAACATCGCCGGGTTCAGCATCGTAACGATTGCCGCCGGCCTGGTCTACCTGGCCATCCGCCGCGGCGGGCGCCGGGAATACCAGAATGCCGTCAACCGCCGGGACGCGTAAGGAGACCGCAGGATGAACGCCAGGAAACTCATTGTTTTGGGCATCATTTTCACCGGGATCGTGCTGGTCCTCCTTGTCCTGCGGGTTAGCCGGCCCGAACGGCCCGGCCTGATCGAGGAGGCCGGGTTCGTGCAATTGGCACCTCCCGGGTTCCTTGCCGCCGATGTCAGTTGGTTTGAACTCTGGCGTACCGGCAAGGATGCCGAGAAGATCGTGATCAGGAAAAGCGGCGATCTTTGGGTGGTGGGCAGCCGGTTCAACGCCCCCGCCGACGCGGAGAAGGTCGGCAAGTTCCTGGACCTGTACAAAGGGCTCATGGGCTCCTTCCGGTCCGACCAGGCCAGCCTGATCGATGATTACGGTCTGGGCAAGGACGCGCTTCACCTCAAGATCGTGCGCGCGGGAGACACGCAGGAACCGGTCGAACTGCTCATCGGCAAGAAATCGAAGTTCGCCCGGCAGGCCGAAGCCAATGCCGTCTACAGCATTGACGCGGATTTCAACCGCGAGCTGGGGCTGTGGGGCGAGGAGCCTACCGCCCCCGGTGCGGCCGAATGGCTCAAAAAGAAGATCCTGACCCTGGCCAAGGATGACCTGACCCGCGTCGAGCTGGTCTATCCGGACAAGACCATCCTGCTGGAGCGCAAGGAAAAACCGCCCGCGCCGGTTGCCGAAGTTCCGGCCGGGGAGACGCCCAAGGCAGCGCCCAAATCCGAGTTCGAGTGGCTGGTCACAAGCCCCCTCCCCGCGGGCATGACGGCCAAGGCCAACGCGGCCGCCCATGTACTCGACCGGCTTGCCGATCTGGAATGCAGCGATGTGGCCGACCCGGCCAAGGTGATCGAGTGGGGGCTTGATAAACCGCCGTTCGTGCTCAAGGCCTTCAAGGCCCAGGGTGACCCCGTAGAGATCCGGGCCGGCCTGCCCGATCCCGACAAGGACGCCTATCTCCAGCTCTCCACCGCGGCCGGCACGGTCTTCATGGCTAGGTCGTGGTCATTCACCGGTCTTTTTCCCAAGGCCAGGGACCTTTTTGACGGCGTGCCGGAGCCGGGGATCAAAAAAGAAGAGATCCAGGAGGTCACGGTCACCAATTTGGCAGGTGCATCCTTCACCCTGCGCGGTCCGGCCGACAACCCCGGAGTGGTCGCGCCCGTCCTCGCCCTACCGCCGGATACGGACCGGGTCAAAGGCGTTTTCGAGGGGCTGGCCGGCCTCCGGTTCGAGGATATGTCCGACCCGGCGGCCGCGGGCGAATTCGGTTTCGTGCCCGGTCGGGGCCAGGTGGTCATCACCAGGACCGACGGTTCGCGGCGCATGCTCGAGTTCGGCGGCCCGTGCCGCCTGATGAAGGGCAATTACCTGCGCGTGGAAGGCGTCAACGGCGTGGGTTCGGTCGCCGTATTCAATGTCGACCGTATCCTGGCACCGGTGGATGCACTTTTCAAGAAGGAGCTCGTCTCGATCGGGGCAGACAGCATCCAGTCGGTGGAGGTCCGCCGCGGGAACGAACTGCTGGCCCTGTCACGCGTCCCGGACGGATGGCAGATCGTGGAGGGCGGGGCCGCCTATCCCGCCGATCCGGCCGCGGTCATGACCTACCTGGCCTATTTTGCGCCCGTCACGGTGACCGGCCCCGCAATCCAGGAGGGGACCGCGGTCATCGCCATCGTCACGGTCGGCCACAACGACGGCGGGTCGGATTCGTTCAAGCTCGCGCGCACGGAGGACGGCCTGTTCACGATCGCGGCGACCGGCCGCCCGGGGGTCTACCAGATCGATGAAATGGTCGTCAACCGGCTCGCCGCGGTATTCGAAAAGTTCCGGGGCGAAGCGCTGGATACGGCACCGCTCCCGTCGGAGACTGCCCCGGCACAGCCGTAGAGAAGACGGGGCGTCATTTTAAAGGGCATTTGTTACTATTCAGGTGCCTGAATGGAAAATGTGGTTGGTTGGGGTGGGGGCCATGGATAATGGCGGTTGCCCATTTTTATATTTTCATGCCGTTTTTTTGTTGACAATACCCGATAGCCGGATATAATTATCGTATTG
>JBDREB010000310.1:0-2162 GCA_043820325.1 Planctomycetota bacterium | reverse complement strand
CAATACGATAATTATATCCGGCTATCGGGTATTGTCAACAAAAAAACGGCATGAAAATATAAAAATGGGCAACCGCCATTATCCATGGCCCCCACCCCAACCAACCACATTTTCCATTCAGGCACCTGAATAGTAACTCCTGATCATCATCATTGTATTTTTGCCGCTTTTCTCCCTGGAATCAACCGAGGGCAAGATGTTCAAGCCTCTCGCGCTTACGATGATCTTTGCACTGATCGGCTCCCTGGCTATCACGCTGGCGGTGATCCCCGCGCTATCCGCGATGCTCGTCAGGCGTGTCCCCGAGAGCATTCGAGGCAATCCGCTTGTGAGTCTCATCCAGCGGTGGTACCTTCCGATGCTGACATTGGCGATGAAACGCCGCTGGACCTCGATCGCCTTGGCGGCGGCCATGATGATCGCCGCGTTGGCCGCCCTACCCGGACTGGGGACCGAATTCCTGCCCCCGCTCGACGAAGGCGCGCTGGCCATCAATGTCGTCCGCCTGCCCACCGCCAGTGCGGAAGGTTCGGCCGTCCAGTGTACCGAGATCGAGAAGCGGCTTCTGAAGCGATTCCCCGAGATCACCACGGTCATCTCCAAGACGGGTCGCGCGGAGATATCCGAGGATCCCATGGGGCCTGAGCAGAGCGACTTTCTCATCATGCTCAAGCCCCGCCAGAAGTGGTCCAAGGGCATGACCAAGGAGAAGTTGGTCAAGGAGATCAACCTGGAACTATCGGCAATACCAGGACTCCGTCCGGCGTTCTCGCAACCTATCGCCCTGCGCGTCAACGAGCTGATCAGCGGCATCAAGTCGGATGTGGCGATCAAGGTGTTCGGTGAGGACATGGAAGTTCTTCGTGCCGCCGGCGAGCGTCTTGCGCCCATTCTTGCCTCCATAGAGGGGGCGGAGGATGTTAAGATTGAACAGGTGTCCGGGCTCTCACAGCTGGAGATCCAACATAACCGTGAAGCAATGGCGCGGCACCGAATTAACGCAGCCGACATCAACGCGCTTGTCGAAATGGCGATCGGCGGCAAGGTGGCAACGACTGTTTACGAGGGCCAGCGGCGCTTTGATGTGTTGGTCAGGTACCCCGATAATCTGCGCAACAGCGTGGATGGCATCAAGGCACTGATGTTATCCGCTCCCGCCGGGTACAAAGTACCCCTTTCGGAGCTTGCCACCGTCAGGGTTGCTGAAGTTCCCGCACAGGTCAGCCGCGAGGACTCCATGCGGAGGCTGGCCGTGGAGTGCAATGTCCGCGGCCGGGATAGCGGCTCGTTCGTGGCCGAAGCCAAGGCCCGGGTCGCGGAATTGGAACGCAGCCTGCCGACCGGATACCGGTTCTCCTGGGGCGGCCAGTTCGAGAACCAACAGCGGGCCATGGCCCGGTTGCGGATCATCGTTCCGGTCGCTGTCCTGCTCATCTTCCTGCTGCTCTTCCTCTCCCTGGGCTCCATGAAGAGCGCCCTCCTGGTGCTGATCAACCTGCCTTTCGCGCTGGTCGGCGGTGTGCTCGCCCTTTTCCTGCTGGGGATCCCCCTGAGCGTGTCCGCGTCCATAGGCTTCATTGCCCTCTTCGGCGTGGCCGTCGGGAACGGCCTGATCCTGGTGAGTTTCTTCGATCAGCTTCGTGCCGGCGGCATGACGGTTAAGGAGGCCGTGTTTGACGCCTGCCGTCTGCGTGTGCGCCCGTTGCTGATGACCTCCCTGACCACGCTGTTTGGGCTGGTCCCCATGCTCTTTGCCTCCGGTTCAGGCAGCGAGATCCAGCGGCCGTTGGTGGCCGTGGTCTTCGGCGGGATCTTGAGCTCTTTGGCGTTGACTCTGATCATTCTGCCCGTCCTTTATACTGTGCTCAATGCACGCGCCAATGCAACGGTTCGATGAGCAGAAGACCAGGTCCGGAGGTACTTGCGATGCAGTGAAGAGAGTGCGTACAGGCAGGTCTGGTCCAGCGGCAACAGGTGAAAATGGCAAGGGGAATTATACACCAAATTCAATTGCCTGGCGATCTTAGTGCCCGTAAATGAATAAAGTATCCATTTCGACATAGAGATTCCGTCCGCAGCCAAGGCGCGAGGAGGAGCCGTATCAATGGAAAGATCCGGCGTCGACGAGCAACGCCGGATGCGGACGGAAGATCATGTCCCTT
>JBDREB010000309.1:0-12277 GCA_043820325.1 Planctomycetota bacterium | reverse complement strand
CAATACGATAATTATATCCGGCTATCGGGTATTGTCAACAAAAAAACGGCATGAAAATATAAAAATGGGCAACCGCCATTATCCATGGCCCCCACCCCAACCAACCACATTTTCCATTCAGGCACCTGAATAGTAACTCCTTTTTTGACAACTCGCGATAGATAACGACGATCCATTTCTTCTTGCCCAGATTCCGGGTGGCTTTCAGGGTTCCATTGTTCCCCTGAACCACGAATTGGGGACTTTCCACCGTCTCCAACACATCATGAAAATAACTCGCCATCTCATCGTGGTTTTCAACCACATGATACCACCGCTCGTAGGTCAGACGGATCGGTACGCCATTCACTGAAAAAGCGATATCCATGCGTCACTCCATTGGGACCGGTTGGGCGGTGTGTCCAGTATTGATCCGACTTACTGATTCACTGCCGGCCGGTACGGGAGTGAATAATACTTTAATTTCCGGTTTATACAAGGGAAATATCAAGACATTGTAGACGGAGCGGACCATCAACTCCCCATACCCAGGCCGTGCAACCTCTCTTAGATATCCGCCCCACCCAGCCGCCAACTCTTAACTCTGAACCCTGAACCCATAACTTTACAATACGAAAAAGTGCACAAGTGCCACGGTCCCCAATTCCGAATGTTAATACAGCCATATTTCTTTATACACCATTTGCCGCATTTAACCAACGGCTCACTTCAACGCAGGACAACCGGTTCTCGATAGTCCGGTCCGGCCCCTTGTCAAGTGCCGGGTACCGTTCAGCCTTAAAACGAAGGCCAGAACGAAGGCCAGAATGGTCTATTCCTCATTTATCCCTATGACGAATCAATTTCCCGTCGGCATAAATTGACGATGCACTTCAAAGCACTCCAATGCACTTGAATATAGCCCAAAGTAGTGGGTTTGTAGAACATTGGTAGAACAGGATTCAGGGCTGCGGGCGCGTCCCAGGGTGGTCACGGGAGGTCAGCCGCACGGAAATGTTACCACACCCGGCCAGTCGAATCGTGGATTCCCCGTAGAGTTATCTCCCCTCCCGATCGGGTCCCTTTTGATCCCAGAATAATATATACGGAAAATATTATTAGGAATGGTAATGGCCTACTTACCCCTGATGTCCCGCCGGGTCTCCATGGGCCCTAACACATCATGTTTTTTCCAACTTGAATCACAATATTTCAACAGGTCGGGAACAGCTTGAGCGTAAGAAATGAATCGCTCCCTGTTCTTTTCCCTTGCAGGTCCCAATCTGATATCTTTACTTGACATGTTAAATTTAAAGATGTCAATTAACACTTCAACAGCCTCCCTGTATTGCTCCGGATCTTTGACCTTGTCAATACGGCGAAGGATTTTAACCTGTTCTGGGATGCTGTCACTCCCGGAAGTGAATCGTGCATAATCCTCAATATACTGTTTTATGTTTTGAGCACCACGTTTCCTCATCTCATCGGCTTGATGTATAACCAAGTAACGCGTCATGTAATAATTGTAAAGAAGTGCATTCGACAGTTCACTGGGCAAGTCGTCTATAGCCCCCAAATCTACCGCCATCATTGCATGGCTTAATTCTAATATTTCAATGTCAACATCTGGGGTATCGCAAAGATTGATTATAATCGCTCCTTCGTCATTCTCCGGTGAATCGCTGAGGTCAATTACATTTTCGGTATCTTCCTCACTCTCAATTTCTTCTTCAGTTGTTTCGCTTGCCATATCTCGTGCCATTATTTCTTCGATTCTGATGTGTGTCTGGGGACGAACAAAGTCTTTAAACAAATTAAGATCCCTAAAACCGGGAAACACCATATTAACCCCAATAGTTTGTGTGGTGCATCGTCCCATTGCCTCAAACATACCATTGGGGAAGTCTTCAACGGCAAAGTTTGCAGCAAGGAGGAATCGTTCGGGTTCATTTGCAAATCTGTAACCGCTTGGCAGCATACGCGATTTCCGCATACGATAGAAGTCAAAAAACATAAGATCCCAACGAGTTCCATCGAATGAAACCGTTTCATATAGATCGATATTGTTATATGTGCCGATTCTATGTCCCATTATTTGTATCCCCGAAGGGAGCCTTAAGTTCGATATATAAATAAGTTCACCTATTGGCCCGTTGACAGGTATGGGATTATTGGCGTCTCTTCCAAAAGAACCTGTTGCACCGTCAATTACATCAACACCGCCACCAAGCTCCATTAATCGTTGAAGTTCTGGAGGTTGCTTGCTATTCTGGATTCTCTCGTCCATCATAAACGTATACATTTTATTAAATATCTCAGCGACCCTTGGGTCGCTTGATTTGCCCTTCCCTGCTCCGAATAGCTTGCTAAATATACCCATGCAAGCATCCTCTCAAAGCTGGCTAGTCAACCATACGATTATACAAATCTATCAAGCATTATTCAAGGGAAATATTCCGATTCCCATTATTCATTTGGTTATACCCGCCCCAGGCGGCAAGGGGATTACCTTGCTCCGTTGCCCACCCTTCCCTTTAGCTGTACATCTACGCATTGCTGACTCTGGGTTTTCTCTCGTCCTAAGAGCAATGAATCTAAATATTGCACTCGCTTGTTCTCGTCATTGAATATATCAACTAATTTAAGGGTTATAATTTGTATCAAAGCTCGTCTCACCCATTCCTCAACTTCCTTGGTTATTTTTCCAGGCAATGTTTCATCCCTATATAGTTTGTCAAGTTTGAGACCATGAATTGCTTTCGAACGCCACGAGTAACCTTTTTTGATGTTTTTTATTAATTCAATGGTTTCTTCGTATGAAGCTCCGAGCATCTTACCTGCCCGGTGAGATAATTTGTAAGTAATCTTCCCGCTTGATAACGCATCACCAAATAGTGCTTCCATTGCTATCCATTTCAGCATGAAACCCGTAATCCAATGGTCTTGAAAGAGTGCCGTCCAAACCGTCCGCCTTGCAGACCATAAAGGAGAAAACGCCCTCAAATCCTTATAACTTTCATATATTTGTACCCCCAGCTTGAAATCATCGAGCTTTAACCGTTCATTATATTCATAGAATGAGCCCGGCATCGGAAATGATTGGATTTGCCTTAATTGCCATCTGAGCCCGACTTGCATGAAATGGAAAACCATATCAATCACAAGGGGAGTTGGCCGGGCAAGCCAAAGGCAACTATTATAACTGAATAATTTTTCATTGACGGATTCTTGAATTGGGATTTGCTTGGGATGGGAAGCAGCCACATCCCCCAAAGCCTCGGCATGATATTCTGTTGAAATGCAGTACCGTGCTCCATTCAATTTTATAGTATTCTTTTCTGATATAGATTCAAAGACATGTTTGTCCTTTACCCAATCAGGAATCGAACCAAAGACCACCCCACTTGACAATGCAACACCTTGTCCGCCAATATCGTTTCCATCAAAATACGACGAACAGACACCAACCGCTTTCCATAACCCCATAAACGCATCCCCTATGCTTTTACAATACATCTCCGAAGGCACAACTTCAACGCAAGAATAACATCGCCGCGATCATCTGGCCCATACAGGATCTTCCATCCTCATCCCAACGCGGACAAGCCGCAACCAAACAGGTTTTTCAAAATGTTGGACCATCAAGAAACGCCTTATAACTCATTTTGTAAAGTTTCGTTATGCCGCGCCTCGAAAATATTGAGTGCATTTTACGTGCAATATAATCCGTAAGATACTAACCGCATTATACCCGCCCCGGGCGGGAGGCGAGGTTATTTGTCTAAGTTGGCCCATGTGGATCACCTGATTGTCAAGCGCCGTGTACAGTTCTGCCTTGCTTGTAGAATTACTCTCTGCATGAATTATATGTCGTCATAAAACTACCATCTCTAAAGACCAATTTACTTGTTGAGCCCTTGGTGTGTTTTTTAGCATTTACTAAGTCCATGAATTCCACGGGCTGGTAGTCTTGTTCTTCGGGATTTTCCGAGAATGATATCGATTTGCAAAGTGCCTCTTCAAAACTCGCGCTCAAAGGCACTGGGATTGAATGGAAACCCATTGTGCATTCATATAGATAGTCATTATCGTCAACATAATGGTCTAACTTTGAATGCCGATAAAGTCCACAATCGGGGTCTTTGTATTTATTCGTTTCTGTTTTAATTTTTACAATCTTCCGCTTACATGCCTTTATCAAAGCCCAATTGACCCCAAACGGATCAAACAAATCCCTGTTGTCGTCTTCAAGAGCAAAAATATGTTTCTTAAATTCACGGTAAGATCCCGATCCGTTTATTATATTCACAATTTCATCGTCACTACCCGGGAAAAGTCTGGCTACAGTTACATTTATCAGGTCCTCAGTAGGTATGACCCTTAAGGTGCTTCTAATTTCAATTGGTGCCTCACTCATAATCTTTAATAGGTTAAACTTGCCAGTGAAGAATCCTTGAATCAATAACTGCCACTCTGCTCGTTCTGGATCATCAACATTAAACCATTTAAATGATGCAGGCGCTATGATCTCCCCACGATTATTAAACTCCTCTATTATTGCCCATGCAGTATGACGAGCAAGCATTGCCATCACTTCGTGAGCAAGGTTCAATCGTTTTCTCATTTGTTCAAGTTCGTTTATCTGTTCTTTTTCGCTGGGCCGATAATTTTCATCAAGAAGTTTGTACCACTTGGGTTTGAAAAGCATATCCGGTCCTTACTTATATTACATACACATGATGACTTCCGCTGATGCGGGCAAGCACCCACCCATGTTTTTCAAGTATCTTGCAGAATTCGGCCCCGCGCAAGGAACGCATGGTCAGACGGCGATTTCCACGACCTTGTCATTTTTGGTTTTCTTGATCTTCTTGAGGTCAATGGAAAGGCACGCCTCGACCGCATCGTATATGTTCGCGTAGAGTTCTTTCATCGTTTCACCCTGGGTCATGCATCCAGCGATCGCAGGCACCTCGGCCCAATAACCGCCTTCTTCAGCTTTGTGTATGATCACTTTAAGTTTCACAATGGACCCTTCCAAACAAAACGAACTTCCCGCATTGTAATTACCAATGGATGTTTGTCAAGGTATTATTGATACCCATCCAATGCAAGAGGCGGATATTTCACCCTGCATTATCCGCCCCGGGCGGACGGTCAAGGGGAAATGGATTTGTCCGGTGTCCTGGATTTCCCTTCGACATTCGAAATTCGGTGCCCTGGACCCTGAACGTAGTCGAAAGTCTGGACCTTGAGCGGAGTCGAAAGGGGTTCGATATTCGGGGTTTTCCCGGTTTTACCCCGACTTCCTTCCGGATGCCCCGTCATCTTGCGGATCATGGCGCAGGTCGCGTCGAGGCGGTCCTGCATCTTGCCGGTCAGCATATTGGTGTCGCGGAAGACGAACTCGACGAAGAAGTCCTTGCCGATGTCAAGGGTTTCCTGCAAGTGGGCCTTGAGGTCGGCTGGGTCGAAGGTGTCACCGCACAGTTTGAGGGGAATGGGTTTGCGGCACCAGATGACATCCTTGCGGCACCGCTGGGTGAGTTTGGGCATATCGCACCAGGGGGTCACGCTCACTTTGCGCAGGCCGTGCAGGCGCTGGAGCACGGTGATGAAGTCGTGGACCGGTTCGCAGCACCCGTACTTGAACATCTTGAACTTGTTGGCGAACCGGGAGAAATGGGGCGTCAGGAACTCGTCGAACATTTCGGCCGATATGCCGACCGATTCCTGGGACTCAATGTACCCGTAGCGGTCGGTCGAGACCACCTGCTTGCCCGCCGGTTTGGCGGTCTCGTCGGTGAACCGGGAGCTTCCCGAGCAATACCCCTGGTTGCCGTCGTGGTTGAGGGCCAGCCGGTCCTGGACGGGACGGAGGAGTCCGGCGGTCTGCTGGAGAGATACGGAACCAATAAGACACAGGTCAATATCACTGTCGGCCGTTTCCGCACCCTTGGCGAACAAACCATATACAAATGCGAACCGGATGCGCCGCCAGGCGGGTTCCAGGGCTGCACGCAGCAGATCGGCCATCCCGGCGCTTTTCAGCATCAAGGACCTGATCTCGTTAAAAAGGGCCGCCTTTCGGTTGGCTTGGTAGTAGACCTGGCGGCCGCTCTTGCGCCGGATGATAAGCCCCGCCCTGGACAACCGGTCAAGCACCCTTTGCACCGCGCCCTGCCCCCCATGTGCGGCACGGATGACCTCACGGGTGTAGTATTCACGACCGCTATTGCAGAACAGGAGCCCCAGCACGGCCAGCTGCCCCTTGCCGAACAGCGCTGCCGCGCCTGCCCTCTGTCCGAATATCGTACTCATATTGGGTTTTATTGTACCCCCCAATCAGGGGTTTATGTCAATCAAAATCACCATCTCCACTCGTTATGCCTTGAACCTGTTTCGTGTCCGTTCCGTGCTTTTCGTGAAAATCCAGAGATCAGTCTTAGAAATTGTTCTTGAGCCCCCACAAACCCACGGCCGGATTGGAGATGTAGAAGATCTCCTCGCCGTTAACCGTGGTGTAACCGTCCTTGAGCTTGGCGGGATCGTACTGTTTGAGGGTCTCATCGAGCGGCCGGTAGTTGAAGTTGACGCCCGTGATCTCCTTTTCCGTCATCTTGCCGGGCGCGTAGGTGATCTTGAACCGGCCCTCGGATGAGCCGTGGATCAGGTGGGCGGCCGCCGAGCGGTTGCCCTGCAGGTCGGCATTATCCTTCACCGCCTTCAGGATCGCGGTCGTGCCGCGGTAGCCGTACTTGCGGATGAGCCGGTCGATCTCCGGGTCCTCGCCGAACTGGTGGAGCCCCGGGGCGATCACCAGCAGTTCCCCGTTGTCGGCCATGGCCATGCGCGTGCGGTAGACCGCCTTGTTGCCCAGCCAGGTCGACTTGAACTCGGCGGGGTCCAGGAAGACCACCGCCTTTTTGATGGGCGCGTCCAGCAGGATGATGTTCATCCGCTGGGAGAGCGCTGCGGCGCGTACATACCCCTCGCGGCCGTCGCCGATGAAGAGGCCATTCATGGCCATGGAACCGTCGGCTTGGCGCGACATCACCGTTTGGACATAGACGATGCGCCGGCCGGCCAGGAAATTGTCCTCGGCGTAGTTCAGCACATCGCGCACGGGCGAGGCGGCCCGGCCCATGATCCGTTCCATGTTGTAGACCGAACCCAGGAAGTGGGTCTTGTTGATGATGTCACTGCCGCCGGCGCCCACAAAAATATTCTTGTTGTGATTGGCCATGCCGGCCACCTCGTGGGGCACCACCTGGCCGATGGAAATGATCACCTCGTACGACGGGTCGACCAGAAGCTTGTCCACCTCCACGCTCACCGCATAATCGAGCTTGCCCCCGGAGACCTTTTTGATGAAGGCCGACGGCACCTCGCCGATCTTCGTGATCCCGCTGCGCCAATCGTGCACCTTGAACCGGTCGAGCGGGATGTCGGGGCCGAACATCTTGCGGATCTCGGTCTCGGTCATTTTGAAATGGGTACCAAGCGCGGGCAGGATGTCGACCGCGGTCCCCTGCTTCGTGAGCAGGCCGTAGAAGATCGCCGTCAGTTCACCGGCGTTCGAGTGGTACCGGGTGAAATCGGGCGGCAGGATGAGCGCCTTGCGCACCTTGCCGATGCGTGCCACCGCCTGTCCGACTAGCGTTTCCTTGTCCACCCGCTTGAGGATGATGTCGGGCCCGCCCTTTTCCGCGTATATCGCCATGCAATGCCTTTCAACTACCGTTCTGCGCCAAAAACATCGCGGTTCTATTATATCAAGATCAATATGAAGTGCCACAAATTTCCGGAATTGATGCCCGCGAGTCGGTTTCCTGACGAGCTGGGCTCGGCGGCCCCGGGAGGACGGGAAGATGTCGAATATCGAACCCTCCTTCGCACGAGCGCTACGGAGGCCAGGCATCAAATGTCGAAGGATGGATTGCCCGATCAAGTCGGGCAATGACGAAAAGAAGGAGAGGAAACAGCCCAGCCCTTACGGGCTTTACTGCGAACGCAAGACGGGCGGACACAGATGCCCGCCCCTACGGGAAACGGGGGGGCACACATAAAAAGAGGCGGGCTTGTGGGCCCGCCCCTTCGGGTGCGTTACCGGTTGGAAATGCGCGGGAACTTAGTCCTTCACGACTTCGGGCCATTCCTGGTGGAAATACTGGCCGCGCGGCTTGTCGATGCGCTCGAAGGTGTGCGCGCCGAAGTAGTCGCGCTGGGCCTGAAGCAGGTTGGCCGGGAGACGCGGGTTGCGGTAGCTGTCGTAGTAGGCCAGGGAGGACATGAAGGCCGGGCACGGGATGCCGTTCTCGGCCGCCAGGGCGACGACCTTGCGCCAGCTTTCCTGGCATTCGTCGATGGTCTTTTTGAAATAGGGCGCCAGAAGCAGGTTGGCCAGGTCGGGCTGGGCGGTATAGGCTTCCTTGATCTTGCCCAGGAACCGGGCGCGGATGATGCAGCCGCCGCGCCACATCAGGGCGATGTCGCCGAAGTTGAACTTCCAGCCGTAGACCGCCTGCGCGCCGCGGATCAGGGCGAGGCCCTGTGCGTAGGAGCAGATCTTGGAGGCGTAGAGCGCCCGGCGGATGTCCTCGACCAGCTTTTCGCGGCCGCGCTGTTTCTTGACCACGGGGCCGGAGAGGATCTTGGACGCGTTGACGCGCTCGTCTTTCTGGCCGGAGATGCAGCGGGCGAAGACGGCTTCGGCGATGGTGGGCGCGGGAATGCCGATGTCCAGGGCGTCCTGGCTGGTCCACTTGCCCGTCCCCTTCTGTTCGGCCGTGTCGAGGATGAGTTCGACCAGGGGCTGCTTGGTCTCCTTGTCCTCGATCTTGAAGATGTTCTGGGTGATCTCGATGAGGTAGGAATCGAGGTCGCCCTTGTTCCATTCGGAAAAGACCTTGTGCATGTCGTTGGCCTCGAGGCCGAGCAGGTGCTTCATGAGGAAGTAGGCCTCGGCGATCATCTGCATGTCGCCATATTCGATGCCGTTATGGATCATCTTGATATAGTGGCCGGCGCCGTTGGGCCCGAGGTACTGGCAGCAGGGTTCGCCGTTCACTTTGGCGCAGATCGCCTGCAGGATGGGCTTGACTTCAGGCCAGGCGCTTTCCGTGCCGCCGGGCATGACCGAGGGGCCCTTGAGCGCGCCTTCTTCGCCGCCCGACACGCCCGTGCCGATGTAGCACAAGCCCTTCTCCTCGAGCATCTTGGTGCGGCGGATGGTGTCCTTGAAGAAGGAGTTGCCGCCGTCGATGACGATGTCGCCCTTGGAGAGGTGGGGGATGACCATGTCGATGAAGTCATCGACCGCCGTGCCGGCCTTGACCATGAGCATGACCTTGCGGGGGGTCTTCAGGGCGCCCATGAACTCTTCGATCGAGTGGCAGCCGACGAATTTCTTGCCCTTGCCGCGGGCCTTCATGAAGTCGTCGACCTTGGAGACCGTCCGGTTGAAGACCGCCACGGTGTAGCCCCGGCTCTCGATGTTCAGGACGAGGTTCTCGCCCATCACGGCCAGGCCGATAAGTCCGATGTCCGCTGTGCCAGCCATTGCGCATTCTCCTTCAATAGGGATCGTAAAGAGACTCAAATCGCGAATACGGGAGCTTCACAGAGGCCCCCCTTCAGTTTGCACGGCAAAGAGCAGGTCTTTGAGCGTGCGCGCAAGGCCGGGGTCGGTGCTCCGGCCGACTTTGAGCGCGGTATTGGTGAATTCACGGCGCATGCGGTATTCCTTGCGCAGGCGGTCGAACCCGGGCCCGATTGCCCCGGGGCGGCCGGCGGCGCGCAAGGCCCGGTCATCCTCGAATATATCGTAATTGCCGCGGATCGCGGTGCGGAGGTCGTCCTCGTACCGGCCGGTAAAGGCGGGGCTCACGGCCCGGGGCGTGCCCAGGACGGATGCGCGTTGCCATACAGGCGGCATGCCGAAATGCGCGCAGGCCGCGTCGTAGATCATGCCCGTGCCGTTGACCTTGCCTTCAAAGGAATACCCGGCGATGTGGGGAGTGGCGATATCCATCATGGCCAGCAGGTCCAGGTCGATCTCCGGCTCCTTCTCCCACACATCGAGAGCGCAGAAGAGAAGTTCCTTTTTCGCAATGACCGCTTTCAGCGCGGCCGTGTCATGCACGCCGCCGCGGCTGGCGTTGATGAACCCCTTGCCCGGGCCCAGTCGCTTGAAGAAGGACGCATCGGCCATGTGATGGGTGGGATACGGACCGGCCTTTTCGAGCGGCACATGCATGGTGACAAAGTCGGCCGCGAAGATCTCGTCCAGCGGTCGGTATTTTTTATCCCCGGTCTTTTCCGCAAGGGGCGGGTCGTTCAATATGACTTCCATGCCCGCGGCCCGGGCCTTCACGGCCACACGCGACCCCACGTTGCCCACGCCCACGATGCCGAGTCTCTTGCCCTTGAGCGTGAACCCCTTGCGGGCGGCCATTTCAAGGAGGATGGCCAGGATGTATTCGGACACGGAATTGGCATTGCACCCGGGCGCGCTGGCAAATGCGATCTTCCGGCCTGCCAGCCAGGCGGTGTCCACATGGTCGACGCCGATGGTGGCCGTGCCGACGAACGAGACCGGACTTTTTTCGAGCAGGCCGGCGTTCACCTTGGTGATGGAACGGACCATCAGGCCGTCGACCGCCGCCACATCGGCCGGGGCGATCTTGCGGCCGCCCATGGCGCGCACCTCGCCCAAAGTGGCAAAGGCCTCCCGGGCAAAAGGCATGTTCTCGTCAGCTAAAATGCGGACGGGCTTGGCGACCACCGTTACTCCTTGGACCAGCAGTCCCGGTTCAGACGCCCGAATACGCGGTAAACCCGCCATCCACGGGGATGACCACGCCGGTCACGAACCCGGCCGCCTTATTCGATAGCAGGTAAAGCAGGGTGCCGATGAGTTCATCGGGTGTGGCGAAACGGCCCATGGGGGTCTTGGCCATGATCTTGCGGCCGCGGTCGGAAAGGGTTTCGTCCTTGTTGAAGAGCAGGAAGTGGTTCTGGGCCGTGTCCAGGAACCCGGGGGCAATGGCATTGACGCGGATGCCGACCTTGGCGAAATGGACGGCCAGCCACTCGGTGAAATTGGTCACCGCCGCCTTGGCGGCACAGTAGGCCGCCACCTTGGTGAGCGGTGCGTAGGCCGACATGGAAGAGATGTTGATGATATTCCCCTTGCCGCGGACGGCCATGGAACGCCCGAAGACCTGGGAAGGCAGGAGGGTGCCCATGAGGTTCAGGTTCAGGGCGAACTGGAAGGCCTTTTCGTCGAGGTTGAAGATGCTCTTTTCGTCGTCCAGCGCGGCCTTGACCGTCTCGGGCGTCAGCCATTCCACGCTCGTGGTCGCCTTGGGGCTGTTGCCGCCCGCACCGTTGATGAGGATGGTCACCGGGCCGTACTTCTTTTCAATGGCTTCGGCGCACTTCTTGATCGATTCCTTTTCCAGCACATTGCAGGTGAAGAACTGGGCTTCGCCGCCCGCCTTTTTGATGGCATTGGCGACCTTGGTGGCCTGTTCTTCGGCGATATCGAGGACCGCCACTTTGGCGCCGGCCGCGGCGATATACTCGGCCATGCAGGAGCACAACACACCCGCGCCGCCGGTGATCGCACACACTTCGCCTTTAAGGTCGACGCCGATGGGTAGATCTGCCATGGGTAAAACCTCCACTTTCTGTACAAATTAGTGCCAAGTAAAAGATGTGTATTCTATGCCGAACAGGGCCATGTCAAGGGAATTCCGACCAGTGGCCGGAGTGTATCAGGGCTCGATCCCCCATGGATTGAGGACGCGGCGCAGGGCCGCTTCGCCCTGGAGGGCGGAGAGGAAAAGGCCGTAGTTGGTGAAGGGCACGCCGATCTGAGTCAGGTCGCGCACCCGGGCGGTCAGGGCCTGAGGCGCGATCATGCACCCGCCGCAGTGGATCACGAGCCGGTAGCGGCCGAGGTCGGGGTTGTCCTGGAACTCGCGGCCGAAGTTGTGTTCCACGGTCACACCGGGAAAGCGGGCGGCGATCGCCTTGGGGATCTGGACCGTGCCGATGTCCTCGGCGATGCGGGAATGGTTGCACGCCTCGACGATCAGGACCCGGTCGCCCGCCGCGAGCTTGTCCACGCCCCTGAGGCCGCGCACGAAATCGGCCAGCCAGCCCCGGCTCATGTAATTGCAGATTTCCTGATCCCGGCGGAAAATGCTTTGGCACTTTTTGGCGTCAGCCAGGCGCGTGAATCAACCATAGGCCGGTTTGGGTGGTTACCGTAGGGGCGGGTTTGAAACCC
>JBDREB010000308.1:0-2815 GCA_043820325.1 Planctomycetota bacterium | reverse complement strand
CCGACTGGCCGCAAGGTAACGGACGAAGAAATGCGTGATGTTCATTTGGATCGCAACTCGTTTCATGGTGATTGGAATTATATCATCCGCCCAAATTGCAAGACTGACTTGCTACCTTAATATATTAACGCCGCCTTACCGCGACGGGACCATGGCGCGCTTCCCGTTCCGCCTGTTCTTTGAGACCGGCACGGTGATATTCCGCTGGGGGACGGAACCGTTCCGGGCCTGGTTCTCCCGGGACACCGAATGGGTCGATCCCGCGGGCCCCCGCGACGGCAACGACACCTTCGCCCTGACCACGCACACCCGCAACCGGCATTTCGGGCCGGTGTGCGAATGGCTCTTTCCCTGGGAGAACCCGCATCCGCGCCGGCCCCTAGCTGGTGTGACGATCACCGCGGTCGGGGAATGGAATGTCGTCCTATTCGGCCTCACGCTCCAGCAGGGCGCGGGCAACCCCCTGCGCCGGAGCCCCAAGCGGAAACTGCTCGTGGAGGGTCCGGCCGGCAGTACGGTGGCCGTGGCCGCGGCGCGGGGCCAGGTCTTTCGTGTGCGGCCCACGCGGGGCCCGCGTGGGGCGGCCTGGCTCAAAGAGACGGTCCGGGGCCGGGGCGGGTTCGATCGCGGCGCCGACGGCCGCCGGGTCCACGCCGATGTGTTCGCCGCGCCCGACGAGCAGGTGCCCGTCACGGTCCGGACCGGGAAACGCGCCCGGAAGGTGGTTTTTCCCGCCGCGGCACTCGATGCCGGCCGGCCGCTGGCCCGCTTGGGCGTGACCGTGCGGAAGCTCAATACGGACGAGCGCTACCTGCGGATGCGCATACTCGACGAGCACGGCCGGCCCACGGCCGCGCGCGTCCATTTCGCCGACAGCGGCGGCCGCTACCTGGCGCCGACCGGCCACCCGGAAATGCCCCGCACGGAATGGAATATCGAGACGGGCGGCGACTGCGTTTACAACGGCACGCCCTACGCCTACGTGAATGGTGACTTCTCCATCCGCGTGCCGGGGGGCGACCTGCATGTCGAGGCGGCCAAGGGGTTCGAGTACCGCATTCTGCGCCGCAAGGTCCGCCCGACGGGCGGTACGCTCGACCTGCGCCTGGAACGGGCCTTCAACGCCAAGCGCGAGGGATTCTTCACGGCCGATACGCATGTGCATTTCATTTCGCCCACCACCGCGGTGCTCGAGTCAGCGGCCGAGGATGTGGATGTCACCAATATCCTGGTCTCCCAGTGGGGGGACTTCTTCACCGACACCTGGGACTTCACCGGCGGGTTGGCCAAGGTCTCCACGCGCGACAACCTGGTCTGGGTAGGGCAGGAGAACCGCCAGCACACGCTGGGCCATTCCTCCCTGCTGGGCTTGAGGGAACCCGTTTATCCCTTCTGCACCGGTGACGCCGACGAAGCGGAACTGGGCGCGGAACTGGAGTGCGTGATCGGCGAATGGCTCGAAAAGGCGCGCGCCCAGGGCGGCCTGACGGTGATCCCGCACTTCCCGTACCCGGTCTGCGAGAACGCGTCCCTCATCATGAGCGGCCTGGTCGACGCGGTCGAGTGCGCCTATTCCATGAACTACGAGCCGGAACAGCTCTACGGCTACTATTACAACTTCCTCAACCTCGGCCGGCGGCGTGCCCGTGGTGGGCGGCACGGACAAGATGTCGAATACCACGATCCTGGGCTGCTGCCGTACCTACGCCGACCTTGGCCGGGGCGGCGCCCGGCTCCATGTCGCGGGCCGGGCCGACTCGACCCAGCCTTTCGATTTCGTCGAGCTTGTGCACAACGGCCGGGTCATCGGCCGCGCCGCCGCCGTGGCCGCGGGCGGTCTGTGGTCGGCGCGGCTGGATGAGCGCGTGCGCGTGGAGGGCGCCTGCCGGCTCGCCTTGCGGGCCGGTTCGCACGGCGGCACGCGTCAGGGCACGGCCGCGCACACCTCGCCCGTATATGTGAAGGTGAAGGGGACGGAGATCTTCGACACGACAGCCTTCGCCTTCGTGACCGGCCTGGTGCGGGGGGCCGAATACGCGATCCGCGAGAAGGCGGCCCTGGGCGCGAACGCCGACCTCAGGCACCTCCTCCGGTATGTCGACCGCGCCCGGACCATTTTGCACGGGAAGCTCCACAGCCGGATACAGGACCATGGGCATGGAAAATGTTGCCTCTGTTGTTATGGAAGGTAAGTTTGGCCGGCACGAACAGTTTCTTCAGCCTGGTCATGCGGATGGTTTCCCGCTGTACGGGTGCATCGGCCACTTCCGCGGCGGTGGTGTTCCGGCATTGACTGCGGGCGTCAATGAGTTTTATCCAGCGCCAGATGTTATACGCCGGCATCGCGATCTGGAAGAAAGCGCAGTTGGCCTGGAATTTCTTGGATGGAATAGCCATGATGCCCTCATCCTGGGATTCTTTGATCGAATTTTCCACATCCGCGCGTTGGTCATATTCGGCGATGACATTATGCGGTCTGGTCATGCGATCGGTGACAAATATCCGGTAGGTATACGCGGTTTCCGGAAACAGGCTTTGCCCTTCTTCGGCCTTGTCGCGTATCCGCATGGCCACAAACCTGCAGGGCCGTTCCCAGCCCGTGGGCTGATACCAGCACGCATTGTATCGATGGTCGCCGTGCCGATACCATCCATCCGTGGGGAAAGGCGGCGCACTGTCAAGCGACAATTAGAATTGAGGTTCCCGCGACGATTAGAATTGCGGTCTCCGGGATAGAGAAAGATCGAGGGGTGAAGAGGATGCCGGGGGGGTTCCCCCCCGGCGGCCACATTGTGATTGACACCTTTCATTTTTG
>JBDREB010000307.1:0-2657 GCA_043820325.1 Planctomycetota bacterium | reverse complement strand
CGGGCTGGATCTTCCTCGACTCCGTCCACAAGCTGGCGTACGCGAGGGCACGGCATGCCGTGCCCCTACAGCGGAAAAGAATGCCACGGTGGTACCGGCGCGCCCTCTTTTGACCCCTTTATTATGGGGCGGTGTACTAAGTCGCAAGGCCGCCGGGAATGGGCGGGCGCCCGCTGATGCGCGCGGATGAACGCGGATGGATGCAAAACGGGTCATGTTCATCTCCTCTTCAAGTCGTCGCCTGCGGTCATGCAATGGTCCTGAAATGAAAAAACCCTGAAACCGTAACGGGCTTCAGGGTCGGTACTGCCATCGGGATCAAATCCGGCCGGCGCACCTCCCCTGGGTGCCGCAAAGTCGCAGCAAGCCGAGGTCCCGGGCCGTCATGCTCATCTCAAATCTTCCCATGGAACGGATAAGACCACCACACAATACCACTTCGACCCGGTTTTGTCAAGCAAATTTCAATGCAAAAATGACCTTGCCCGTCCGCGGTTGACGGGTATAATGGGTTCTTTCGCCACTTTGAACGGGAGCATGGTCTCATGATCACCTACGAATACAAATGCCAAAAATGCGGCCTCACCTTTGAAGCCGAACAGCGTATGACCGACAAACCGCTTTCCGCCTGCCCAGAGTGCAAGGGCCGGGTGGAACGGCTGATCGGCGGCGGCATGGCCGCCTTCGTCAAAAAGCCGGCGCCGACCGGCTGCCCGAGCGGCGGGTCCAGCCCGGGCTGCCGCACATGCCCCCATGCGGGGGGCAGGGGTTAGAAGAATTGCCGATTGCCGAATGCCGATTTTCGATTTGTAAGACCGGGGAACCTGTCTGTTGATGGTGGAGATGAACATGGGTGACTTAACGGCTTCCCGCGGGTTTTTCCAGGGCCTATGCCGGTCCGTATGGTTGGCGGCAGCCTTGGGTGGCATACTGCCATTAATGACCGCCCAAGCCGCCGAGCCGGAGGTGGTGATTCCGTATGTCACCGTCACGCCGGTGATCGACGGCAAGCTTGACGAAGCGTGCTGGGCCAAGAGCTTGCGATCATCGCAGTCGGCTTGACCGGCACGCTCACGGGCGTGGGCCCCGAGGCCGAGATCAGCCTGCGGATTCAGGACCCGGTCGATCCCCGACGGGAGCTCGCGGGCGCCGATTTCCGTCTGGCGGGCCCCGGGCCGGTGCATATCATCATGGATGTTTCCGACCGCATCATTCCCCCGGGCCGGCGCCTGTGGCTCTCCCTGAGCCTGCCGGCCGGCGCGGTCCTCGGCGGCGCCGCCGGGGCGGGCGCGGAAATGGAACTCTTCACCGTGCCCCGGGACGCCGCCAGGGCCGAATGCCTGCGCGACGCCGTGTTCCTGCTCAAGACCTATTTCGACCGGGGGCTCAACCGGCACGCCATGGACCCGCTCCACGCCTACGAGGAGGGGATGAACCAGATCGCGCTCATGGGGTGGTGGCGGTACGGCGACCCGGTCCGGTTAGAGGCCTGCATGGAATCGGCACGCTCGGCGGTGAAGATCACCACGGTCACGGCCGCGGGGCACCGCCATTTCCGCAACCAGGAGATGGGCACGGCCGACCTGCGGTTCGAGCGGCCGCTGGAAAAGGACGGTCACGCCCACTTCCTGATCATGCACCCGGCCTTTGAAGTGGCGCGGTACAACGGCAATCCCGGCCTGATCAAAGCTCTTCGCGAATGGCTCGATGGCTGGCTGGACCGAACCCTCGGGCCGCATCGGCGGCATCAACGACGCGGCGGCAACTTCGCTGGTCTTCGCCGTCAACCTCAAACGCATGCTGAAGACCAAAGAGTTCGACAGCGCCATGAAACGCTGGGTCCACTGGCTCCTGCGCTGGCAGGTGACCGATATCGCCTCGGCCGAGTTTAACGGCGGCATCCGCGGCCAGAGCCATGCCCGCGCCAAGGATGAATCGTGCCGGTATATCGACGCCCGCATCACCTCCTATTCCGTCAACGGCCTCCTGGGGTGGGCCGTGCCCAAGTCGCGGATGCTCCTGGAAGTGGAGTGAGGATCTTACCACGAAACACACGAAATTGCTTTGAATCCCGAGGGCCCATGGCCGCTCGGGATGGACACGAAAGGGGGTTTAGATTGCAGGTTCAAATCAAGCTCAGACCTGCAACTTATGGCTCCGCCGCAGGAGGCCGGTTCCATCATTCATAGTCAAGGCCGTCAGGGCTGTTCCCCATTCCCGTAGGGGCGACCGGCCGGTCGCCTCTACTTTTACAGGTGATCCACGGATCGCCCATCTTTCAATACCGGCGCCTCCGTATGGTTACATTAAATTGCCCCGATTATATGCATTATATTCGAAGAAATCGCATTAACGCCCTGAAAATCAGGACATATGTTTATCCCTTTGACACCGGTTCCGTCAATGCACGATATCCGATGGGTTTTCTTACACCCGCCAGGCCCAACAGGGTTTGGAATGCTGCCATCGGTGTATTACGCCGATTGAATCGGAACACATACTCGTCGAGATACTGTGCCAAGTACTTCGGGTCGACGCCATGGTGCGTCCCCAAGAGCCATGTCTTCAGGTTGCCAAAGGCTCGGTGAATGTGACGAGCCCTTTGGCCGGGAGCCGCTTCATGTCGATAGGCAGCCAAAGCGCTTTGAGAATACCCA
>JBDREB010000306.1:0-6245 GCA_043820325.1 Planctomycetota bacterium | reverse complement strand
GGGACATGATCTTCCGTCCGCATCCGGCGTTGCTCGTCGACGCCGGATCTTTCCATTGATACGGCTCCTCCTCGCGCCTTGGCTGCGGACGGAATCTCTATGTCGAAATGGATACTTTATTCATTTACGGGCACTTATCTTGCCCAGAAGCACCCCGTCCCCGGCGGTGCGGTCCATCTCTTCCCTTCGACATTCGATCGAGGGAATTTTCGATTTGCGATTGCCGATGTGCGATGTATAGGACAAGAAATCCCTAAAAGCGCCCAATAGCAGCTTGATGGTTCCCCTTCTGCATTCGATAGCCAACCCACCCGCTCATGTATCCAGCGAAAGATGGATACCCGCAATTGATCGTTTCAGCGGGTCATGCTGAAGGCCGGATGCGATCCCGGCGGTGGCCCCTGGTTGCGCCGGTCAATCAACATCCGGTTTGTGAGCGATAGCCAGGAACTCTTCCGGATCCTTCCCCCTGTCCTTGGTAAGAAGGCTGACGACGATAAGCGCCACGAACGCCGCGGTAACCCCGAAGACACCGGGGCCGCCGGATGTCGGCAGACCGAAGATCGGGTCGTTCTTGACGCCGGTAAGAAGCATGACGATGAACACGACCGACACGGCCAGCCCCGTAAGTATGCTCGCGAAGATCCCCTGCTTGGTGGCGTTCTTCCACCACAGGGTCGCGAGCATGGCCGGGAAGATGGCGCTCGCCGCGATGCTGAACGCGAGCATGACCAGCCAGGCGATGTTCTCGTTCTTCAGCACAACGGCCAGGACGACCGCGACACCCGACATCACGAGCGTGGTTATTTTGGCGACACTCACCTCTTCCTTGTCGCTCGCGCTGGGATTGATGTAGACCTTGTACAGGTCATGGCTGATCGACGATGCGACCGTTATCATCAACCCGGCCGAGGTCGAGAGGATCGCCGCCACCGCGCCGGCCGCGCCGATGGCCATGAGCCAGGGGCCCCCGACCAGCTTGCTGATCTCAAGCACGGCCATGTTCTTGGCCATGCCGACCCCGGTGGCCCCCTGCGCGATCCAGCTGACCAGTTTCGTGTAGATCGCGGGGAAGAGGAGGAACCCGAGCGTGATGGCGCACAGGTAGAATATTCCCAGCGCGGCGATGCAGAGCGTGACGCTTTTCTTGGCGGCCTTGGCGCTCGGCACGGTGAAGAACATGATCAGAATATGCGGCAGGCCGGCCGTCCCGAATACCAGGGCGATCACGGTGCTGATCATGGCCAGGGTGCTGTTGCTCTTGACGCCGATGCTCATCGCGCTGGGCGCATCCGGCATGAGGCTGCGGGCGGTGGCGATAGCCTGGTCAGGGGGCAGTTGGGCGATCGCGCTCACAACGGCGGGGTTTTTTCCGGCCAGGATCGGCGGGACCGCCTCGGCCGCGGTGGCCAGGATCCCGGCAAATGACCCGTGGCCGACGAAGATGAAAGCCAGGACCATAAGTACGACCATGGTGAACCAGAGAAAGAGCGCTTGGATCACCTGGTTGTAGAGGGTCGACTTCATGCCGCCGAAGATGATATACATGCTCATCAATACGCCGAGCCCGATGGTGACCCACACGAAATTCCACCCCAGCAGCAATTCGAATAGCAAACCGGCGCCAAGCATCTGCGGCACAAGATAGAAGGTCGAGATGATGACCGTGCATACCATGACGGCGAGTTTGATCCGGTTGTCCGGGTAACGCCGGTGCAGGGCGCCGGCGACCGTGTATGAACCGACATTGCGGAGCGGCCCGGCGATGAGCAGCAAAAGGGCCATGTAGCCGCCAAAGAACCCGATCGAAAGCCAGATCGAATCGATGCCGAAGACACCGATATCGCCGGCGCAGCCGAGGAAACTGGCGGCCGACAGATAACTGCCGACCATGGCGATCCCCATCTGGATCCACGGCACGCCCTTGCCGGCCACATAAAAGTCGCTGGTCGATTTGCTGATACGACTGGTCCACCAGGTGATGACGATGCTTGCCACAACAAAGAAAAGGATGAACCCGATGATAATACCGCTGTTTAATGCTGAAGCGTCCGGCATGGGGATCACCTCGCCTTCCAAAACCAGATGAAGATGAGGCCCCATGACACCGGGAAGATCAGCAGGGACATCAGCAGGCCGAAAGGCATGTTGAGCACCTGCGCGGTCGCCAGCGATTTAAATGACGGGGTCTGGATGACCGCCGCCCCCAGATAGAAAAGGAAGAAGACCGCGAACAGCCCGAAATCAAAGATCGCCTTCCGCCGGAAATTCGGGCCGGTCCCGGCCTTGGAATTCAAGGACGATGTTTCATTCATATCCAAAACGCCCTTTCATCTGACAGAACGCGGGTAAATGAATATTGCACGGTATTCCCAAGAGATGCGGGAGGATATGGTAGCCCCGCGGCCGGAGATGTCAAGCATAAATTCATATTTGGCGATCTTCCCCTGATCAGGCTTTCCGGCCTTCCGCTCCTGCCCCGCCACGACGGAGTTCCACGCACCCCATGGCGAAATAGAACAGGAATCCCAGTGTGTACATGGCATGGGGCTGGTTGAGCTTCACCGCAGGGCCTGCTGAACTATCGTATTGTATCCCCGGCGGCCCGGTAACTCAAGCGGAAAACGGCCGGATGTTTTTTGCTTGCACCGCGGAATTTGCCGGTTATGATGATGACTGCAGGGATAACATACACCGCCCGCCCCGGTCGGCCCCCTTCAACCGTTCCGCCGGCAGCCCGGGGCAGCATGAAAGGAACCCGGCATGAGTGCGCCCAAGCCCCCGTCCGGCCCCCCGCCGCGGCCGCAGTGGCGCCGTTTCATGTTCACCATCGTCGCGCCCTCCGCCGTCACCTTCGCCCTGTGCCTGGGGCTCATATTCGCCATCATCCTGCCCGCCGAACGCGGCGAGTTCGTGGAACGCAAGAAGGAGACGATCCGGGAGCTGACCCGGACCGGCTGGAGCGAACTGGAGGGATTGTACGCGCAGGAAGAGCGCGGGGCGCTCACCCGCGCGGACGCCCAGCAGATCGCCCTGGCCCGCATCGAACAGATGCGCTACGGCGACGAAGGCAAGGATTATTTCTGGATCACCGACATGCAGCCCCGCATGATCATGCACCCCTACCGGCCCGAACTGAACGGCCAGGACCTTTCCGGCTACACCGACCCGGCCGGCAAGAAGCTCTTCGTGGCCTTCACCGACCTGGTCCGGGCCGGCGGCGAGGGATACACCGATTACCTCTGGCAGTGGAAGGACGACCCCCGGCATATCGCCCCCAAGCTCTCCTTTGTCAAGGGTTTCGCCCCGTGGGGCTGGATCATCGGGACCGGCGTCTACCTCGATGATGTTGAGGCCAAGATCGACCGCATCACCGGCCGGGTGATCGGGATCTCCATCGGCATTTCGGTCGTCATCGGCCTGCTCCTGGCGTATGTCACGCGGCAGGGTTACGCCCTGGAACTCCGGCGCTGGCAGGCCGAGAACGCCCTGCGCGCTTCCGAGGAGAAATACCGCCTGCTGGTGGAGGGCACCACCGAAGGCATCCTGATGGTCCTCCACGACCGCCCGGTCTACGCCAACACCATCCTGCTCAACCGCCTGGGGTACACCGAGCGGGAGCTGGCCGACCTGACGCTCGACCGCATCATCGAACCGATGGCCGACACGCACGCCCGTCTTACCGCTAGGGACGGGACCGTCACTGACATGCGCCTGGCCGCCGTGCCGGTGCAGATCGGCGGGGAGACGGGCCAGATCCTCTCCCTCCACGACATCACGGCGCACAAGAAGACGGAGGAACGGGCCGCGCGCCTGCTGGCCGAACTGCAGACCACCCTGCCGCTGGTCACGCGGCCGGTCAGGTCCGCGGCCCTGTCGACCCTGGCCTGCGATCTTGACACCCCCATCCGCCGGGCCGCCGCCGCCATGACCGGGGCCCGGGCGGGCGCCATCCTGGTCAAGGCGCCGGGCGGCGAACCGATCGGCATCGTCACCGACTGTGACCTGCGCGACCGCGTACTGGCCGCCGGCCGCGATCCCGGCCAGCCGGTCAGCACGATCATGAGCGCGCCGCTGGTGCGGATCCCCGACCAGGCCCTCATGTTCGAGGCCGCCCGGCTCATGCAGGAGCGCCGCCTCCAGCACCTCGTGGTCACCGACGACCGCGGCGCCGTGCGCGGCGTGCTGGCCGGCACGGAGATCCTGCACGCCCAGCGCCACGCCGTGGGCCTGCTCATCGGCGAGATCGAGCGCGCCGGTTCCCGCGAGGAACTGCGCGACATCTGCGCCCGGCTCCCGGTGGCGGTGAAGACCCTGATCGACAGCGGCACGCGCGTGGAACACATCACCCGCATCATCACCAGCGTGTACGACGCGGCGACCGACCGGATGATCGGCCTGGCCGAGGCCGCGCTCGGGGTCCCACCGGCGGCCTACACCTTCCTGGTGCTGGGCAGCGCGGCGCGCGGCGAGCAGACGCTGGCCACCGACCAGGACAACGCCCTGGTCTACGCCGATGTGCCCGAACCCCTCCAGGCCGGGGCCCAGGCCCACTTCCTGCGGCTGGGCGCTTTCATATGCGACGGGCTGGATTTCATCGGCTACCGCCGCTGCAAGGGTGAGACCATGGCCGCCAATCCCAAGTGGTGCCGGCCGCTTTCCGGCTGGCACCGGTACTTCACCGAGTGGGTGACCAATGCCAACCCCCAGGACCTGGTGGACATGAACATCCTCTTCGATTTCCGCTGCGGGCATGGCGATGCCGGCCTGGTCATCGAACTGCGCCGGCACCTGCAGGAACTCCTGGCCGGCGGCCGGCCCGCCTTTTTCTTCCACCTCGCCCTGACCACCCTGCAGTTCAAGCCGCCGCGCGGGTTCTTCGGCAACATCCAGCTCGAAAGCGGGGGCGAACACCCGGCCACCTTCAGCATCAAGAGCGCCATCATTCCGGTGGTCAATTTCGCCCGGATCTACGCCCTCAAGAACGATCTGGCCGAATGCAACACGCTGGAGCGCCTGGCCCGCCTGCGCGACAAGGGCGTGCTGGTGCCCACCAGCCACGACGAACTGGTGCAGGCCTACACCACGCTCACGCAGATGCGCCTGGCGCACCAGGCGGGACAGGTGGGACGCGAGGTGCCGCCCGACAACCACATCAGCCTCGACGAATTGACCCACCTGGAACGCTCGGTCCTGAAAAAGATCTTCGCCGACATCGCCGTGTTCCAGGCGCGCCTCCAGATGGACTTCGCGCGCACGGCATGAGCGGCGCGGGCGGCCCAACGGCGGCGGGACCGGTCCGGCCCCCGGGCGGACAAAGCGGGCCATGCGGGTCTTGATCGTCGGCGATGTCCACGGCCGCCACCAGGCGCTGGCCGCGGAATTGCGGCGGGTGCAGAGCAATTACCGTATCGCCGCCGCGATCCAGGTCGGCGATTTCGGCCTGACGGGGCCGGCCATGGAACAGCTCGGCGGGGAACGGGTCCGCTTCCCGGTGCCCCTGCATGTCATCGACGGCAACCACGAGGACCACGCCTGGCTGCGCCGCGCCCTGCGGTCGGGCGCGGCCGCCGCCTGGGCGGAGGAATTCAACCTCGTCTACCAGCCGCGGCCGTCTTTGGCGCACTTCGGATCGTCGACCGCCGGGTTCATGGGCGGCGCCCTGCATGTGGACCGGCCCCAGCGCCGCGGCCTGCTCGGCGGCATCCCCAACTACATCCTGCGCCGCCAGCGCGCCGAGGCGGCCGCCCTCTTCAACCGGACCCGCCCCGTGCTCATCGTCACCCATTCCTGCCCCACCCGCATCGGCATCGGCCTGCGGGGTACACCCGGGCTGGCGCTGGGGGTCAACACCCACATCACGGAAGCCGGCTTCGATCCGGGGGCCCCGGATGACCGCGGCGAGGCGGAACTGGAACGGTTGTGGAAGGAACTGGAATACCGGCCGCGGGCCTGGGTGTTCGGGCATTTCCACCGCATGCACCAGGCCGTGATCGAAGATACGCAATTTATATGCGTGGACGCTAAAATCGACGCGCCCGGGCGCACGCTGGTGATCTGGGACACCGAGGAACAGCGCCTGCTCGCCTGTCCGGCCGACCCCGGCCGGTAAGTGCCCGTAAATGAATAAAGTATCCATTTCGACATAGAGATTCCGTCCGCAGCCAAGGCGCGAGGAGGAGCCGTATCAATGGAAAGATCCGGCGTCGACGAGCAACGCCGGATGCGGACGGAAGATCATGTCC
>JBDREB010000305.1:0-2730 GCA_043820325.1 Planctomycetota bacterium | reverse complement strand
GGACATGATCTTCCGTCCGCATCCGGCGTTGCTCGTCGACGCCGGATCTTTCCATTGATACGGCTCCTCCTCGCGCCTTGGCTGCGGACGGAATCTCTATGTCGAAATGGATACTTTATTCATTTACGGGCACTTACGGTCCGGATCAAAGCCGTACACCGTATACCGTCGGCCGATCCGCCTGGAGTTTACCCCGAGCTCTGCCTCGGGGTTTCCGTATACCGTGAACCGGTTCCCTTAATGGGACCCGGCCAGGTATTTCTTCGCCACCTTGAGGCAGTAGGTGTAGGTGGGGTTCGCGAACCGGGTGGCGCGAGTCACGACGCCATCAGCTCCGGATGGCGGGTACGCAGCTATTGGTCAACTTCCTCCGCCAGGACCTCCCCGAACGCGGCCAGTTCATCCGCGTCGGCCCTGGTCGCGCCGCCAACGCTGTCATATTCGACGCTATTGCGTTTGGCGCGGCAGATCTCAAGGTACCCGGCATCGGCCGTGCGGCCGGCTCCCAGGATCAGCGGCAGGGCCTGCAAGGTCCGGTAGTGCGCCAGATTCTGCATCGCACGATATCCTTCCGCGTACAGCAGGACCGTGCACAATTTAAGCGTGGCGTTATAAGCGATACCGAAACGCCAGTCGTCGGAAAGAACGCCGGTCCGGGCGTCACCCAGGTCACGCCGCGCGATCGCCCGCAGGTTGGCGATCTCCTGCCGGCTGGTCACATATGGTTTCAGCCAGCCGTTATCAACCCATTGCTGCAAGGTCATGTTCCGATCCTATCACAAATATTTTCGGCACCCCCGCAATGGAGGTGACCAGATGTTCCTGCGCGCGAATGCGCCTGCCGAATTCGGCCGGGGTCATTACCAGGGGGTTGACCTCCCTTCCCAGCCGATCACCCGTTCCCGCGAGGAGGCCGGACAATTTCCGCAAACCGATCTCGCCGATCACCAGGAGATCGATATCGCTCGCCGCCGTGGCCGTGCCGTCCGCCACCGACCCGAACACCAAGGCACAGCGGATGGCGTTCCCCGCCAGCGCCCCTTGCAGCACATCGGCCAGACCCGCCGTCTTGAGCACGATCTGGCGGATATCGTGCGCCAAAGGATGCCGATCATCGGCCGCATAGTATACCCGGTTGCCATCCTGCCGGCGGATCAGCAGACCCAGTTTTACCAATTTGGCAAGGTCCTGTCGTACTGTTCCTATGGCAAAACCGGTCTGGCGCTGGATCTCACGCATATGCAAAGGTCCGCCCCGGGATCCAAAAAGCACCCGGAATATCCCCGCCCTCACGCGCGAGCAAACCAACTGGGCCAACTCGTTCATTTGTTCGCTTTAACAGAACAATCGTGCGGTTTAAACATACGAAACCAATGATCACTGCGACCTGCCGATATACTCAATTGGTTCTTTTCCAAGCCTTGCCCGATTCTCATACCAAGTGACAACACCAACGGGATCAAGAACATATCATAACCGCGGCATCTGCGAAGTCAATGAAAATATTCCCTCGCCACCGGATCAAATGATCAAAGGTATTTCTTCGCCACCTTGAGGCAGTAGGTGTACGAGGGGTTCACGAACTGGGTGACGCGGGCATCGAGGACCTAGCCGAGGAGGAGGAAAGCTTCGCCGCGGGCCATGCGGTATTCTTCTTCCAGCCACAGGATCAGGGCTTCCAGGCCGCAGCGAAAGGCGTCTTCAGCCGGTTTGCCGCTGGCGAGGACCATGATATGGGTGTCATCGATCACCCGCGGCCATGAAAACGACTTCGGCCGCGGCATGACCCGGCAGTTGAGTACGGTTTCGCCCCCGGTCTCGATGCCGCCCGCGCCGCAGATCTCGCCGTCCCCCTGCAGGGCGTGCATGTCGCCCACCATGAGCAGGGCGCCGGCAATTTCCACCGGCAGGAAAAGCGTGGCGCCGGCGCAGACTTCGGGCGCGTCGAGGTTGCCGCCCCACGGGCCTCCCCAGGCATTGCGGATGGTCTCATGCCTCGGCGCCGTGCCCACGAACCCGAGCATGGGCCGGGCACTGAGCTTGAGCGCGGGACTCCATTCCACGCACCCGTCCCTGATCGCCACCACTTTCGCGTGACGGCCCACGCCGCTCGAACCGAACCAGGCCGGCATGGCGCCGGTGGAACCGCCGAACTGGGTGTAGCCCACCGGCCCGAGGGTGATGCTTTTGATCGTCACGGCCAGCATGTCGCCCGGGTTGGCGCCGCTCACGAATATGCACCCGCCGGCCGGGTTGCCGTCGCGGATCTTCGCGGCCAGGGCCGCACCGTCGGGATGATCCTTGAGCCAGGGGCCCGCGTTCATCTGGGTGATCACCCGGAAATCCTCGCCCTGGTCCACGCGCAGGGTGGGGGCCGCCTGCGGTCCGATCTTGAAATAGAGGATATCCGTGCCCTGCGTTTTCATGCGCTTCCCCTTTCATGGTCATCACCGTCAGCCGTACGCGCATCCGGGTCGCAGACCGCCGCGGGCACGGCATGCCCGGAAAAACCCCGGATAACCGCACAATTTTCAATGCTCAATGCTGACGGAATCGCAAAAAGGATCTTTGTCATGCTCCACAGGTCCTGGGACGGTCCTGCCGGTGGTAACCATGCTTCCTCGCAAGTCCTTGTAGCTGCGGGGCTTGACCCCGCCTTCGGATGGGCGACCGCAAGGGTCGCAGCTACGGGGAAAAGCGCGCACACAGTAGGATTGTGGACTTTTTGCG
>JBDREB010000304.1:0-3136 GCA_043820325.1 Planctomycetota bacterium | reverse complement strand
GGCATAACCGATTGTGCTGAAAAAACGAGCTTGTCATCATAAAAGTGGCGCCATGGTGAAACAACGCGCACTTTTCAAACGGTTTGATGGCCGGCAGTGTACTGGAGGTCTGATGAAAATGATTGCGCAACAGGCTCAATACCAAAATGTATAATTTCGTCTATGATTTGGGGCCCGGCCGACCCCCGGGAACGCATAACACCAGCTCGGCTCTTGATATCCGTCCTATGAGATTATTGGCATTTTTCCCTTGAATTATTGAATATTGCTATAAAATACATCAGTATTAGTCATATTGTGACAGCATCTATGTATTAATGTGAGTTGATATGAACAGATTGACCGAACTTTTCCTTAACGCACCCGGTGGATATTTTACCCCGGCCGATATTGTTACTGCACTTACCGGTTCAAACCATAGCCGGTACGGCCTGGTGAAAAGGGCCCTGGCCCACGGCGAGATTATGGTCATCCGCCGCGGCCTGTATTGCCTGGCGGCCAAATACCTTAAAACGCCGGTCAGTACCTTTGTCGCGGCCCAGCATATTCTCGGGCCCAGTTATGTCAGTTTTGAAACCGCCCTCAGTTATCACGGCTGGATCCCCGAAGCCGTGCATGCCTGTGTCAATACATGCCTGGCGCACAGCCGGGAATTCGATACGCCGCTGGGGCTTTTCGTCTACAAGCGGGTACCCCAGAAAATACTGTTGACCGGGGTGGAGCGGCGTACCGATGCCGATGGGAATGTGTTTTTCATGGCCGGACCGGTGAAGGCCCTGGCCGACCTCGTGCATATCAACCGGGCGAAATGGCGGTCCATCGATCAGGCGGCTGAAAGCCTGCGCATCGAACCGGAACAGCTGATGGCGGCTGATATTGAAGAGGTTGATACCGTGGCTGACAACTGCACGAACGGGCGGGTCCGGGTATTTATGAACGCTTGGAAGAAGGCGCTGAAACCATGAGTATCAAACTTGTCCGCGACCGGCTGGCTTCGTACAACTGCCGGACCGAGATCGAGGAGAACCACGCCATCCGCGAGATCACGCAGGAGATCGCGTTGGCCGGCCTAGGGCGATGCGGGTTCTACGGGAAGGCCCTGCTTCACGGCGGCACCTGCCTCCGCGTTTTTTACGGACTGAACCGGTTCTCGGAGGACCTTGATTTCCTCCTGCGCGCCCCGGACCCGGGATTCCAGCTCACCGACCACCTGAAAGGCCTGGCCGGGGAGTGCGCGGCCTACGGGTATTCACTGGAGATCACCGACCGCAGCAACGCCGACAGCATGGTCCGCAAGGCGTTCCTCAAGGATGATTCCATCGGCAAGGTCATCGGGCTGCAGTATTCCGGCCGCACCGGGCCCCCGGCCAAGATCCGGATCAAGCTGGAAGTGGATGTCAATCCACCGGCCGGGAGCGTGGCGGAGATGAAGTACTTGGATTTCCCGTTCGTCGCCTCGGTCGCCCTGCAGGACAAGCCCACCCTTTTTTCCGGCAAACTGCACGCCCTCCTCTGCCGTGAGTATATCAAGGGCCGCGACTGGTACGATTTCATCTGGTATACCAGCCAGACCCCGGGCATCAACTACGCATTCCTCGGTGCCGCTCTGGACCAGCAGGGCCCTTGGAAGGGGCAGGGGCTGGTCGTCGACAAGGCGTGGGTCCTGGCCGAATTGTCCCGCAAGATCGCCGCGATCGATTGGAAGCAGGCCGCCGAAGATGTGCGCCGATTCATTCCGGCCCATGAGGCGCCGTCCCTTGACCTGTGGGGCGCGGAATTGTTCATGCACCAGCTTGACAAATTGAAGGCCGGTCTGCCATAGTTTCAGCCTGTGTCCCCCTGGGAACGCCGAGCGCCGGCTCGGCTCTTCGGGGAGGCACAAGAGTCGCAAGTCGAGGGGAACATGAGTCGCAAGTCGCAGGTCGGGAAGTGACGCGACCGCCGATCCTGTTCTGAAAAGGGGGCAGGCCGCACTTCAGATTTCCTGATCCCTATCCGTAACCGGGCATGTTTTTCGGAAAAAGGTTTGGCGCTTTTTCCGACCCACAGGTGATTGTGCGGGGAACATCCGGATGTCAACCGTGTAGGGGCGGGGTTGAAACCCGCCCTCCCGGCTAATCGCGTAACGGCAATAAAGGGCGGGTTTCAAAACCGCCCCTACGGTAACCACCCAAACCGGCCTATGGTTGATTCACGCGCCTGGCTGACGCCAAAAAGTGCCAAAGCATTTTCCGCCGGGATCAGGAAATCTGCACTTAGGATGCGCACAGCTTCAAGCCGGACCCCGGTGACCGGGCCGTGGTTTCGGCTGACTGCATCCCGGATGAATGTCCGGTCTCCGGCATAAAGGAGTACCGATGCGGCGGCAATTGCCAGGTCGGGGTCATCTTTACAAAGGAACGCTTGGGCATACTGCGGCTGTTCCAAGCCAAAACCTATAAGTGCCTGAAGGGCCTCTATGCGGATGTGGGGATCCGGTGCATCCAGCAAGACAACAAGCCTGTCGTGCAGGGCTGGTACGAAAGATGCGTTGAAGGCCGTAGGATCCGTCAATCGGGTTGCGATTCGATCAAAGGCTTTCGCCGCCGTGCGATATTTCCCCTCAGGCAGAAGGATCCATTGGGCATCGATATCTGGTGGGAGATCCCATGGTATTCCTTGGGCCCGACATAGTTCCTTGAGCGCCTTAAAGTCCCATGGGCTCATGCGGGCCTGCCAAGCGATGTACTGCGGATACAGCACCGCGCCATGCTTGGTCATTGTATCTTTTCCAATGTTCAATGAAAAACCGGCTATATGGATAAGGGCTATCGCCTCCGGCGTGTCGATGCTGTCCAGGAGTTCTATCAGATTTCCTGCTTGTTCATCCGAGCAGCCGGATCCGAAACGGTTGGGATGCATGATTAAGAATTCCAGGAAGGGCAGCAATTGAACCCCGGCATCCCGCAGATCGGGCAGTAAGGGCCCGCGCATAAATAACTGTTGCAATTTGGGCTGTAGTGCGTATAATACCGAGATGACGACAGAAGTTGTAATTCGACGGAAATATCAGGTTTTGGCTTCGTGCCTCAACGAGCACACCCGGCGCGTTTGGGCCGCTACGGAAGCCGGCGCGCTTGGATACGGCGGTATTTCC